>JAHDWG010000147.1 GCA_023384495.1 Caldilineaceae bacterium
TCATCCAGAATTTCAGGGGCTTCGCTGCTGGATGCGCGCGCCAGCGCCACCAGGCGGGGCAATGGCCCCAACGTAGGCCGGATCTCCTCGGTGATCCAGTCAATCCCCTGTTTGAGATCAGCGTAGGTCTGCGGCTGGGTGACGATGGCGGGTTGCTGCGCCGCGGGGGCGCCGGCTCTTGGCGTGCGAAAGCCGGGCAGGTTCTTTTTGCCGGCGCTCTCTGGGCCAGGGAGATTGGTCATGCTCACCCTTTCAGCCCGCTGGCGACCAGCCCCTGGACAAAATAGCGTTGCAACAAGAAGTAAACAGCAGCCGGCGGCCAGGTCGCCAGGAAGGTGCGGACCATCACTGCGGGGTAGTCGGTGGTGCCCACGGGCGACCAATCCGAGAGGATGACCCACTGCACCCGGTAGGCGATGGGGTAGTATTCGGGGCGCCCGGCAATGGTCATGCTGGGCCAGAGGTAGTCATTCCAGACGCCGAGAAAGGTGACGATGGTCAGGGCGACGATAGGTGGTTTGAGCAGCGGGGCATAGAGGCGGAAGATGATGGTGAACATCCCCGCGCCGTCCACCTTGGCGGCGTCCTCATACTCCCTGGGCAGCATGTCGTAGCTCTGTTTGAAGAGAAAGATGGCAAAGGGCGGCACCCAGCCATAGATAAAGAGCACCGGCCACTCGCGAATAAACCCGTGGCCGCCCCGCCCCAGGATGTCATTGCCACCCACCAGCGGGAACCAGGCCATCTGCAAGTACATGGGCACCAACATGAGAATGCCGGGCATCACCATGCCCGACAAAAAAAGGAGAAATACCCTATTCCTGCCCGGAAAGCGCAATTTGGAAAAGATATAGCCGCCGAGCAGCCCTACCAGGATGGTGACGGCGATGTAGAATGCGCAGCGGTAGAAAGTAAACACGTACGAATCCCACACACCGGCGGCAAGCGCCCGCTGAAACAGCGCCACGTTCAACGTGTTGGGGATGGGCAGGATGACAGATTCGAGAAAGCGGTCGTTGGTGGTAAACGCGCCCAGGGCCATAAAGAGCACCGGGTAGATCATGACAAAGCTGGAGATGCTGAGAAAGAGATAACTCAGCGTCCGGGTGATGGTGAGGCGTCTTTTCATCTTCTGTCTGGTCTAAACCCCATACTCTTTACGATACTGGTGGAGCTGCCACCCGATGAAGATCAGCAGCATGATGAAGAGCACAAACGACTGGGCAGTGCCGAGCCCCATTTCCAACGCGCCAAACGAATCGTTGTGGATGCTGTAGATCAGGGTGTAGGTCAGATCGTTCGGCCCGCCGGCGGTGATAATCTTGGGCACTTCCCACATCTGCATCGAGCCAATCATCCCGGTCACTGAGATAAAGAGTAGCACGGGCAGCATCTGCGGGATGGTGATGTACCAGAGCAGTTGTCGGTTGTTTGCGCCGTCGATCTTGGCGGCGTCATAGAGGTTCTCATCGATGCCCTGCAGGCCAGCCAGGAAGAAGATCACCGTAAAGCCGATCCCCTGCCAGACCGAAAAGAGCACCGTGATGATCGGCATCCAGACCGTGCTGCGATACCAGTCGATAGGGCCGATGCCAACGTTGAATAGGAGCATATTCAACACGCCTTGGGTCGAGGGCGCCAGGTAGATACGGAGCAGCAGCGCAATCACTGCGCCGGAAAAGACCGCCGGCAGATACCACATGGTGCGGAAGATGCCCTTGCCGCGCAGGTTTTGGTTCAACACCAGCGCGGTGAAGAAGCCGCCGGCGATGTTGAGGAAGAGAATCGCAACGGCATAGAGCACCGTCCTGCCGATCACCTTGAGGTAAAACCAGTTGCGGTAGTCGGAGAAAATGATCTGGAAATTTTGCAGCCCCACCCACCGTGGCGGTGTGATGATGTTCCAGTCGGTAAAGCTGATGCCGATGAGGAACGCCAGCGGCACGTAGGTCATCGCCACAAAATAGACGAGCATGGGGATGAGAAACGACCAGGCGATGACCGCTTCCCGGTGGCGCCGATACCAGCGCGCCATCTGCTCTACTGGGGTGAGTTGTGCTTGGGGCTGACGAAGGTCACGCGGAACTGCTTTGCTGCTCATGACACTCCAGCGGTCACAAATTGAATTCCCGGAAGGGAGGTCGCGCCCAATGGTGCAACGTACTCCCTAAAGTGCGTTGCACCTGGACAACACCTCCGAACGTGATGTGTCAGTACAGTTATTCAGTACAGTTATGGTGTGGCCCGACTCACCCGGTCCTGGCCAGCAATTGTTCGATGGAAGCCTGGAGATTGTCCAGCTCCTGCTGAATCTCGGCGGCCTGGAGCCGGCCGTTCCAAATGCGCTGGTAGCTGTTGTTCCACTCGGCCCAAATGCGCGAGCCGTTCTTGGGCCAGCCCGGCAGCGGCCCCGCGCCCCCTTCGAGCAGCGCCTTCATGGTCACCCGCACGATCTCTTTGGCGCCGTCGGTCTTATAGCCGCCCAGTTGGTCGTACGTTTCATACTGTTCGAGCAGCGACTTCAGGGCAGGAATCCAGATGCCGGCATTGTCGGCCAGCCAGGCCTGCGTTGTCTCATTGGTCAGCGTCTCTTCCACCAGGGCAATGGCCAGGTCGGGGTGTTTGCCGTTCTTGAGCGGCGAGTTGATCTGGTTGCCGATCACAATCGTGGCTGGGTGGCCGCCGGGGGGCAATGGGAACTGGATGGCCGTTGCGTCAATATTGCCTTCACCCACGGAAGTTGCGTCGTTGTTCCAGCCTGGCTTAACGGCGATCACGCCATCGTTGAAGAGCTTGCCCGAGCCGGCTTCCCCCTCGGCCTGAGTGATCAGCGCTTCGGTCGAGCTCCACATCAATTCGTTGTGGAAGAGCCAGGTGTCCACCGCCTTGGGCAGATTGGCCGAGGGAACCCCGAGGTCGCTGCCCAGCGGCGCATCGTTCTGGTTGAACCAATGCAGGATGCGCATGGCCGTACCATAGGTATTGGGATCTGGCCCATAGGTGTAGTAGCAGTTGTTGCCCCACCGTTCATCGGCGTTGATCTGCGAGATGGCCTGGCAGGCCGCCACCAGTTCCTCCCACGTGGTGGGCAAATCGTTGCGGTCGAGGCCGGCGCGTTCCCAGGTGGTCAGGTTGATAAAGAGCACATCGGCGCCCGATGACATAGGTAGGCCGTAAGTCTGCCCATCGACCATCGCGCCTCGGATTGTCCCTTCGGGGAACTGTTGCGCTGCATCCTCCGAGACCGGATTGTAGATGCCCAACTGGACAAATTCATTGACATACGCTTCGCCGTAGGTCACATCGGGGATGATCCCCGCAGCGAGCGACATGAGTTGGTTCTGGCGCAGGTCCCAGTCCCAACTGTGGGCGGTGATATTCAACGAGACGCCGGGGTGATTTTCCAAAAAGGGTGGGTACAGCGTGCGCGCCAACCCACCCCAGTACCACGTCCGTTGGAACTCTTCGTTGTCGGGGCTTGCTTCCCAGGTCGTCGTCAGGTCGGGAATGTCTGCGTTCCACCAGACATCAAGCACGATTGGTTCTGGGGGCTGGCTGGGAAGCTGACCGGCGGCCGCGTCGGCTTCTCCCTGTGATTGCGGCATCGGCGCGACACAGGCGCCCAACACAGAAGCGCCGGCGGCAGCGCCGACCAACCGGACAAATTCTCGACGTGTGACGCCATTCTTGGGAGCCATCCTCTTCCTCCTTGTCCTGATTCGATTTTGGACCTTCTTAGAAACCCTCACCCCAAAGACATATCAATAGAGCTTACGCAAGCCTTGACTGAAGATTTGTTTGTTGACCAATTTGTCTCGCCTGACAACCATCAGGCGCTGCGAAAGCCATGTTCAATTTATTGACAGGGTAAGGGGATGAGTTGACCACAGTTCTGTGGAATATTGGTTGCTGGCACAAGCAATCGCGAACAACGCGATAGGGAGCGGGCGCTTGAGGCTCCTATTGTAACAGCCAATGCGAAAAATAGCAATGTCCAAAAATCGTACGTTTTTTGAAGGAGACCTGTAGGGTAGGGGCCCGCCATACATATATCCTAAACATAATCAGTCATTTGATCGAGGCGCCGTCACAAGAATGAGCTTACAATGGTCCAGAGGTGGCGCGAATAGGGCGCAATACTGATTGCAGCCTCCACTCCGAAGCAATCCCATTAAAATTACGCGATAACATTTTCCACTGAAATGACGAGGTAGATATGCTTGCGAAAGTTCACAGTTGCGCAGTGCTTGGGCTGGACGCAGAGCCCGTTCACGTCGAGGTAGATATTGCCAGCGGGTTGGAGCGGGTGACCCTGGTCGGGCTGCCCGACACCGCGGTGCGCGAAAGCAGCGAGCGGGTACGCGCCGCAGTCACCAACAGTGGCTTTGTCTATCCACAACACCGGCTTACGGTCAACCTGGCCCCGGCCGACCTACGCAAAGAAGGGCCGGCCTATGACCTGCCCATCGCGGTGGGCATCCTCGCCGCCACCAACCAGGCGCCCGCCGAACTGGACGATGCGCTGCTCTTGGGCGAGTTGAGTCTGGACGGCAGCGTACGCCATGTCAACGGTATTTTGCCCATGGCCTCGATGGCGCGCCATCGAGGCTATCAACGCCTCTTTGTCCCGCAGGTTGATGCGCCGGAAGCTGCGCTGGTGGAAGGCATCGATGTCTATCCGATCGACTCACTGGCTGCGCTGGTTAACCACCTGAATGGCCGGCGTCCGCTCACTCGTTTTGAAAATGCCTTGCGTTTTGACGACCAGACCGAGGTGTTTTATCCGGTCGATTTTGCCGACATCAAGGGGCAGGAGATCACCAAACGGGCGTTGGAAGTGGCGTGCGCCGGTGGGCACAATTGCCTGCTCAAGGGGCCGCCGGGTGCGGGCAAGACGCTGCTGGCGCGGGCGTTACCATCTATCCTGCCGCGGCTGACCTTGAGCGAGTCGCTCGATATCACCCGCATCTACTCGGTGGCCGATGCGCTCACCGACGGCCAGCCGCTGATCCGCACCCGACCCTTCCGGGCGCCGCACCACACCATCAGCCATGCCGGGTTGGTGGGCGGCGGTCGCTGGCCGCGGCCAGGGGAGATCAGCATGGCGCACCGGGGCGTGCTCTTTCTGGACGAATTACCCGAGTTTGGCACACGCAACCTGGAGACGCTGCGCCAGCCGCTCGAAGACCGCATTGTCACCATCAGCCGCGCCACCGGGTCGCTCACCTTCCCGGCCAACTTTGTGCTGGTCGCCGCCATGAACCCCTGCCCCTGCGGCTATTTTCAAGACCCACAAAAGGAATGCACCTGCTCCCTGAGCGCGGTGCAACGCTACCAGCAACGCATCAGCGGGCCGCTCATGGACCGCATCGACATCCATGTGGATGTGCCGCGCGTCCCCTTTCAGAAGCTGGCCGACCTGGCCGGGGGCGAAACGTCGGCCACGATCCGCGCGCGGGTGGAGCAGGCGCGCCAGGTGCAGGAAGCCCGCTTTGCCGGCCTGGGTAAGGGGAACATGCTCGTCAACGGCGACATGGGGCCAGCCGAGGTGCAGCGTTTCTGCCAGCTTGACGAAGCCGGGCGCAACCTCATGCGCGTTGCTATGCAGCAGATGGACCTCAGCGCGCGGGCGTACCATCGCGTGCTCAAGCTGGCCCGCACCATCGCAGATTTGGCTGCGGAGGGGCAGATCCAGGTGGCGCACCTGGCCGAGGCGCTGCAATATCGCCCGCGCGAGCTCAGCTAGCGATCCTGATCATCGTCCCCTTGTCGCCTAATTCGTATGCCCCAAAGTCTTGGGCGAGGAATAAGGCTGTTCCAAAAAAATAAATATCCATGAAACCGTAATGCGTAATGCGTAATTGGCCGCTGACGGATTACGCATCACGGCCGGGTGATCATTTAATTTTTTGGAATAGCCTAACACTACAACGAGACTTCGCGCTACGAGCCAGAGGTGCAACGCACTTTATCAAGTGCACGCACCTCAAGCAAGTCTCGTTGTAATACTAAGTGGGTGAAGGGGATGAAGGACTGACCTTGACAGGCTCAGTGCCCTTGTCACCCTGCCACCGCTTCACCCCTTCACCTCTTCACTAGCTGGCTGATCGTGTTGCGCCTGCTGCTCCGCATAGGCGGCGATCAGGTCACGATGAACGGAAACTGCGGTCAAAAAGCGTTGGCGGCTCTCCTCGTCGAGTACAGCGGCAGCCTGTTGCAAGAGATCGTAGCCTTGCTGCAACAGGGTGGCGGCACGCGAGTCGCCATTGGCGGCCAGGACTTGGTAACAGGTTAAGTAGATGAAAAAGGGGTCATTGAACCCGGCGTATGGGAATTCTGCCAGGACGGGCAAGATGGCTTCGACCTGCGCCTGTGCCCCAGCCAGATCTCCCTGCACGAGGGCAATGTGTGCCAGGCCAGCCTGTGGCTCAGCCGCCATCGCCCGGTTGCCCCGTTTCATGTGATGGGCCACAGCGATTTGATAGGTGGCGGATGCTGCGTCCCATTCCTGCACCGTGGCTTGAATATGCCCCAGGGTGACACGCGAGCGCAGGTCATCCTCGAGCACTTGCCGTGCTCTTTCCGCATAGGCAAGCGCTTGCTGCGTTTGCCCTGCACAGTGCTCGTAAAAGGCAAGGCCATCCAGGATCAAGACACGGTTTTCGGGTAATAGTTCATGTGTCTCCAGAATTTGGGTTAACTGCGCAACAAAGCCGGCTGCACCGGCGAGGTTGCCCAGTAGACAATGCAGGTGGCTGAGGCCAACCAGGGCATTGATCTGCCCAAAGCGATCATTGAGTAGGCGCGCCAGGGTAAGCCCTTGCTCGATGGCAGCCTGTGCAGCCGTATAGTTGCCTTGTAAGCGCTGCATTTCCCCCAAACCAAGCAGGGCAAACATTTCTCCTATTTGATAGCCCAGCCGTAATGCCAATGCGAGCGCCGCTTCGAATTCCTGCTGCGCGGTCTCATACTCACCGCTCCAATAGGCCAGGAGCGCCAGTGCATAATGGCCCTCCTGTTCACTGAGTTCTTTGCCGAGCCGTTGGCAGAGCTGCAAACTTTGCTCAAGATAGACCCGGCCGGATTGGAAACCCTCCATATCATGGGTCAAGATTGCCAGATACTCATACGCTGTCAGTTCGGCGTCAGCCAGCACTTCACTGGTTGCGTACCGGCTACGATAGTGATGCGCAAGCTGCAATGCCTCTTCAAAGAGCACGCGCGCCTCGGCAAACCGGTGTTCATGCGCAATGGCTTGCGCCCGGGCAATCAACCCCAGCGTCTCGCCCTCACCGCCGGCATGTGCCTGGCCCAAAGCGATGGCCTGACGTGCGATCTCAGCCGCGTCGCTCAGTTTCCCCTGCACCACCAGGGACGTGGCATGAAGTGCGAGCAACTTGCTCATGGTCACCTGGCGCTGCTGATGACGTTGGGGATCGGTTGGCCCGTCGCTCAAGCCAGTGGCGACCGGTTGGAGGGCTAACTCAAGCATCTGCTCTCTTTCCGAGCGGGGGCCACGCTGGCTGTAAAATTTCCACAAACCATAGGCAGCGCGGCCCAGTGCTGCGATGAGTTGGGCATCGCCCATGACCTGGTGGGTGGCCGCCCACATCCATGCCTGGCGAATGTTGTTGATCTCACCCTGGATTTCATCGGCGGCCTGGCGCGCATTGTGACGGGTCAGACCCTTTTCCCGCCCGGCGACAAAGTCCAGATAATAGAGACTGTGGCGCGCGGCGACGGCGGTGGCTTCCGCCGGCGTATTCCGTAACTGCTCGGCGGCAAACTGGCGCAGCAACTCGTGCATGACATAGCGCCCCTCGTCGCGCCCAGAGGGCGCCAGCGTCGCTTGCCATTGCAACAGCGATTTATCGGTCAAGCGCCTCAAGAGGGGGAGCGTGGCGCCGGTCACCGCCTCGGCGGCGGGGTAGGTAAACCCACCACGGAAGACGGCACTCTGGCGCAGGATGCGCTGTTCCTCCGCACTGAGTAGCTGCCAGGACCAGACAAAGACGGCGCGCATACTGCGCTGGCGTTCGGGCACATCCCGCCAATCGACCGTCAAAAATTCAGCACTCCCCTCAATGGCATCGGCCACGGCGCTCAAGGGTACACCACTGGCATTGGCCGCCGCCAACTCCAACCCGAGCGGCATCCCCTGCACCAACTGGCAGATGCGCAGCACGGCGGCTAGATTGGCCGCCGTGAGTTGAAAATCGATCTGGACGTGTTGCAGCGCCTGCACAAACAAGCGCACCGCCGCCGAAGCCGCAGCTTCAGCCAGCGTGGCGGTGGCGGGAAAGGTCAAGGCCTGGACAGGATAGAGCTGCTCGGCGCGCAATTTGAGCCGTTCGCGCGAGGTGACGAGGATCTGCACGCCCGGCGCCGCATCCAGGAGATCGACCACCAGATCAACCGCCTGCGGCTCTCCCTCGGCTCCTGCTCCCAGCAACTGTTCAAAATTATCCAGGATGAGTAAGAGTTGCTTCTGACGGAGCGTCCGGAGCAGTAAATCGCGCGCATCGCCACCCTGCAACGCGACCCCCAGCGCAGTCGCAATCGCCCCCACCAGCGCCGTCGCTGTGCTGACCGGCGCCAGGGGAACAAAGCAGACGCCATCGGCAAAGGCGCCCCCTCGCTCGCGACCGACTTCCGCCGCCAGCCGTGTCTTGCCCATGCCGCCCGGCCCCACCAGGGTGAGCAGGCGGACACCCGGTCGTTGCAAAAGAGCCTCAATTTCCGCCAACGCCTGGGCGCGCCCGACCAGGGGGGTGATGAAGAGTGGGAGATTGGGGGCAGGGGTAATCGGATGAGGGGGTGAGGGGGTGACAAGGTGAGCTGCCGTCCCCTTGTCACCTTGTCGTCTTGCCACCTTGCCAGGATCGCCGCGCTGGATTTGTTCGTAGAGCGCGCTGGTCTCGGCATCGGGGGCCACTCGCAACTCTTCGGCCAGCACCTGACGGCAGCGATGGTATTGGGCAATGGCCGCGGCGCGCTGCCCCCGTTGCGCCAGGAGCCGCATCACCTGGCGGTGCGCGCTCTCCAGCCACGGCTCCAAGGCTAGCTGGCGCTGCGCTGCCCAGAGTGCGCCTTCGTCGTCACCGGCGCTTTCGGCGGCGTTGGCGAGCTGGGTGAGGGCGTCGAGGGCCTGGAGATGCAGTTGTTCTTGCGTGACGCGGCGCCACTCCTCAAAGGGAGCGCTGTCGGCCACCGTGAAACCGGCGAGAAAGTCACCCCCGTAGAGGTCAACCGCCTGCCGCAAGCTCGCCAGACAGGGTGGACAGTGCGCCAGCGCGGGATGGGCATGGGCGGCCACCTGGGCCAGCAACGCGCAAAAGGTCGCCACATCGGAGCTGACGAGCGCAGCAGGATTGACCTGTACGGTCTGGCGCGTCAGCAGCAACCAGGGCTCGCCCCCAGGCGGGCGCCCTCCGGGCGCGGCGTCGGGCAGCAATTGGCGCAGGCGATGGAGCGACTGGCGCAGGCTGTGGCGCGCGCTCTCTTCCCTATAGCCCGGCCACAAGAACTGGGCTAACTCGGCGCGCCGATACTCCTGCCCTTCCACCACCAGGTAGACCAGCAAAGCCTGCACCTTGTCGGTGGGAAAGGCAGTGAGCGGTGCGCCGGCCAGCGTCACCTGAAAATCACCCAAGCAGGTAAGCAGCAACTGCGTCATGAGCAAGTCTGGTCAGCAGAATCAAATGAGCACAAAAGGCATTCTCCGTTGCCCACAACGCTGCCCAGTCTGGCTCAGGACTTTGGGCAGGCGATCACGGATAACTGATTATACCATACTTGCTGAGCAGCCGATCTTTTGACGCTACAAACGATGACGATTCTCCGGCCCCATGCCCTGCCAGAAGCCGACCGCACCGCGCAAGTGGCCACGACCATAACCCTGACCAATTGAGCCACCACCCCGCCGGAAGGGGATCATGACCACAGCAGCAACCAGCGGCTCCACGGCCAACACCTATCGCTCCTATCTGGTGCGCTTTTGGCAAAGCAAGGAGCAGGGCTGCTGGCGGGCCTCGGTCCAGTGTGTGCAAACCGGCAACACATGGGCGAAGACAAAACTCAGAATTGTGCGCTAAAACCGTCGTGGACGACGTTCGAGGATGCTGGTCTGTTGTGTGGGACCTTCGAGAAGGAGAATCAATAACTTTGGTAAACGGGCATGGGTTGAGCACCGCCTTCGACCAGTAAGACCGGTTCGCGCCCAAAGCGCGCTTTGGCGCGCAAGTATAGAGTCCGCTGATTTTGATCGCTATCGATGATTTCTCCATTGTAAACGGCAACGAAGACCCCCCGATACTGCTCTCTCATCTCGACCGGCAACCCGTACCAGGCTTTGGCCTCGGCGCGAATGCGTTCTTCCCGGTAAGCATCGAGATATTGACGCACTGCTTCGGCTAAGACCTCCTTGGCCTCTTTCCCCTCCTGGGATGCAACACGGTTGACTTCTTCCGCCAAAGCAGCTTCGCTCAATTCGATGGTGACCATACGTTGACCTCGTGAGTAAACAGATAGAACGTACACGCTTTTAAGCCCTTTGGTCCTATTGTATCACATCCAGGTGGTCTAGTGGGAAATCGTCAACGATTTCCCACTAGACCACCTGCAACAGGCTGCTGCCATTGTACACTTCGCCTCGATCCGCATCCGATAACAAGAGCGCATGGTCCATGCCGGCGCTGGCTGGCAGGATGGCTTGACGATGGCTTTACTTCCTACCATCCAGGCCAATCTTTTGACGCTACAAACGATTTTTATGACGGTGGCGCCCCCAGTTTGTGACGGTAGCGCCCCCGTTTTGTGACGGTGGCTGGCTATACTCAAGTCACCAGCGAATCCGAGCACTGCGGTCACCAGAACGTAGCAATCGTCCAGAATCAAGTTCAGCACAGGTGCAACGCACTTTTCCAAGTACACGCACCTAAATCTACAAGTTGTTTTGGATGATGAAGTAGCAAAACAGGAGAAATGAGATGATCACACCATCGATCAAGGAACGCCCACAGGCGGCGGACAACCTAGCGCTGCCCCGGTGGAGTCAGCGCCACCCGCAGCGAAACAGACCACGGGGCATGAGCGGCGCCCCCTATACGGTCTGTGCGCTCGCTGGACCCTACCAGCTCGAGACCCACTTGACTCCGGACAGGGAGCAGCCGACCCAGGTGTGGTTTGACGCCGCCGTCCAAGACCGGGCGCAGACGCCGGCTCTCGATAGTCTCCTCTTCCTGCGCGTCACCCCCGCCGCAGAGCCGCAGCGGGTGCTCGCCGGCCTGGTGAGCCTAGCGGATGCGAGCACCGGCTATCGCCATCAGACGGCGTTTCGCTTCGAGCAGCCCGGTCTCTACAGGGTGACCGTCTCGGTCTGCGACCCGAACGGCGAGGGCGGCACAGTGACGATTCTCTGGCCCCATGCCCTGCCGGAAGCCGACTGCACCACGCAAGTGGCGACGACCACAACCCTGACCAATTGAGCCACCACCCCGCCGGAAAGGGACCATGACCACAGCAGCAACCGGCGGCTTGACCGCCAACACCTATCGCTCCTATCTGGTGCGCTTTTGGCAAAGCAACGAGCAGGGCTGCTGGCGCGCCTCGGCCCAATGCGTGCAGAGCGGCAACACCGTGCTCTTTGGCGATGTGGCGAACTTAGTGGCTTTTCTACAAACAGAGATCCAGCGCAACAGCAGCGAAGTAGAGAGCAGAACGGCAGAACAGGCAACATGAATCGAGTTCACTGATCATGATGTGGCAGAGTGGCAGGTTGGATTTTCACAGCAATCAATTAGTACAAATTTCAAGGAGTCAAAGTGATAACAAACCAACACAGTTTCTTCAGCCGCCCCCGCCTGTGGGGGCTACTCTGCGGGTTGACCCTGGCGGTCGCCCAGTTTTTCAGCCCGGTGGGGGCAGGCGTAGCCCACGCCGCCACCACCACCTGCACCCCAAACGGCAGCGTATTGGAATGCACCGTCACCTTTGCCTACAGCGGCGCCGCCGAGACGTGGACCGTGCCCGCCGGCGTGACCAGCGCCACCTTTGATCTCTATGGCGCCCAGGGTCGCCCCGGCGACGTCACCGGCGGCGGCGGCGGAAATGGCGGGCGGACCACGGCGACGTGGCATGTGACCGCTGGCACGACCTACCAGATCCGGGTGGGGGGCCGGTTCGGCTATAACGGCGGTGGCGCTGGCGGTACCTCCGGCAACTCCGGCAATGGCGGTGGCGGCGGTGGCGCATCGGATGTGCGCGGCGGAGCCTTTGGGCTGGCTGATCGCTTGCTGGTGGCCGGCGGCGGCGGCGGTGGTGGCGCCAGGAGCGTCAGCAGCGGTGGCGCTGCGGGCGGCTACCCCAGCGGCGGCGGTAGCAGCGTCACAGGCGGTGGCGGCGGAACGCAGACCACCGGCGGTGCGGGCGGCGTGGGCGACGCCAACGGCAGCGCCGGTAGCTTGGGTCAGGGCGGCGCCGGTGGGAGCCTGACTGGCGCTGGTGGTGGTGGCGGTGGTGGTGGTGGCGGTTACTACGGCGGCGGTGGTGGCAGTGGGAGCCTGGCTGGCGGTGGCGGTGGTGGCGGCAGCAGCTTTGGCCCCAGCGGCGCCACCTTCCAGAATGGCGTGCGCGCCGGGGATGGGCTGGTGATCATCAGCTATAGCCAGCCCCTGCCAGACACGACCGCCCCGGTCGCCAACCCCACCCAGTCGCCGGCGGCCGCACCCTCGGGCTGGAACAACACGGATGTCACCGTGAGTTGGAACTGGAGCGACCCGGCGACAAGCTCAGGGTCCGTCAGCGGCATCGACCCGGCCAACTGCACCAACGACAGCACCAGCAGCGGCGAAGGCACGATCACCCTCAGCGCCACCTGCCAAGATCTGGCGGGCAATACCGGCAGCGCCACCTACCAGGTCAAGGTGGATAAGACGGCCCCTACCGTGCTGGTCACCGGCGTAAGCGACGGCGCCGCCTATGAAGTTGGCGCTGTTCCCACCGCGGCGTGCAGCACCAGCGATGCGCTTTCCGGTGTAGCGACCCCGGCGACATTGAGTGTCACCGGCGGCAACCTTGACGGCACGGGCAGCTTCACCGCCACCTGTAGCGGCGCAACCGATGTGGCCGGTAACAGTGCGGCTCCGGTCAGCGTCACCTATACCGTCAACCCGCCGCCAGACACCACCGCCCCGGTCATCACCCCCAACGTGGTCGGCACGCTGGGCAATAACGGTTGGTATGTCAGCGATGTCACCGTCAGTTGGAGCGTGGTGGACAACGAATCGGCGATCAGCAATCAGAGCGGTTGTGAGACGCAGAACGTGACCAGCGACACGGCGGGCGTCACCTTCACCTGTTCGGCCACCAGCAGCGGTGGCAGCAGCAGTGAGAGTGTCACGATTAAACGCGATGCCACCGCCCCCACGGTCAGCGCGACGGCAAGCAGCGCCCCGAACGGTAACGGCTGGTATAACAGCAATGTCACTGTGCAGTTCACCTGCGCCGACAACTTGTCGGGGGTGGTCAGTTGCCCCGCTGATCAGATCCTCAGCAGCGAAGGGACAGCGGTCGCCTCGACTGCCCAAACCATCAGCGACCAGGCGGGCAACAGCAGCGCGGCCAGCAACGTGGTCACCGTGCAGCTCGACAAAACCGCCCCGGTCGTCGCCGTCACCGGCGTGAGCAACGGCGCCAGCTACACCGTGGGCAGCGCACCGGTTGCCGGTTGTAGCACCAGCGATGCGCTTTCCGGCGTGGCGACGCAAGCCACGCTGAGTGTCAGCGGTGGCAACGCTGACGGCACCGGCAGCTTCACCGCCACCTGTAGCGGGGCGACGGACAACGCCGGCAACAGCGGGGGCGCCAGTGTCACCTACAGCGTCCTGTACAACTGGAGCGGCTTCTTCCAGCCGGTGGATAACCTGCCCACCGTCAACACGGTCAACGCCGGGCAGGCCATCCCGGTCAAGTTCAGCCTGGGCGGGAACTACGGACTCAACATCTTCGCCAGCGGCTACCCTCAGGTGCAGGCGGTGAGTTGCGGCGGCAACGGCGGCAGCAGCAGCCCCATCGAGGAGACCGTCACCGCCGGCAACAGCAGCTTGCAGTATGACCCCGCCACCCAGCGCTACACCTATGTCTGGAAGACCGACAAGGCCTGGGGCGGCACCTGCCGCCAGTTGGTCGTGCGCCTGGTTGATGGCAGCGAGCACGTCGCCCTCTTCCAGTTCAACGGCAAGGGACGCAGCGCCGACGCCGGCGAAGAAGCACTGGCGCAGCAGCTCTTCCTGCCCCTGGTCAGCCGCTAAGGACGAGCAGAGGAGGGGATGACCCGTTCAAAGAACGTTACCTTATCATCCCCTCACCCGGTCAACTTGAGAATGCTCCCCTGCGCGACAAGCCCGGAACCTGCTTGATTCCGGGCTTGTCGCGTCTCACCAGCACGGCCAACACGCGCCTGCCGCACAGTGACGACGAGGCCGGATGCCAGACAGATCGTCCTCTATGTGGCCGGGCAAAACGGCAGCAACGGGGCGATGACCAACGCCAGGTGTGGGTATGCAAAATCGTCCTTGCCCTGTTTACCCGCGCAGAAAATGTTTCGTTCCCCTCTATGTTACAGTATAATAGGGCCGGTGGCATATCAACGCCGTTCGGATGTCCAAAATAGACCCAAGACCCTAACCTATCTAGAGGAGGTGCATCGATGAGCAATGGATTGCTGTCCAGGCTTTTTGCCATTTTGTTGCCGGGCGTCCTGATCCTGGCCGGATGCCAGGGCATTACCACCAACCAGGGCGCTACCGCCAATACGATCACTCTCGGCCTCAATCTTGAACTAACCGGCAACATCCCCAAGGTGGGTGAACATTCGCGGGTGGCCGCCGAGATGTTTGTCGAGGAGACCAATGCGAATGGCGGCGTCCAGATTGGCGGGCAGAATTACACCCTGTCCCTGGTCATCGAGGACAACAACGGCACAGCCGAAGGCGCCACCGCCACCGCCAACAAACTGGCCACCCAGGATCAGGTGCTCGTCCTGGTCGGCCCCAACGCCAGTGTCGCCGCCGTTCCGGCGGGTGAGGTGGCCAACAACCAGGAAACACCCATGATCAGCCCGTGGTCGACCAACCCGAACACGACCCTCAACCGGCCCTGGGTCTTTCGGGCGCCCTTCCTGGACCCCTTCCAGGGACCAGTCGTCGCCAACTTTGCCACCGAGGAGTTTGGCGCCGAGCGAGCCTGCGTCCTCTATGACATTGCCAGCGACTATCCCACCGGGCTGGCGAGCAATTTCACGAGCGCCTGGGAAGCACTCCACGGCCCTGGGTCGGTGGTCGCCTCGGAATCGTTTACCACCGGCGACCAGGACTTTAGCGCCCAGTTGACCAACATCCGCGCCGCCGATTGCCAGATTCTCTTTACTCCGCAATACTACAGCGAAGTGCCGCTGATCGTCGAACAGGCGCACGATCTGGGCATCACCATCCCCATTGTCGGCAGCGACTCCTGGGGGGACCCGCAACTGTTGGAGCTGTGCGGCGAT
>JAHDWG010000148.1 GCA_023384495.1 Caldilineaceae bacterium
CTCGATAGTCTGGACTTTCCCTTTTTTGAGATGTTCCGCAAGTGCCTGCTCGTGCGCGCCATCGTGGGCGCGCTCTCGGACCCGGGCCATGCGTGCACCCACATGGCGCTGGACCTGATCGCGCGCGGCGAGGCCAATGTCGGCCCCATGATCACCCATCACTTCCCCTTCGAGCAGGTGGTGGAGGCCATCGAGTTGCAGACCACGCGCGACGAGGGCGCCATCAAGATTGTGGTCGATATGCCGGCGTAGCGGCGCGGATGTGATCGCGATGGTTACCCTTTGAACGCAAAGATGCAAAGAAGGGGCGCGGCCAACAGCCTGGCGTCTTTGCCCCTCTGCGTCTTTGCGTTGAAACAATCTGCAAAGATAGAAACCTGACGCAACAAGCCAGATTTTGCCGCAACCCGCTTGTCTACCCAGAATGATTGGCTGCGCGCCCGATTCTCGGCTTCGGTTTGACAGCCGGCATCCAGTTGGCGTATGCTTAGCAATTATTTGTACAATAACAGGCGAGTCATTGCTGATGATGGAGGCAAACGGTGCAGAGATGAGCAAACCACAATTTGAGTCGGTGTCAAGCTTTCGCAATCACTATAACGCCATTCTCCGGCGGCTGTCCGAGGGACCCGTCTATCTCATTCAGCATAGCAGCCCCGCGGCGGTTCTGATCGATCCCAAGCAGTGGGACGCCATACTGGACCGGTTGGCGCAGTTGGAGGAACTTGAGGACCAGGCCGCCGCGTACCGGCATCAATGGCTGTCCGCTGTCGGCCAGGCCGAAGAAGACGTGCTAACGTCTGACGAGCTGGCAGTATGGGTGGCCGAGGATGACAAAATACCGGCTTGATCTCGGCGCGAACCGGCGCATGATCGAACGGCTGCCGGGGAACATTCGCCAACGCATCAAACGCGTGCTTGCTGCCCTTTGTGACAATCCCAGGCCTGGAGCGGCCAAACCCCTCGATGGCGAGCTAACGGGCTACTATCGTCTTCGTATCGACCGATATCGAGTCATCTACACCATCAACGAGAAAATTGTGACAGTTGTGATCGTGCGCGTACGCGAACGGGACAACGACCCGTACAAAGGGCTGCCCTCCGTCGACCGGGGTTCTTGAACAAGGAGTGGGCGTCGCTCGAACGCTCGAAGCGTGGATTGTCACCAATCAATATGTGTCCTGTTGGAAATCAGGCGCTTTTACCGGGCAAAAATGCTTGGTGTCCAGCAACCATCACGATAGGAAATAGCGAATGGACAGATCCTTCACACAGGTCATCGACCTGCGCAGCGATACCGTGACCAAGCCGACGCCCGCCATGCGTCAGGCGATGGCCGAGGCCGAGGTGGGCGACGACGTCTACGGCGAAGACCCCACCGTCAACCGGCTGGAGGCGCTGGTGGCCGAGATGCTGGGCAAAGAGGCCGCCGTCTTTGTCTCCAGCGGCACCATGGGCAACCTGATCTCGGTGCTCAGCCACTGCGGCCGCGGCGACGAGATGATCCTGGGCGACCGGGCGCACATTTTCCGGTCGGAAGCAGGAGGGACAGCCGCGCTGGGCGGCGTACACCCGCACACCATCCCCAACCGGGCGGACGGCTCGCTCGACCTGGCCGACATCGAGGCCGCCATCCGCAGCGACAACGAGCATTACCCAACCACCAAACTTGTCTGCCTGGAGAACACGCACAACTTCTGCGGTGGGCGCGTGCTGCCGGTCGACTATATGGACGCGGTGGGCGAACTGGCGCACGGCCGCGGCCTCAAGCTGCATGTGGATGGCGCCCGCATCTGGAACGCCGCGGTGGCGCTCAATGTCTCGCCGGCGCGGCTGCTGGCCGCCGCCGACAGTGTCAGCGTCTGCCTGAGCAAGGGGTTGGGCGCGCCGGTGGGCTCGGTCGTGGCAGGCAGCGCCGACTTCATCCACCGCGCCCGTCGCAACCGCAAGATCGTTGGCGGCGGCATGCGTCAAGCGGGCGTCATTGCCGCGGCGGGGATTGTGGCCGTCACCGAGATGGTCGAGCGGCTGGCCGACGACCATGCCAATGCACAGACGCTGGCGCAGGGGCTGGCCGCCACCGAAGGCATCGCCATCAACCCCGCCGAGGTGGAGACCAACCTGGTCTTCTTCGAGGTGACACAGGAAGGGATGAGCGCTGCGCAGCTCTCCGCCGGGCTTAAGGAACGGGGCGTGCTCATCAACGCCACCGGCGCCACGCGGCTGCGCGCCGCGCTCAACCATCACGTTTCGGCGGGCGATGTGCAGCGCACATTGTCCGCCGTGCGCGATGTGCTCACCTCTGGCGCAGGGCAACCTGTGGGGCAGGGGTTCGTGTACAACTAAACATTAAGCGTGGAAGGTAGAACGCCCGACGTGCTACGCTCCCTATTCAGGATCGGCCAGTTGCGCGCCAAAAACGTAGAAACAGTCGGCTGCTGGAACCGCGTAGCAGGCATCATGAACGGGGTCGGGGGCGCTGGGGCGCCGAACGATGAAAAAGGCAGCGTACAGCAGGAACACAGAGAACACCGAGGAGACACAGAGCACACAGAGGTTTTTCTCGGTGTTCTCTGTGTAGTCTCGGTGCTCTCGGTGTAGCGTTGTTCTGCCAGTAGGGCAGAACAGCGCGCCGACCAGGTCACCGATAGCGGTGATGGGCGTTGCGCTCATTTCTTGAGCAGCTTGGGCGTAAAAAGCAATTCCAGTAACCCACACCCCCAGCGCAGTTGGTCCCATCGAAAGAGTTCCAACTGTAGATGCGCCACAGCCGCCGTGGGCATGCGCAGGTTGAGCCGTTCGGGGGCGCCGGCGGCCAGCCCGGCCACCAGCTCCTCCATGCCCGGATTGTGGCCCACGATGAGCGCGTGTTCGGCCTCCGGTGGTATGCGGCTGAGCGCCACAAGGAGTGTCTCGGCGCTTGCCTCATAGATGGCCGGCTCCCACTGAATCGGCTGGCCAGCCCCCGCCACTGCGTGAATGCCCTCCACGGTCTGGCGTGTGCGCAGCGCAGGCGAGCTGACCCACCAGTCGATGGGCGGGATAAGCCGCTTCAGGGCGGCGCCAATGCGCTCGGCGTCGTTCTGCCCGCGGGTTGTCAAAGGTCGGTCAAAATCAGAAGCGAACCCCTCAGGGCGCTCGGCCTTAGCGTGGCGGACAATGGTTAGTGTCTTTGTCATTGGTCACCTGTGTGGCAAATAAGTATCGCCAGAATCCAGTCTGATATTTTGAAATGGCCGTTGCAACAGAGCAGCTGAAGCCACTACGCCGTTCTCTATGCCCGCTTGCAGAGCGCAGCGAGGGCCTCGCGCACCAACCCCGGCCCGCGATAGACCAGCCCCGTATAGAGCTGGATCAATGTCGCCCCCGCGTCGAGCCGCTCCAGCGCGTCGTCCGCCGTCATGATGCCACCGACGCCGATAATGGGCAGACGGCCCTCGCTGCGCCGGGCGAGATAGCGTACCACCTCGGTGGCCCTGGCGCGCAGCGGCGCGCCGCTCAAGCCGCCCGCCAGCCCCTGCTGCGCGGGGGGAACGCCAGCGCGGCTGGTGGTGGTGTTGGTGGCGATGACGCCGTCGATGCCGGCCTGGCCAACCGCGTCGAGCACGTCATCGAGTTCGCTTTCGCTGAGATCGGGGGCAATCTTGACCAGCAGCGGCACACGCGGGGTTGACCGGTTGCGGAGGGCCGTTACCGCGCCCAGCAGTTTGACCATCGCCGCCCGCGCCTGCAACTGGCGTAGATTGAGCGTATTGGGGCTGCTCACGTTGATCGCCACATAGTCTGCCCGCTGATAGACCCGCTGAAAGAGCGCACAGTAATCCTCGGTCGCTCGCTCCAGCGGGGTATCGCGGCCCTTGCCGATGTTGACGCCCATGCGCACGTCGAACATCAACGTCGACCTGGGCGGTAGGCGCAGCGCATCGACGCCCGCGTTGGGAAACCCCATCTGGTTGATGATGGCCTGCGCCGTGGGCACACGGTGGACGCGTGGTTTGGGGTTGCCGGCCTGGGGCAGACGAGTGACGGTGCCAAGCTCCAGATGGCCAAAACCGAGGGCGCTCAGCCCAGTGACGGCGGCGGCGTTCTTGTCATAGCCGGCGGCCAACCCGACGCGATTCTTGAAGCGCACCCCAAAGGCGTCGACTGCCAATTTGGCGTCGTCGATGGCAAAGAGCCGGCGCAGGGCCGCGCGCATGGGCGGCGTCGCGCCGGCCCACGCCAGCAGCGTCAGGGTCACATGATGGGCGCGCTCAGGGTCGAGGCGAAAGAGCAACGGGCGGATCAGTTGATACATGCGTAGGTTCGAACGAAGGAGGTTGAAGGCGCTGGAATACCCGCTCGCCTTTTCGGGATCGAAATTGCTGTTGCTTTGACAATGTGAATAAGCGTTGGCTGCGTAAGCAGATGATCCTGCGTTGCCAAACAGGGCGACGTAATTGGTCTGTCTTTTCATACGTCCTCGTTGGTCGATTATGTCGATTATAAAGTAGAGCGCAACGAGCGTCAACTGGTTGGAGCGTGTACGCTGGTCATATCTTCCGAAAGCTGTTTACCCATTGGTTATCCGGGCTAGACGAGAGAGCCCGGCGCAGGCCGGGGAAGGGTGGGTGACGATGATGGCGGCAGAAGTTCGGCATGCGGTGGCTGCGGCGATGTCGAGCGCCTCGGCGCTTGGCCTTACGGTCGATGACGCGATTGTCCTTCACAACTCGAACAAGCTCACGCTGCGCCTGTTGCCCTGTGATGTGGTTGCCCGCGTCGCAGACGGAGCGTGGCAGGCGAGTGCAGCGTTCGAAGTCGAGCTTGCGCAACGGCTCGCAGAGACCGAAAGCCCGGTGGCCGCGCTTGAGCCGCGAGTGGCGCCGCTCGTCTACGTGCGTAACGGCTTTGTGGTCACGTTTTGGACCTACTACGAACCGGTGTCGGTTCGAGCGGTCGAGCCGCGTGACTACGCGAGTGGGCTTGCGCGGCTGCATGCCGGCATGCGGCAGATCGACGTGGCGACGCCGCACTTCACGGATCGGGTTGCGGAGGCTCAACGGCTGGTTGCGAGCCGCGACCAGACTCCGGCGCTCGCTGACGCCGACCGGGAGCTTCTCAGCGATACGTTGCAAAGCCTGCGGCGGGCGATTGGCGAGGGGGGAGGCGACGAGCAGTTGCTTCACGGCGAGCCGCACCCAGGCAACTTGCTCAGGACGAAACAGGGGCTGCTGTTCGTAGACCTCGAGACCTGTTGCCGCGGGCCGGTCGAGTTCGACATCGCCCACGCGCCCGAAGCGGTGAGTGAGCACTACCCGGGCGCGGAGCCAGGAGTGCTCCGCGCGTGCCGGGTCCTCACGCTGGCGATGGTCGCAGCGTGGCGTTGGGATCGAGACGACCAGTTCCCGAACGGGCGCCGAGCAGGGCGAGAACTCCTCAGCGAGGTGCGAGCGGCGCTGGAGCGCTACGAACTGGATCCAGGCCGCTAATCTTGGTACGGCGCGCCCGCTGGGTAACATGTTATTGCACCCGACAAGCCGTCGCCGTGACGTTTCAGACCAGCGCAAAATAACCCTGACCCCGGTGAAGCGCATTGACAATTGGGATATTCTCAACTCAAATGACTCCGTCAAACCCAAATCTCGGTTGTTGACCAAGATCCCAAAGCTTCCCATCGCCTTCAGATTCCGTATTTTTCTATCCTGTCGGTAATCCTCTTCCTGTTCATCACGGTTGTTACCTTTTTCAACACCCGGCTCATCCGCTATGACACCCTCTTCGCCCATACCGCCACCTACGGTGGCAAACCCTGGCGCTACCTGCTCACCCCCCACGACGCCCTGGCCGAAAATCGGACCATCCGTGGGTTAGCCCAAGAGTTCACTTGACGGTCCCGGCCACCGTTCAGATTGATGCGATCAGGTTGCTTGTCGATGCAACCCTGGCCGCACCGGCAACTCAGCACATTGGCGCCTTTCTCTTCGAGGCTTTGCGGAATAGGATCCTCCACGGTCGTCTACGACAACGGCCGGGTCTACGACGCTGAAATCTACTGGTTTGAGGCGGGAGCTCTGGCGTTGAGGAGCAAAAGAAATAGGCCAACAGCATCGACTGTTGGCCTATTTATGCAGGAGGTGATGCTTGCGGGGATAACACTCACCACGTGCGGACCCGACGGGATTTGAACCCGCGACCTCGGCCTTGACAGGGCCGCATGCTAACCGCTACACCACGGGTCCCGGTCGCCACCGTACTATACCAGCAAGCCGGCTGATTGTCAACTTCCGCCGGTGAGAAAATAGCAATCTCGCCGTCAACTTTACTCCACATCCAGCCCAGTTTCGGTGAAATGAATCCCCATCAACGCCAGCTCGTCCACCAACTGGGCGAGGCGGGGCCCACTGAGCAGTTTCTCCGGTGTCACCAAGCCGGCCCCTTGCAGCTCGCCCCGCGCAACCATGCGCGCCACAATCGACGCCGTGAATGCCGTCACCCGCGCCATCGAGGTGAAGCCCAGCGTCTCGTCGTAGTGATCCACCATCTCGACCCGCAGGTGGCGGCGCCGGCCTTGCTGCTCGCCAATCACATCCACCCGCATGAGGGTGATGTCACGGTCCTCGGGTTGCATCTGCACTTTGGGGTAGAGCAGCGCATCCAGCAGTCTCTTGGGCGAGACCTGTACGCCGTCGACATCGACTGGGTCGTCGCTGAGCAGCCCCAACTCTTTGAGCACGGCGACCTTTGCCGCAAAGCCGGGCCAGCGGATGGTCTTCTGCGAACCCGTCTTCAGCCCGCGCAGCGAGTCCAACTCCAGCAGCCACGGCACAAAGCCCTCATGCCACGCCTCCACCTCGCCGACACCTTCAAAGGTCAACCGTTCGACACCGGAATAACGGGGAACCGCAACGAGTTCGCCCTCTTGCACAGCGTAGGCGTCGTATGGCCGCAAGGGGAGGCGACGCCCCCCAAAGACGATCTTATAGCCAAGCGGGGGCGCCGGCGCGGTTGGAATGCCCCCACACTTGATATGTAGCTCGTCGACCCGCTCCAGTTGCTCGGCCAGGTGGCGCGCCATGATCTCGGTCAGCCCTGGCTCCACGCCACAGCCGGGGATGACCAACACGCCAGCATCCGTTGCCTGTTGCGCCAGGGCGTCGAGCTGGTTCTGTGCGGGCCAGGTGAGATCGATCCACGGGCGGCGCATGGCCATCGCCGCGCGCAGGGCCGGCGCGATAATGTGGGTCGGCAACGCGGCGATGATCACATCGTGTTCGGCCATGAGCCGGGTGGTCAGCGTCCACTGCTGTAGATCCACGGTTTGTAAGGCCAGGCGCGCAAAGCCCGGCATCTCTCGCAGTTTGCTCTCCGCCAGTTCGAGTTGCCCATAGTGCATGTCGGCCAGCGTCACCTGCATGACCTTTGAATCTTGCAGCGCATTGTAGGCGGCCGCCGGCCCCATCAACCCGCTGCCGAGCACCAGAATCTTCATCGGCCCTCCTCTCTGTCAAGCCGGTTGCCACACACGGCGCGCCATGATAAACTCTCCTCATTCGTTTCACCCGCAGGACTAGCGGTCTGTACACAGCGTTCTTTGATATATTCAATGTGGCCCGTTGACGAAACGGTGCACCCAGGCGGTTCCAGAAACCGCCGCAACTGCCTCAGGAATCACGCATGGACATTGTAGCACCAGAGCAAGTGGGGCTGTCAAGCGCACGGTTGGCGCGCATCGGCTCGCTAACGCAGCGTCTTGTTGACCAGGGCAAGTTCGCCGGCATTGTGACGCTCCTTGCGCGCCACGGCCAGGTTGCCCACCTGGGCAGCGTTGGCTCCCGCGATCTGGCAAGCGGCAAGCCCATGACGCCCGACACCATCTTTCGCATCTATTCCATGACCAAACCGGTCACCAGCGTGGCGGCGATGATGCTCTTCGAGCGGGGTGAATTTCTGCTCAGCGACCCGGTCGCCAACTTCATCCCCGCCTTTGCCGGGGCAAGCGTGCTGGCGCGCCCCGGCCCTGCGGGGCTGGAGACGGCGCCGGTGGCGCAGCCCATGACCCTCCGCGACCTGCTGACCCACACGGCGGGACTCAGCTACGGCTTCTTTCTGGATTCGCTGGTTGAGGCCATGTACAAGGCCATTCATGATGTGACCGACTTTCAGCGCCATCCGGCCCTCTATCCAACCGATCTGCCGATGGCCGAATTGGTGGAACGCTGGGCTGCGATTCCACTGCTCCATCAGCCGGGTACGGCTTGGCGCTACAGCGTGGGGACCGATGTTCTGGGGCGCATTGTCGAGGTGGTGAGCGGCCAATCGCTGGGCGACTTCTTCCACCGGGAGATCTTCGAGCCATTGGGGATGGTCGACACCGGCTTTTTTGCGCCGCCCGAAAAGCTAGACCGCCTGGCAACACTCTACACCATCACCGACCCGGCAAGCGGAACGGGCGACCTGACGGTCATCGACGGCATTCACGACAGCCCGTATGCGCGCCGGCGCCGCCTCGAATCCGGTGGGGGCGGGCTTGTCTCAACGGCTGGCGATTACCTGCGCTTTTGCCAGATGCTGCTCAACGGGGGGGAACTGGGCGGCGCCCGGCTGCTGGGCAGAAAGACAGTGGAGCTGATGACCGCCAACCACATCCCTGCGTCGCAGTTGCCGCTTCGCCACGGCGACCAGGCCTTTGCCGGCGAAGGCTTTGGCCTGGGATTGGGTGTCATCGTCGATCCGGCGGCCAGCCTGATCCCGTGGTCGCAGGGAACCTATTATTGGGGCGGGGCGGCCAATACCACCTTCTGGGTCGACCCGCGCGAGTCGCTGATTGGCATCCTCATGACGCAGTTTATGCCGTCGGACACCTTCTCGCTCAACGATCACTTTCGTGTAGCGACCTATCAGGCGTTGACGACCTGAGCGCAGGCCGCCCGCGCAACACATATGTCTAGGTTGGGACGGGCGCGTCGGCGTGAATCAGCGTCAGGTGCTTGAGTTCAGCCCAGAAATCAGCCGGGATCGCATGGCGGAAGTAGGCCAGATTGGCCTGAAGCTCATCCGCCGAGCGCGCGCCGGGGATGATGGCCGCCACCGCCGGGTGGCCCAGCGGGAACTGAAGCGCGGCCGCGGGCAAGGGCACATGGTGGCGGGCGCACACAGCCTCGATGCGACTGACGCGGTCGAGGATATCAGGCGGCGCCGGCTCATAGTTATAATAAGCGCCCGGTTTCGCCCCCGTGGCCAGGATGCCCGAATTATAGGGGCCGCCAATGATGATGCTGATCTGTTTTTTCTGGCACATGGGCAAGAAGCGTTCGAGGGGGATCTGTTCGAGCAATGTGTAGCGCCCGGCAAGCAAGAAACAGTCAAAGTCGCCGGCGTGCGCAAAGTCATAGAGCATCTGCCACTGGTTCATCCCCAGCCCAATCGCCTTGACCACCCCTTGCCGGCGCAGGTCGTCGAGCACGGGGTAGCTCTCTTTCATGGCCTGCACAAAGTGGCTCACCGCGTAAAATGGCTTCCCGTCATTGGTGCTACCCTCATCGGGGTCATGCATGAGCAGGATGTCGATGCGGTCGGTTTGCAGACGCTTGAGGCTCGCTTCAATCGAACGCAGGGTTGCGTCGCGTGAATAGTCCATCACCTGACGAAAGCGAGGCGAGTCGGCAAAGAGGCTCTCGTGGGTTTCGCCGGGCGCCAACGGCGCCAACCGCCAGCCAACCTTTGTGGAAATGACGACCTGGCTGCGGTCGTGGCGGGCGAGCGCCTGCCCCAGGCGGCTTTCGCTCAGGCCAAACCCATAGAGCGGCGCCGTGTCAAAATAGTTGAGCCCGGCGGCAAGCGCGGCGTCGACGGTTGCGTTGGCCTGGGAATCCTCGATCGCGTTATAGATGTTGCCAAAGGCGGTGCCTCCCACCCCGAACTGGGTGATCTGCAAGGTCGTTGCGCCCACCTGGTTTCGCTTCTCCGGTTGCATGCCCTTCCTCCTGAGGCAGTCTGATTCGGTCTTTTGAAATGTCTGCGGCGTCTGCATTATCCATGCAACGCGGCGGCCTTGTCAATGTTGGGCTGCGGGCCAGGCAGGGCAATCGCGAATTCGTGATAGCAACGAATCAATACCATACTATGCCCACCGGCTCAGCCCAAGTTCATGGGGGTTGACCAGTGCGGGGTGATGGGGGCGAGCTCGCACACCGAGTGCAATTACACCACTGCTCTCTGGCGTGAGCACGCCCTGATAGAGCAGCGCGCCATCGTTGTCGCCCACTTGTTGCATGGGCGCGACCTGTGGCGCGTGAAGTTGACCGTTTTCCACTTGTGCTCCGGCCACCAACTCGACAGCGACACTTTCTGGCGGCGCGCCGTTCAGCCAAAGGCGGGCGCTGACAACCACCGGCTCTCCCACATCCGCCTGCTGCCCGCTCTCCACGTGCGCTTCCAGATGAACGGTTTGCCAGCGTTGCCGCATGAGCGCCTTCCAGCCGGCGAGTTCGCGCGCCAGGGCATAGTCGTCGGCGCCGAATCGGTTGCTGTTGGCGGCTGCGGGCAGATAATAGTGGGTGGCGTAATCCTTGACCATTCGCTGCATGCTAAAGGTGGGGGCGCAGGTTCGGATCGCCGCTTTCATCTTTGTGACCCAGCCGTGGGGTGTATCATCTTCGTCACGCTCAAAAAAGAGGGGGACGATCTCTTGCTCGAGTTTGTGATAGAGGTCGAGCATGTCGGCCTCATCTTGCGTCTCCTCATCTTTGTATTCGCGCTCCTCGCCGATTGCCCAGCCATTGTCGCCATCGTAGCCTTCCACCCACCAGCCATCAAGGATACTGAAATTGGGAATGCCACAGAGGGCCGCTTTCTGACCGCTGGTGCCGCTGGCCTCGTGGGGGCGGCGCGGGTTGTTGAGCCAGATGTCAACACCGGCAACCAGGTGACGAGCGATGTTCATGTCATAGTTTTCGACAAAGACGATCTTGCCGGCATAGTCGGGTTGCTGGCTCAACTGGTAAATGCGTTGAATGAGCGCCTTGCCTGGCTCGTCTGCCGGGTGCGCTTTGCCGCTAAAGATGAGCTGCACCGGGCGCTCTGGGCTGTGGAGGAGCCGCTTGAGCCGTTCTTCATCCCGGAAGATGAGCGTTGCGCGCTTATAGGTGGCAAAGCGGCGGGCAAACCCGATGGTCAGCGCGCGCGGGTCGAGCACTTGCCCCGCCTCAGTCAGCCGGCGCGGTCCCTCGCCGTGTCGCCGGAGTTGAGCTTGCAGCCGCTGGCGCACCAGCACAATCATCTTCTCTTTGCGCGCAACATGAACGCGCCAAAGCTCGGCGTCAGGGATGTGACCCACTGCGGCCCACGCGGCGGGGTTATCGACATCGGTTTGCCAGTTCGCCGGCAAATATCGATCATAGAGCGACTCCAGCTCCGGGGCGAGCCAGGTGTTGGTATGGACGCCATTGGTGATGTGGCCGATGGGGGTCTGCTCCACCGGCGTGTCGGGCCAGAGGAAATTCCACATGGCGCGGCTCACCTCACCGTGTAGTTTGCTGACGCCGTTGGCATAGCCACTGAGACGTAGCGCCAGCACCGTCATACTATATTGGGGCCCCCACGGCAGCTCCTGCCGGGCAAACTGAATAAAGCGGTCGCGGTCAATGCCCAGTTGGCCCCAATACTGCCAGAAGAACTTCTCAACCAGTTGGAAGTCAAAGGCGTCATTCCCGGCGGGCACAGGCGTGTGGGTTGTGAAGAGCGTATTGGCGCGGACGGCTTCCACCGCCTCATCAAAGCTCAGGCCGTTGCGTTGCGCCAGCTCGCGGATGCGCTCCAGGCCCAAGAAGGCGCTGTGACCCTCATTCATGTGCCAGACTGCCGGCGCATAACCGAGCGCGCGCACCGCGCGCACCCCGCCGATGCCGAGCACGATTTCCTGGCTGATGCGCATCTCGCGATCCCCACCATAGAGGCGGGCGCTAAGCTCGCGATCCTGGGGCGCATTGCGCGGCACATCGGTGTCCATCAGATAGATGGGGATGCGGCCTACCTGAAAGCGCCAGATTTTGGCGTAGACCGTCCGCCCAGGGAGATCGACATTGACGAGCAGCTCATTGCCCTGCTGGTCGACCGCGGGGATGGCGGGCACCTCGGCAAAATCGATCTTCTCGTATTCGGCCTGTTGGCGACCATCAGCGTCGATACGCTGCGTGAAATAGCCTTGGGGATAGAGGAAGCCAATCCCGATAAAGGGGAGGTTGAGGTCACTGGCGCTCTTGCAATGGTCGCCGCTGAGTACGCCGAGGCCGCCGCTGTAAATGGGTAGTGCTTCGTGTAGCCCAAACTCAGCGCTAAAGTAGGCGATCAGCTGCCCGCGTTTGTCTCCATGGCGCTGGTCAAACCACGCCCCGCCGGGCGGATTCATATACCCTTCGAAGGCGGCCATGACACGGGCATAGGCAGTGAGGTATTCGGCGTCCTGGGCGGCCTGGTTGAGCTTCTCCTGGTGAACGTTGCGCAAGAAGCGAACCGGGTTGTGGTTGGTGGCCATCCAGAGCGCCGGGTCGATACGGGCGTAGAGGGCCTGGGCTTCATCTTCCCAGCTCCACCAAAGGTTGTAGGCAAGTTCATGAAGACGGGCTATCGCGGGCGGCAATTTGGGGAAAACGGATATGCGACCGATCAAATTGATCATGGTTGAGCTCCTGGGCAATGGATGCGCGGTGCGCGGGCGCCAACGAAAACAGGCGCAAGCGGGCGGGTTGATGCAAACGGTTGCATCAACCCCGTAACCGCTATTCTACCGAACATCCGCCGATTGGCGAAAACGGACGCCGCCCAGTTTGCCGTTAGGTTAGGGGCCGGGGATGAAATCGACCATGCGCCCTTCGGGTGTAAACCAGCCACAGGGGCACCCTGCGCGATCCGCCGGGGGGACGTCGGGGCGGATGTCACTCAAGACCAGCGGCAGGTAGAGGGGGCCGTTTGCCGGCGGCACAGTGCCGGGAACGGCGCCAATCACGGTTTGGCCCGCGATTTGTGCCGTTGTCTGTCCTGGTGACCAACGTGGCCCCACTTGCTTCAGGGGGATGCGGTCCAGCCCCACATTGATGCGGTCGACGGCGAGGTAATGGATTGTCATTTCCATCTGGGCGTCATAGATCTGCCGGATGATGGCGTTTGAGCAAGTGCCCGCCCGCATGCAACGATTGTACTCCACCCCGACCGGCACAAAGTATTCGAGCGACGCCAGTTCGCCCGGCTCGGTAAAGGTGGGGAGATACGTTTCCCCTCCGGATTGATCGGCGTCGCGCGGCTGCCAGTAGAGTGGAATCGCTGCCGTCACGGCATGGTCCACCGACAGGTTAAGGCTATTCTTACGCCCAATCCGATAGGTGCCGCTGCCCGGCAATTGCAGGTTGAGGTCGATCGGTTCATTCACATAGGGGTGTACCGGCGTGGGCGGGAAGGTGACCAGCGCAAACTGGGCGCCCTCGGGGATGTTCATGGCGAACTTGTCATGCCGGTTGGGGAAGTTGCGCGACAACTGCGACGCCAACCCGCCGATCTCACCGGTGGCGCCGGGGCCGATGTACGACTGAAAGGTAAACGTCTCGCTGCCCAGGGTGCGGATGGCAATGTACTTTGGTGTCTCTACCGTGAAGGTGGCGGTCAGATTGCTGCGAAAGCCTGGGAAGACAATGGCGCAGCCGCGGTTTTCGGGGATCGGGATCGCGCCATCTTCGGTGAGTTGAACGAGGGTGGTGTCGCCTTCCGGGTAGCGAAAGGTGTTGGGATTGTGCAGAGGCTGTATGCGCCCACCTGGCGCAAAGCGTTGCAGCCACGCCTCGCTTGTGATCTCAACGCCGTTTTCATAGACGCGCATGACACCGGCGGGTGAGACAATCGGCCAACTGTCGGTCAGCGCGGGCTGGCCAAGGCAATTGACCAGCGAGTGTTCGCTGGCGCCCGATCCGGCGTAGCGGGGCGTCACACGCGTGTTGATCGTCACGGTATTGCCGGTTCGTTGCCCTGATAGATATTGCAACATTCCGTTGTTCGAGTAGACGACAATGGCGTCGCGCAAGACCTCTTCTGGCACTTCACCGACTAGGTCGATGATGCTTACACCGTGTGGCTCAAGCCAATCTAGTTGGGCCGCTGACGGTTCGGCTGTCGCCGTGTACGCCAACGAGTAGTTGGTTGTTGGGGAACTCACAGTAAAGATAAAGATCGCTACTATGAGATAGACAGAAAGACTGTGCCGACGCACAATGCGCATGGCGCTCTTCTCCTTTCGAAACTGCTCAAACCTGTATGCGCTATTCTAACCGGAACAAGCGCCTGCGTCTAGTTTTATCTCCGTATTGTATCCGAGGCCCTGTATATGTTGGTGATTGGGCGAACGGCGAATTGAGCAATTGCCTCGCGTTGTCGCCTGTAGTACCCTTGACGATTGTCAGTTTCCCTGCAACATAGACAAAGTCCAGACGCCCCGTGGCTGCCGGCCTGTTGTGCGCAGTGTCCGGCAACCCACAGCATGGGACCGGCGCTGCGTCACAACAATCACAACAACCGAGAGAATTCTATGTCAAACGCATCCGAACCGAGCAGTCGAAAAGCGGCGCGGCACGACCCGTACGCCGCGTTGCGCATTCCGAATTACCGCTACTACATGATGGGGTGGTTTATTGCCCTCCTGGGCACCCGGATCCAAAGTGTGGCCATTGCGTGGGAGATGTATCAGCGCACGGGCGAAGCGTTGGCGCTTGGGCTGGTAGGCCTGGCGCAGGCGCTGCCCACCATGGTGCTTGCGCTCCCCGCCGGCTATCTGGCGGATCGATATCACCGCCCGCGGTTGGTCATGCTCAGCCTGGCGGCGATGACTAGCACTTCGCTGGCGCTGGCCGGCCTTTCGTACATGGAGGGTTCGGTCAACCTCATGTACTTGTTCCTTTTTTTGGACGCCACCGCCGTCATCTTGGGCCGGCCTGCGCGCTCGGCGCTGCTGCCGCAACTCGTGCCGGCCAATGTCTTCCCCAATGCCGTCACCTGGAACACCAGCCTCATGCAGATTTCGGGGGTCGTTGGGCCGGCAATCGGCGGCTTTATCATCATCTGGAGCGTGCCGGCGGCGTATGTAATCACGGCCGGCACCTCGCTCCTCTTTATCCTGTTATTGTCTCGGCTTCAGTTGAAGCATGGTGAAAGCAGGCTGGCCAGTGGCTCGGCGGTGGAGAATCTGCTGGCCGGCATCCACTTTGTGCGGCGGACGCGCATCATCCTGGCCATGATCACACTGGACATGTTTGGCGTGCTGCTCGGTGGCGCGGTCTATTTGCTGCCCATCTTTGCTGAAGACATCCTCAACGTTGGCGCCACCGGGTTTGGCTGGTTGCGCGCGGCGCCGGCGATTGGCGCCATGTGTATGGCCTTTCTGCTCATCTATCTGCCCCCCATGAAGCGCGCCGGCTGGAGCTTGCTGCTCAATGTGGCTGGTTTTGGCGTCGCCACCATTGTGTTTGGGTTTTC
>JAHDWG010000149.1 GCA_023384495.1 Caldilineaceae bacterium
ACAAGTCTTCTCTTCAAAACTATTTTGCCAAAACGTATATATGGCCCGGACCAGGTCAACCGCAACAATTCATGATGTGGCTGCGGCTGCCGGCGTCTCTGTCTCCACCGTCTCGCGTGTGCTCAACAACAAGAGCGATGTCGCCGCAGAGACCTCAGAGCGCATCCGCCGCATCATTCGCGATATGGGGTATGGTTCGGGTCTCGAGGCCCGAAGCCTGAGCAGCCTCAAAACCAATGTCATAGGACTGCTTGTGCCCGACATGGGGCAATCGTACACGCTACAGATCATCCGTGGCGTGAGTTGTGCGATCACCAAACTCGGTTTTGACCTGCTTGCGTACAGCAGCGGCAACAAGCCGGGGCGGTCACGGGCCGACTGGGAGCAACAGCAGGTTGCTTTGCTCAACGGCAGCATCATCGACGGCATGATTGTCGTCACGCCCAGCGCCCGCACCCTGCGTACTCGCGAGCCGTTGGTGGCGGTAGACCCGCAAAGCGAGGGTATTGACTTCCCGGCGGTGATCGCCACCAATCGGGTCGGCGCGATGGCGGCCATGCAATATCTGTTGGAGCTGGGCCATCGACGGATTGGGTATATTGGCGGGCGCTCTGAATTGCAAAGCGCCCAGCGCCGGCTACAGGGCTATTATGACAGCCTACGTCAACGTGACATGGCGGTTGAGCCGACGCTGGTGCAAGATGGCGATTTTTCGTTTCAGTCAGGCTATCGGTGCGCCCAGGTCTTGTTTGCGCAGACGGAACGGCCTACGGCGATTTTTGCCGCCAACGATGAGATGGCGATTGGCGTCATGGCCGCCGCCAATGACGCCGGCATCCGCATCCCCGACGATCTATCGTTGATCGGGTTTGACAACGTGCCTGAAGCCGCCGCCACCCACCCACCACTGACAACGGTGGATCAGTCGTTAACGACCATGGGGCAACTTGCCGCTGAGCTGCTAATCAACTTGATTAGCGGTGAGGCGCCCGAACATCTGCTGCATAAGGCGCCGACCAAACTGGTCATTCGTGATTCTTGTCGCCATGTGTAGGTGAGCATTGACAGGGGCATCGCCAACGCCTGATTGCCCGTGCGCATTCGGCTGGGCGTTCCTGGCCACCGCTGTTTGATCATGCTTACCGGATTCACAGCAGGCTCTGCTGTCCTCTCCACGGCAGAGCCTGTATGGCGCCATGAAACGTGAATTGATTCTGTAGGCGTCGGTCTTATGATTTTTTTGTACGTCCTCTCCGTTCTGTCAAGTGCTCGAACAACCGTTTTCAACAAAGTGAGGAACAACAAATGAGCAACAGAGTTACCTTGACGCGACGCAACTTCTTGCGCTTCGGCGCCGCAACTGCCGGCATGGCGGCGTTGGCGGCCTGCGCGCCGGCTGCACCCAGCGCGGCTCCCGCCGCCGGTGGTAGCGCCGCCGCGCCCGCCGCAGATACGCAGGTGGTCGTCGAAGCCTGGGCCCACTGGGAACAAGGCCTCCAGTGGTTAGAAGACGCCATGAACAACTATGGCTTCTTTGAAGAGAACCCCCATATTTCGCTCAACAAGATTGTGGCGCCGTTTGCCGAAATCCACGACAAGATGCTGGCTGCGGTTTCCTCTGGGGTCGGTGTGCCCGACATCATGCGCGTTGAGCAGGGGCGCGCCGCCGCCTTTTTCAAGGGCGACGAGGTGGGCTTTAGCGATCTCACCGACTTGATTGGCGACCGGTTGAATGACCTGGTGCTCGGATCGGCGGTCGACTATTGGTCGTGGCAGGGCGCCATCTACGGCATCGGCAACGAAGTCAACGCGTGCGCCCTGGCAGTGCGCAAGGCCGTCTTTGATGAGATCGGCATCGAGACGCCCTTTGCGACGTGGGATGATCTGCGCGAAGCTGGCGCCGCGCTCAAGGCCGAGAAGAACATGTCGGTCATTTCGTTCCACGATCTACACAGCGGCGATTTCCAGATCATGCTCTTTGCCGCCGGCGGGTTGATGTTTGACGAGAACGGCGACTTTGGTGGGATCAACGACCTGGGCAAAGAGATCCTCGAATACCAGCGCAGCATGATCCATGACCTGGAAGTGGCCTCGATTGCCCCGGTCACCGGCGATGCGACCTGGGCGCCGCCGATTTACTGGGAGGCATTCCGCCAGGGGCAGATCGCCACCACCATGGGCGCGCCGTGGCACAACGGCAAAGTGGGCCGCGACGATAAGATCGGTCCCGGCCAGGAAGGCGAGTGGTTCCTCCAGCCGCTGCCGGCGGGGATCGGCGCCGGCATCCCCACGGCTACGCACGGCGGCACCAGCGTCAGTATTCCCAAGGGTGCGCAACACCCCGAGGAGGCTTGGAAGGTAATCGAGTTTACCCACCTGACCGAAGCGGTGCTCGAAGACGCGATCCAGCGCGGGATTACGCCGTCGTACAAGCCCGTCTTGGATCACCCCGTGCTCAACGAGCCATACGACTACTACGACGGCCAGGTCATCGGCGAACTGTATATGGAACTGGCCGAGCAGATGCCGCGCATCTACCAGTCGCCCTGGGCGCCCGAATTTCACACGGCCTTCCAGAATATCGTCCTGACGCCCGTGTTGCAAGACAACCGCAGCGACTATGACCAGTTGTTTGGCGAGTTGGAGGTCGAGTTGCAGCGCATCAAGTCGCTGTAGGATTCGAACGACGCACCCGCATCTGCGGTGGCGTCTGATGTCGAACGTCAAACGTCGAAGGCGCCTGCCGGCTGACGTTTGACGCACCCCGCATCCCGTCGCCTTGCAACGATAACACGGAGTCACAAATGGCCGTTGAACAGCACACCTCGTTGCCCAAAGCGGTTCGGGCGGATGGACGGCCCACTGGGTTTAGCCGGTGGTGGTATCGACACCGCCTCAAGATCATTCCCTACTTTTATATTGCCCCCTTCTTTGTCCTCTTTGCCATTTTTTTGGCCTACCCGGTGATCGATAGCTTCTGGATTAGCTTCCACCGGCAACAGGGGATCAGCACGCCCCAGTTCATTGGGCTGGACAACTACATCAATCTGATGGCCGACCCACGTTTCAAGCAATCGGTGATCAACTCCACCGTTTACGCTTTGGGCAGCCTGCTGTTGCAGATTCCCCTCGCCTTCATCCTCGCCGTGGTGGTGCACTCGTGGCTGGTGCCAGACCTGAATGTGAAGAGCTTTTACCGGCTGGCCTTCTTTGTGCCGTTGCTGACTTCGGGTGTGGTGGTTGCGCTCATGTTCGGCATTCTGTATGACTACAATTCGGGGTTGATCAACAGCTATTTGATGCAATGGTTTGGCGACAACGCCAAGGTGGGCTGGGTGCGCGATGCACGAGTGGTCAAGTTCTCAATTATCCTTTTGCTGATTTGGCAGTTTACGGGGCTTAATTCGCTTTACTTCCTGGCCGGTCTACAGAACATCCCGCGTGAACTGGAAGAGGCCGCGGCCATCGACGGCGCCAACTGGTTCACCGTTCTGACGCGCATCACCATCCCGTTGTTGCGCCCGGTGATTCTCTTTGTGGTTATCACCGCCATCAACGGTTCGTATCAGATCTTCACTCAGCCCTATCTGCTTACCGGCGGCGGCCCGCGCGACCAGTCGATCAGCATGGTGATGTATCTCTACAACACCGGCTTCTCGTATTTCAATTTGGGCTACGCGTCGGCAATTGGCTACACACTGGTGTTGATCGTGGTGACGTTGGCGATCATCAACCTGCGCTTCTTTGGCGCATTCCGCGAAGATTAGGGTCTGCGGCCTTCCTGTGAACCATACGAAGCTCTGTTTGAAAACCGGAGTCGCCTGAAGGGAGTAGACTTCTTCACGAAGGCCAGTTTTCAAAGCAACCGCAGGATCAATAGAGTGACGGAGAATATGTGTCATGGCTGCTACATCCGCTGTACAACAACCTCGCCTTTCGGCCCATCGGCTGCGCCGCTTTGGGCTGATCGGTCTGACCAATGCGATCTTGTTGGGCGCCGTCTTCCTGACTGCGGTGCCTTTTATCTATATGATCTCCGCCTCGTTTAAGCCGCAGTACGAGATCTTCACCTTCCCGGTTAAGATTCTGCCCGACAACCCGTTTATGGACAACTACGTCACGCTGCTCAGCGAAACGCTCTTTGTCCGCTGGTTTTTTAACACCTTTTTTGTGGCGCTCAGCCGGAGCGTCCTCTCGTTGATCCTCTGTATGTTGGCAGGGTTTGCCTTTGCCAAATATGAATTTCCGTTGAAAAGCTATCTCTTCATTTTCATCCTGGTCAGCCTGACACTCCCCTTTGAGATCCTGTTGGTGCCGCTCTACAAGCTGATGGTTGGTTGGGGCTGGCTCAACACCTATTGGGTGCTGATCGTGCCCTTCGCCGCCAGCGCCTTTGGCATCTTCCTCGCCCGCCAGTATTGTCTTGCGCTGCCCACCGAGTTGATGGAAGCCGCGCGCATGGACGGCGCAGCGGAGCTGGGCATCTTTTTCCGCATTGCCCTCCCCAACCTGAAGCCGGCGATTGCCGTTCTCGGCATCATTTTCTTCAATGGGGCGTGGAATGACTTTCTGTGGCCGCTGATTGTGCTCAACGACCGCAATCTCTATGTGGTCAACCTGGCGCTGCCCACGTTGCGCGGCCCCTATGGCGACCAGTATGGGCTGGTGTTGGCCGGCGCCGTGCTCGCCACCCTTCCGGTCATCCTCATCTTTATCACCATGCAGCGCTACTTTATTGAGGGGCTGATGGCCGGCGCGTTGAAGGGCTGATAGCCGATTCCGGGGGCAGATGGAGCGGATTTGCGTCGGGCAGTCCGCTCTTTTGTTTGCCTGCACTCACCGCAAGATGTTCCCAGAATCCACTGTCACCTTCCTACCTGTCTGCCCGCCATTGTTGCCTTCTCAATCAGAACATACTATAATTAGTGTGCTCATCCCACGAGCGCTCCTACCTTCCGAGCGTATTTCGTGCGCCTGCCACGGCGGCCCCTATGGCTAAGTATCGCGTTGCCCGGTGTGGCGCATGCATATAGAACGTCCATTGGAGTCAAAGGAGAGTCCAGGTATGCGTTTTTCAAATCGTTTGAACCGACGTGATTTTATGAGAGTCACCGCATTGGGGGCTGGGGCTGCCGCATTGGCTGCCTGCGCTGCGCCGGGGGCGGTTCCGGTTGCGCCGGCAGCCTCCGGTGGCGAAGCCGCCGCCGCGGGGGGTGGCCAGTTGGAGATCTTCTCGTGGTGGACTTCTGGTGGTGAGGTCGAAGCGCTCAACGCCCTCTATGCCATCTTCAGCGAACGCTACCCCGATGTGGAGATCGTCAACGCCGCATTGGCGGGCGGCGCCGGCCAGGGTGGCAACATGAAGGCGCTGCTGGAGACGCGCATGATGGGTGGCCAGCCGCCAGATTCCTTCCAGGTGCACCTGGGCCGCGAGCTGATCGACAGCCACGTCATTCCTGGGCGCATGGAGCCGTTGGACTGGCTGTACGAGGAGGAGGGTTTCAACGATGTCTTCCCCCAGGAGCTGATCGATATCGCCTCCTACGACGGCAAGCCGTGGTCGGTGCCGGTGAACATCCACCGCTCGAATGTGCTCTGGTATCGCCCCAGCAAGCTCGAAGCGGTGGGCGCTTCTGCCCCGCCGGCGACATGGACTGAGTTCTTTGAGATTGCGGCGGCGCTGCAAGAGGCCGGCATTCCTGCCCTGGCCGTGGCCGAGAATGAGCCCAACTTCAGCGGCCACGTCTTTGAAAACATCCTCACCGCCACGCTCGACCCCGACGCCTATCGCGGCCTCTTCGACGGCTCGACAGCGTGGGACGACGAGCGCGTCACCGCGGCGCTGGAGACGCTCAACCGCGCCTATGATTACGCCAATCCCGATTATCTGAGCACCAGTTGGGGCGACATCAACGACCGCTTTGTGGCCGATGATGGCCCGGCCATGATGATCATGGGTGACTGGACGCACGGTGTGCTCATGTCCAAGGGTTTTACCGACTATTACTGGGCGCCGGCGCCCGACACCACCGGCCTCTTTGTGGTGCTTTCGGATTCATTTGGCCTGCCCGTGGGCGCGCCGCACCGGGAGAATGCCGTCAACTTTTTGCGCATCTGTGGCTCGCGCGAGGGGCAAGACGCCTTCAACCCCATCAAGGGTTCGATCCCGGCCCGCACCGACCCCGACCTGAGCGTCTACGACGAGTATCTGCTCTCGGCGATGGAGGACTTTGGCAGCAACACGCTGGTGCCCAGCATCCAGCATGGCGCGGCGGCCAAGCAGAGCTTTGTGCTCGACTACGCCATTGCCATCAACATCCTGGCTACCCGCCGCAATGTGGCTGAGGCGCAGGCTGCCCTGGTGCAGGCAGCCGGCGACGCCGAGTTTGCCATGTAATACGAAATCCAGTTGTTCACTTTACGTATGCGCCAAAGGGAAATGGCGGTGCATATGTAAAGTGAACCGAGCGATTCGGTATAAGGTGACAGGTGAAGCGCGAGGAGTGAAGGGTGACAGGTAGTGAAGGGTGATAGGTGAAAAGTATACCCCCTTCATTTCTCACGCTTCACCCCTCCGACACGTTGGGAGATAGAATCTCTTGGCCACAACGAACACGGTTTCTGTGCAAGAGCGCAGCAGCGCAGTCGCGCCGAAAGCCACTCAACCTAGGCGGCGACGCATCAGCCGCGATATGCTGATCGCCATTCTGGTGTTGAGCCCGTCGATCATCGCCGTCGCGCTCTTTATCTACAGCTTTATCGGGTGGACCTTTTATATCTCGTTGGTGCGCTGGAACAGCCAGGTGCCCGACTACACCTTTGTCGGGCTGCGCAACTGGGAGCGGCTGTTTGGCGACAGCCGTTTTCATATCGACCTGCGCAATCTGCTCTATTATGCCGCCGGGTTCATGACCCAATGCATTGTGGTCGGCTTCATCCTCGCCTCGCTGCTCGACCAGCGGATCAAGGGGGAAGCGCTTTTCCGCACCATCTTTATCTTCCCGTTTGCCGTGTCGGGCATTGTGACAGGCGTGGCGTGGCGTTGGCTCATGCAGCCCACCACTGGTATCAATCTCCTCTTTGACAAAATTGGGTTGGATTGGTTTCAGCCCACGTGGAACTCGCATCCCGAATATGGCATGTGGGCCGTTACGATTGCCGCGGCATGGCAGTTCACCGGCTATGTGATGGCGCTCTATCTGGCCGGGCTGCGCGGCATCCCCTACGAACTGCGCGAGGCGGCGGCCATCGACGGCGCCGGCGCGTTCGCCACCTATCGCTATGTGATCATCCCCCTGCTGATGCCGGTCACCTTTACCGCGATTGTGCTCACGGGGATGAATTCGATCCGCGTCTTTGACCTGGTCTCGGCCATGAGCGGCAGCGGGCCGGCCTTCGCCACCGACACGCTGGCCTTTTTTATGTTCCAATCCACTTTTGGGGCCTATCGCTATTCGCTCGGCGCGGCTATCGGCGCCTTTATGATTCTGCTCTCGGCGTTTCTGATCATTCCCTATTTGCGCAGCATGCGCGGCGAGGTGGAGCAATAATGTTGCAACGACTATGGACGCGGGGGGCGATCTATCTGCTGTTGCTGGCCTTTGCCGCCTTCTACCTGATGCCCTTCTATGTTATGATCATTACCGGCCTCAAACCCTACGCCGATGTCAATGTCACCCGCATGTGGGAATTGCCCCGCGGCCTCTATTTTGAAGGGGCGCTGGAAGCATGGACGCGCGTCTCGCCCAACTTTTGGAATAGCGTCGTCATCACGGTGCCGGCAGCGCTCATCTCGTCGTTTATCGGTTCGATCAATGGCTATGTCTTTGCCAAATGGCGCTTTCGTGGGGCAGATACCCTCTTCATCCTCTTTTTGGTGGGGATGTTTCTCCCCTACCAGGGCATCTTGATCCCCCTCGTGCTGCTGTTGCAACGGGTCGGGCTGTATGGCACGATGACCGGGCTGATCATGGTGCATTGCATCTTTGGCATCCCCATTACGGCGCTGCTCTTCCGCGGCTACTATGCCGGCATCCCCAACGAGCTGCTTGACGCCGCCAAGATCGACGGCTGCGGCTTCTTCGGCATCTTTCGGTGGATTCTGTTGCCCATTTCGATGCCGGCTTTTGCGGTGGTGCTGCTCTGGCAATTCACGAGTATCTGGAACGACTATCTCATCAGCCTGGTGGTGCTGAGCAGCCCACGTCTGGCGCCCATCAATGTGGCCGTGCAAAACATTGCCGGCAGTTGGAGCGTCGAGTGGAACGTGCAGATGTCCGCCGCGCTGATCGCCGCCCTGCCCACCATTGTGGTCTATTTGCTGCTGGGGCGGCTCTTTATGCGCGGCCTGCTGGCCGGCGCCTTGAAGGGGTAAGCCTATACCAGTTGGGTCAGGATTCGAGGCGGCCTGGCGCAGCCATCGCCTCGAATCCTGACTTGCACCCGGCAATGTCAGGTTGCCCGCTGCTCCCAAGACATTCCCTCGCCGCGCACCAGGCGCGCCCGCCGCTCGTAACGGCCCGGCCACTCGACCGGCAGGTCACCCTGCTCGACCATGAGCTTGAGCGGGTTGACGCGCGTCCTGAGGGGCAGATAGATGCGCTGCCGTTTGCGGGCCGACTCAAACAGCGCCATCATCACCTCTTGAACGGCGCGGGCGTGGCCGGCGCCGCTGATGGGCTGCTCGACACGGCCCTCGACCCAGTCGATTGCCTCCTGGCACTGGTGACTCCAGCAATCATGCCACGGCGCTTCCACCGTTTGCCACCCATTCGACGCACTGTTGAGATAGCGTACTTCGCCAATCTCGTAGTTGTAGCGCGCAGAGGGGCCTTCGGGCATGTACATGGGCAGATCGGTGGGGATCTCGCTGTCGGGATGGCGGGTGGTATCCAGCTCCATGATGCCATCGCTGCCGATCACGCGGCAGCCCTGCCCAAGCCCGCGCACCAGGTTGCCCTGAATCAGGATGGTGGCGCCGTTCTCGCAGTGGGCCAGCCCCAGGCACGCATCTTCGGCGGGTAGGCCGCGCTCGACCTGATCGGTGGTGCGCTCGACGGCGCCCATCACCCATTCGACGCGCGGCTCGTCCATCAGAAAGAGCGCCAGGCGAATGTTGTGCGAATTTGTGTTCAGGATATTGCCGCCGTCATCCAGTTGAACCTGCATCACCTTGCCAATCGCGCCCTGGCGGATCAGGTCGCGCGCCTTCAGCCAGGTGGCGTGATGCGGGCGCTGGAACGCAATCAGCAGCTTGACGCCGTTGCGCTCACAGGCCGTGAGCATAGCGTCGGCCTCGCCCAGGTCGACCGCCATCGGCTTTTGGCAGATGATCGCCTTGGGGCGTCGCGCGGCGGCGGCAATCACCATTTCGGCGTGTTGTTGGTGCCACGAACAGACATCGACAAAGTCGGGCCGCTCTTGGTCGAGCATCTCGCGATAATTGGTATAGCGATGTTCCTCGCCCACATGAAAGAAATCGCCAAACTCGCCCAGGGCGTCGGGATTGGTGTCGGCAATCGCGCCGATCGCGGTGGGCTGCCCGGGCACGCCAAGCCAGCCGCGCGCATGCACGCGCGCGATCGTGCCACAAGCGATGATGGCGGTGCGATATTGGGTCATGCAATACTCCTCAGTTGATTGTTTGGGGCTACGTTGTTTGGGCACAAATGGACAGGGCACAGGTTGGCGCACGGCGATCCACCCCGTCGGTCTGACACCTGCGGCTATGGTATCACCAAACCTCACTTGCGTCCAGCCGGTTGCGGCGGTCGAACTTTTGTAGGGTTAAAACCCGCGCCTGATAGTGAAAAGTCGCCAAGGCGACTGAACATGAAGCACCCTTGGGTGCATCCCATTGTCAGCAGACGGATCGGGAGCCACCTGAGCGCCGTTGCTGTGCGTTTGAGAAGCTATGAGTTTTGGCCGGATCGTGGTATGGTTGTCGATGCTGCAAAACTGTCGCAACACGAGAAACCTTCACATTACACTGCGGTTGCTCTGAAAACCAGACTTTGCGCAGATGCTTACCCCTTGGAGTAACGCTTGTTTTCACACAGCCGCCATGCTCGCACGCGCGCCGATAAGCGATGAAAATGGAGCGTACAGCAGGAACACAGAGAAAAACCTCTGTGTTCTCTGTGCACTCTTTGTGCCCTCTGTGTTGCGCTGTTTTGCCGTACTTTCATAGCAAGCGCACGATAAGGATGCAATGATGGACGAACGTATGGTTCAGGCCGCTCGCAACAATGCAATCTGGTGCGATGCAGTCTGCCGCGCCCACGGTCGGCCGGGCGAGTTTCTCCCCGATCTCTGGGTCAACCATCAGCCAACGCCGCGTTTTTACCCCAATGTGGTGACGCTCACCCGGCCACGCGACCTATCGACACAGCTGCGCGCGATTGCGTTGCTCGAAGCGCGCGGCCTTACGGGCGATTGGGGCGTCAAGGACAGTTTCTGCGCGCTCGATCTGGCGGCGTCCGGTTTTCAGGTCGTGGTGGAGGCGCACTGGCTGTGGCGCCCGGCCACGCTGCCCCCACCGCGCGCCGAACGCACCGGCATCCGCTGGGCGCGTATCAAAGACGCGGCGGCGCTGGCGGCATGGGAAGCGGCGTGGGAGGGGCCAACCGGCGAAGAAACCCGACCGCCTGTCTTTTTGCCCAGACTGCTGGCCGACCAGGCCATTGCGATCCTGGCCGCATACGACCAGGGACGGATTGTGGCCGGCGCGGTGGCCAGCCGAACAGACGATGTGGTTGGGCTTTCCAATGTGTTCACGCCGGCTGCAGACAGCGCCCATTTCTGGGCCGGCTGTGTGGCGGGCGCAATGGCGGCCTTCCCCGGTTTGCCCTTGGTTGGGTATGAGGGTGGTGAAGAGCTTTCGATTGCCCAAGCTCTGGGCTTCGCAACCGTGGGGCCGCTCAGGGTGTGGATCAAAATATAACACAAAGTGGAACGAGGAGCACGCGATATGCAAACCATGAAGGCGGCAATCTATTCAGGTATTGGCCAGATTGGCCTGCGCGAGGTGGAGCGGTTGCCCCCACCGCCGGGGCATGCCGTGGTTGAGACCACCCGTGTGGGCGTCTGTGGCAGCGATCTACACAGCTATTTCGGCCACTGGGGCCAATCGCACACGCACGCCCAGGGGCATGAAACTTGCGGCGTCGTGGTGGAGGTGGGCGAAGGGGTGACCAATGTGCGCCCCGGTGATCGAGTGGCCGTTGAATGCTTTTCGCACTGTGGGCACTGCGTTTATTGCCGCACGGGGCAATACAACCACTGTCTGGAGCGCAAAGGGGTCTCGCACAACCTCCACGGCGGTTTTGCCGAATACACCACCACCCATGCCTCGGCGCTCTTCAAGTTACCTGACAGCGTGAGTGATGAAGAGGGCGCGCTGGTCGAGCCGCTGGCCGTGGGTGTGCGGGCGTTGGCGCAGGCAAAGGCCACCCACGCCGACCGCGTGGCCGTCATCGGCGGCGGCACGATTGGCCTGCTCTGCCTGGCGGTTGCCGTGGCCAACGGGGTGAAAGAGACGCTCATCACCGTCAAATATCCGCAGCAGGCCGAGTTGGCGCGTGCGTTGGGCGCCGATCACGTGGTGGATATTACCCAGGCGGACGTGCGCGAAGTGGTGCAAAAGCAGACCAATGGCATGGGGATGGACGTGGTGGTGGAGACGGTGGGCGGGGCCAGGCAGTTTGACGACGCGCTGGCGATTGTGCGCCGACGCGGCAACGTGACGCTGGTGGCCGGCTATTACGAACCGTTGGCCGTTGACCTGAGCCGCATCGTCTGGGCCGAGCCGGTGGTGACCGGCTCGAACTGCTACGGTTACAGCGGTATGGCGACCGACTTCCAGGCCGCCATCGACCTGATCGCCGACCGAAAGATCGACCCGACTCAGATCGTCACCCATCGCTTCCCGTTTGTGGAGATCGCCAAAGCCTTTGCCGTAGCTGCGGACAAGGGCTCCGGCTCGGTCAAGGTGCATGTGGCGATTTAGCGAGGGCGTGCTTCTTCTGTTACACCCGCACCAGCCGCGCGCCGGCGGCAAAGATATCGCCGAGTTGCTCCCCGGGGAGAACAGGTTTGTCTTCGTATAGGTAACAACTGGCGACGCGCGCCTCATCCAACTGATAGAGCGGTGGCGGGGTTTGGCGACACTTGTCCATCACAAAGGGGCAGCGCCCGGCAAATTTACAGCCGGTGCGCGACGCTGCGGACGTATCCTCATCGGTCGAGATCAGCTCCTGCTGGCCCCATTTACGGGTCAAGTCGGGCCAGGGGATGGAATCGATGAGCAACTGGGTGTAAGGGTGTTGGGGGTTGGCGATGACCGTATCCACATCGCCAGCCTCCATCACCGACCCGCGATAGAGGACGATGATGTAATCGCACACGTGATAGGCCGTGGTCAGATCATGCGTAATGTAGAGGATGGTGATGCCCATCTCATCGTTCATTTTGCGCAGACTTTCCAAAATGGTGGCGCGCAGCGAGGCGTCCACCATGGAGACCGGCTCATCGGCGATCAGCAATTGCGGCTTCATCACCAGCGCGCGCGCTACGGCCAAACGTTGGCGCTGGCCGCCGCTCAATTGATGGGGAAAGCGCCCCAGCGTTTCTTCAGGGCGGAGGCCCACGCTCACCAGGGCCTCTTCCATCAGCTTTTGCGCCTGGGCCTTGGAAGCCGCCAACTTAAAGTTCGCGATGGGCACCTCCATGATGTGATCCACCTTATAAAAGGGATTATAGACTGCAAACGGGTCTTGAAACACCGCCTGCACCTCTTTGCGAAAACCGACACGGCCCTGGCGTGAAAGTGCTTTCAGTTCGACGCCCTTATAGCGGACCTCGCCATAGGTCGGTGTCAAGAAGCCCAGCGTAATCAACCCCAAGGTAGTCTTCCCGCTGCCGCTTTCGCCGGCCACCGCGATGATGCTGGGGCGGTCACTCTCCACGTGGAACGACAAGTTGTCAACGGCCACGGTGCCGGTCTTGAAACGCTGGGTAATGTTGCGAAGTTCGAGTAAATGGGTCATGGGTTCTGCTCGTTGATTGAGGCCTGAGGGTGGGGAGTGAAGCGTGATGCAATACGCCTTGCCGAATGCATCTCACGCGTCACGATTCACTTTTCATGCAAATGACAGGCAGCCCAGTGACTGGGGCCATGTTCCCTCCAGGCTGGGATGCGCTCTTTGCAGACATTCATCACCTTGGGGCAGCGGGTGTGGAAGACGCAACCAGGCGGTAGGTCGCGCAGCAATGGCGTAATCCCGGGGATCCCCTTAAAAATGCCGCGATGGCCCAATACCGGCAAGCTTTCGATGAGTAGCTGTGTGTAGGGATGCAAGGGATGGGTGAACGTGTCTTGCACCGAGCCTAGCTCGGCAAGGCGTCCGGCATACATCACCGCCATGCGGTTGACAAATTGCGCCATCAGCCCCATATCGTGGCCGATGAGGATCACCGCACTGCCCATTCGTTCTTGCAGGCGGCCAATCGTCTGCATCACTTGGCGCTGGGTCACCACATCGAGCGCGCTGGTTGGCTCGTCGGCGATGATCACCTTGGGGTGCATGGCGATGCTGATCGCAATACAGACGCGCTGTTTCATGCCGCCGCTCAGCTCGTGCGGATACATATCGGCGACTTTGCGGTTGAGTTCGACGGCATCGAGGGCATCATAGGCTCGTTCGCGCAGCGCCGCCTGCGACAAGTTGAGGTCGTGGTCAATCATGGCGTCGATGATCTGCTCGCGCACGCGCAGGATCGGGTTGAGCGAGTTCATGGCGCCTTGGGGGATCATGCTGATCTCCTGGCCACGCAATTGGCGCATCTCTTCCTCTGAAAGGCGCGTCAGTTCGGTGTCGTTGAGCCACATCTCACCCCCGGCGATGCGACCGGGCGGCTTGATCATGCGCAACAGCGCCAACGCCATCGTTGACTTGCCCGAGCCGGACTCGCCCACCAGGCCCAGCCGTTCGCCGGGTTTGAGGTCAAACGAAACTTGGTTGTTTGCGTAGACGATCCCGGCATCCGTGTAATAATGGACATCCAGATTCTTTACGCGCAGCACATAATCATTCATGCAATCATTGCACCTTCAATGCCATGGGTTTGGAGAATTCTTCCACCGGCTGTTGACCCTGAATCCAGTGCGTCATGGGCTAGACTGCCTTGCGGACGCGTGGGTTGGCCAACTCATCCAGGCCGGCGGAGATGAGGAAGAGCATGATGAAGATCAGCACGACAATCGAGATTGGCACGGCGGCCCACCACCACATGCCGCGCACGAAGGCATTTTGGCTCATCACCCAATAGATAGTGACGCCCAGCGTTGGATCGCGCAGCGAGCCAAGCCCCAGCGCAGCCAGGCCAATCGATGCAAAGATGGCGCCGGTGGTGGCGCCCACCAGGCTGGCGCCCAGATAGGGCAGCAGGTTGGGGATCAGCTCGCGAAAAATGATGCCGGGCCCTGTCATGCCATTGAGCCGCGCCATCATCACATAGGGGCGTTCGCGCATGCTCAACACCTGAGAGCGGATGGTGCGCGTCGGCCCCATCCACGCCAGCAGGGCGATGATAAAGGCCATCCCGGTTGCGTTGACTGCCTGGTCTCCAATCGACGAGGCGATGACAATCAACACAAGCAGCCCGGGCACAGTGAGCAGCACGTCCACCACCCAGCGTACGATCGTGTCAAACCAGCCACCGTAAAAGGCCGATGTGAAACCGAGAATCGTGCCAATCGTGACCCCAATCACGCCTGCGATCACGCCAATGCGCATGGTCAGCCAGGTGCCAGCCACCGCTACAGCCAGCAGGTCACGGCCTTGGCCGTCGGTGCCGAACGGATACTCCAGCGAAGGGGGTCGGCTGGCCGGCGCCGCCAGCGGGTATGCGCCGTTCGGGTCGGTGTAAAAGGTCCCAATCACCGAGAAGAGCAGCAAGATCACAAGAATAGTCAACCCAATCCCCAGATTGGGGTTGCGGCGGATGTAACGAAAAATCAGCGCCGTCCTCGACATGTTTACCTCATTCAAGCTTGTGGCAATGGACTATCATCTTTCGTCCATTGTCATTCATACGTAATCCGCGGGTCGAGCAGGGGATAGATCATGTCCATAATGAACATGGCAATGCCGATGGCCACGATCAGGATAAAGACGATGCCGTAGATCATAAAGTAATCTAGTTGACCAATGGCGCGCGCCAACAGCGTACCAATTCCGGGGAAGCCAAAGACCAATTCCACCAGCACCGAGCCGGAGACGATAAAGCTAAATGAGAGCGCCAGCCCCGTCACTTGGGGCAGCAGCGCATTCCGCACAGCATACTTATAGAAGATGCGCAACCCTTTGAGCCCCTTGGCCTCAGCAAAGGTCATGTAATCCTCGCCCTGAACGGTGACCATCATGCCTCTCATGCCGATGGCCCAACCGCCGGTGCTGGCCAGGATGATCGAGAGCGC
>JAHDWG010000150.1 GCA_023384495.1 Caldilineaceae bacterium
GCCGGCCAGGCAGATTCTCACTCTCATGGCGAGATGGGTGGCAGCCCATCTCGCTTTTCATTGGAACCATACTCAGGCCCATCCTCTTATGGCCTATCGCCAGATCTCATCCTTTGGCAAAGTGAGATAGTGGATGCCCCGGCGTCAGTTCGATCCGCACCGCCGCGCCGGGGGCATAACAGACCGTGTGCGGACCCTCGCAGCGCACCACATTGCCCGAAGGAAGTTGAACTTCGTAGAGGTAGGATCCGCCTCGATAGATGGTGTTGAGGATGCGCGCTGTGCTTGCCGGGTCGGGCGCGAGGGTGAGATCGTCCGGCCGCGCCGCCGCTTCGATGCGCGTGCCGGCTGAGAAGGCCACCGGTTGGGCGAGGAAACCCAGCTCTGTCTCTAGCCCATGCGCGCGCGCCACGCCGTCGAGGAAGAAGGCTGCCCCCATAAACTCGGCCACAAAGCGCGACGCCGGGTGCAGATAGAGATCCTCAGGCCGCGCGACCTGCTCGACATAACCGTTGTTCATCACCGCGACGCGGTCGCCGAGAAAGAGCGCTTCGTCCTGATTGTGGGTGACAAAGATGACCGTTGTGCCACTGCTGCGAAGGATGCGCGCCACTTCGCCCCGCAACTGGTCGCGCAGGCCTTCGTCCAACCCAGAAAATGGCTCGTCGAGGAGCAGAACCTGTGGGCGTGGGGCCAGGGCGCGGGCCAGGGCGACCCGCTGTTGCTGGCCGCCGGAAAGCTCATGTGGCATCCGGCGCTCCAGCCCGCCCAGGTCTACCATTTCCAAGACTTCGCTGACCCGCGCTTTGCGACTGTCGCCCCGCTTGAGCCCATACGCCACGTTGTCCCCCACGTTCAAGTGTGGAAAGAGCGCATAGTTTTGGAAGACCATGCCCACCTCGCGCTGTTCGGGTGGGACAAAGACGCGTGGCCCTACCACAAGGCGATCGTCAATGTAGATAGAGCCTGCATCGGGCTGTTCAAAGCCGGCAATCAGCCGCATGGTGGTCGTCTTGCCGCACCCGCTGGGGCCAAGCAAGGCGAGAATCTCCCCCGACTTCACGGTCAAATTCACCTCGCGGACAGCCGGGGTGTGGCGAAAGGTCTTGCTCAATTGTTCACAGCGAACGGTGGTGGCGGTCATGGTTTTGCTCACGCAACATTAAGATGGTCATTGGCACAGACGACATCAACACAATCAATAGGGCGGGCGCCGCCGCCGCGGCAAAGTAGGCTTCCGAGACCGCCGACCAGACAGCCGTGGCCAACGTGCGAAAGCCAATCGGCGCCAGCAACAGCGTGGCTGGCAGCTCCTTCATGGCGGTCAAAAACACCATGCTGGCCCCGGCCAGCAGACCGGGCCGCAACAACGGCAAGGTAATGCTCCAAAAGACCCGCATAGGGCTGCGGCCCAACCCGCGCGCCGCCTCTTCCAGGCTAGGGTGTATTTGCAGCAACGACGCCCGCACCGTGCCCACCGCCTGGGGAATGAACAAGATCCCATAGGCCAGGATCAACATGGCCAGTGTCTGATAGAGCCAAAAGGCGTGATTGGCCCCAAAAAAGACCAATGCCAGCGCAATCACAATGCTGGGTAGCGCAAAGGCCGAATAGGTGAGCCGTTCCAGCAATTGAGACAGCACGCCAGGGCGCCGGACAACCAACAACGCAACCGGCATCGCCGCCACAACGATTACGACGGCGGCAATCCCAGATGCCAACACTGAATTCCACGTGGCGGACCCGAGCGCCATGATCGTCTCACCCGCGCGCAAACCGCGCACCAACCAGTATACCAACAGACAGGCTGGAAGCACAAGGCTAAAAAATACAATTACCGCGCAAAAGAGCGCAGCGGGCCAACGCCAGACCCCCAACCTCGCTATCATGGGCGGACGAGCGCCGCCAGTGGCGCCCTGGAAGTAGCGGGCGCGCCGCTGAATGCGCGCTTCAAGCCCAACAAAGATAAGGGTAACCGCCACCAGCACCAGCGCCAACAGCGCCGCCTGTGAGCGGTCAAACGATTGGTATTGAACATAAATTACGCGCGTAAAGGTGTCGTAGCGCATGAGGGCAACGGCGCCAAAGTCGCGCAATGTGTAGAGCGCAACGAGCAGCCCACCGGCGCCAAGCGCAGGCCGCAACAGGGGGATCGTCACCCGCCAAAAGGTGCGCCACGCGCTATCGCCCAGGCTACGCGACGCCTCTTCCAGCGCCGGGTCCATGCGCAATAGAGAAGCACGCACACTGAGCAGCAGATAGGGGTAGCTGAGCAGCGTCAAGGTAATCAGCGCGCCCGAAAAGCCATACATAGAGGGCAACCGTTGCACCCCAAACCACTGTTCCAGCCATTGTTGAAAGAGGCCGCGCGGCCCCAGCGCCGAGGCCATCACATAGGCGCCCACATAACTGGGGATCACCAACGGCAGCGGGGCCAGCGCCGCCCAGACGCGCCGCAGCGGCACATCGGTGCGCACCGTGATCCAGGCCAGCGGGACGGCGATTACCATGGCCAGCAGCGTTACGGCGCCGGCCAGCCACAAGGTGCGCGCCAATGTCTCTACCGTGCGCCAGCGCAACAGGCTTTGCCATGCCTCTTCACCGGCGCCCAGGGCGCGGATCAACAAATAGACGCTTGGCAACAATAGCGCGATCGCAACCAGCGCTCCCGCCCCCCAAAGGAGGAACGAAGCGCTGGAAAGCGCAGTCCACGGGCTGCGCAACCGGTAGGTTGAAGGCCTTGTCTCGAATATCTGCATCAATCCCTACAACAGGAGTGGCGACTTCAGGCGCTCAGGTGTGAATGCGACTCAAGTCGCCACGACGATCTCATACGTCAACAGAACAAACCGTTCGCCCTGTTACGGCAGCACGCCCACCTCACTGAGCAATTGGGTTGTGCCGCGCAGGTCAGCCAGGTCAGTTAGGTCTACATCAATGGCGTTGAGCTCTTCAATTGGCGTCAAACCCTCTGGCCCAGCGACGCCATCAATCACCGGGTATTCGTTGGTCTGCTCGGTAAAGTATTGCTGCGCTTCCGGTGACGTCAGGAATTCGATAAACCTGAGCGCATTGGCCTCGTTTTTGCCATTTGCCAGCCGGCTCACGCCCGCCACCATGACCAATGAGCCAGGGCCGCCACCGGTCAAAAAGTGATTGCGGGCCTTGAAGCCTTCCCCTTCCTCCTTGAGGAATCGGTAAAGATAATAGTGGTTGACAAAGCCCACTTCAATCTCGCCGGCGGCCACCGCCTGCACAATCGGCGAGTTGCCTTCAAAGACCACTGGGTTGTTCGCCTGGATCCCCTGAAGCCACTCGGCGGTCTTTTCGTCACCCCAGATCACCCGCATGGCCGTGACCATGGCCTGAAACGAGCCATTGGTGGGCGCCCAGCCGATGCGCCCTGACCATTCGGGCGCAGTAAAGTCCCAAATGTCAGCCGGCAATTCCGCCGGCGTCACCATATCGGTGTTGTAGACAACCACGCGCGCCCGGCCCGAGACGCCAACCCACTGGCCAGTCGGCGAGCGAAACGCCGGCTTCACCTGCGTAAGGATGGTTTCGGGCAGTCCGGCCACCAACCCTGCGTTGGCGACCGCGCCCAATCCACCTGGGTCTTGGGCAAAGAAGACATCCGCCGGCGAATTGGCCCCCTCTTCGAGGAGCGCCGCGGCAATTTCGGATGTGCTGCCGTAGCGTACCTGTACATCAATGCCGGTGGATTCGGCAAACTGCGCAATGATGGGGCCAACCAAGTTTTCGCTCCGCCCTGAATAGATGACCAGCGAACCGGGCGCATCTCCTGCGTTGCTGCCTGCCCCTGCGGTTGCGCCTGATTGAATGGGCGCACAGGCGCTGATCGCCAGGAGCGTTGCCGCCATCAGTAGTATAGCCCATCTTGAAGCTTTTGCCATGTTGTTGCAAATCCTTTCTGAATGGTTGAAACAATCAAACAAGGGTATGGATTGGAACCTGTTCCAGTTGCGGTGAGGGCGCCGCCTATCTTTGAGGGCTGCACGCTATCACCGACACGCTATGTGCCTATCCGCAGCGCCTATCGGACCGATGCTGCGGCCAAAGCTGTTGCCGATGGTGAACGCGCTAATCTTGCTGTGGTGTGCGCTGGCCGGCGACAAGCCCCACCAACAGCGCACAGGGGATGACGATCATAATAGCGAGCGTCATTTGCATCCACTCGAGAATCATGGGATCTCCTTATGAAACCGGTTTCATAACGACTTGCGGCGACGGCCCATCTACCCATCACGGGAGGGGACTCTACGCACTGCTTCCCCCCGACTGCAAACGGCGCTTGGCGAATGACGCCCGCGCGTAGCGGGATTAAAAATAGCACAAGAGCGGTTTCAATTCAAGGGGCAAACGAGAGGAAAAATGGCTCAGGCGCGCTTGGTCGCTGTGAAGCGATTCGCTAACAAGGGTTTGTCACCGAGTTAAGGGTGGTTAACGAATGTGCTCACCGCCGGTTCATAGGCGGCGCAACGTCTGGGTGGCTATGCCGCTGCCGGACAACTTCATACAGCAGCAGCGCTGTGGCCGTGGCGAGGTTGAGGCTATCGCTGGCGCCCAACATGGGGATCGCTACCTGTAACTGGGCGGCAGCGAGCCATGCTTCGCCCAGCCCCGTCGCCTCGCTTCCCATGACGATTGCCACCGGGCCGGTGAGGTTGGTGTTGGTGTAGCGGGTGGTCGCTGTAGGCGTTGTCGCTACAATTGCAATGTTCTTTTCGTGTAGCCAGGAGATGGCCCCAGCAGAAGGGATCTCAGCGACGGGCACGGTGAAGAGCGCACCCAGGCTGGCGCGGATCACATTAGGGTTGTGGATGTCGGTGGCGCCCGCGCAGACAATCACGCCGTCCACGCCCGCCGCATCCGCCGTGCGCAGAATGGCGCCGAGGTTGCCCGGCTTCTCTACCCCTTCGATCACACACAGAAACGGATTATCTCGTAGGGGTAGGCGGCTGAGTTGGCAATCCAGATAGGGGACAACGAGCAAGACGCCGTCACTTTCGGCGCGGTAGGCCAGTTTGGCAAAGACGTCGGGCGTTACTTCAAAGGACAATACACCTGGCTGTGCGACCAGTTGCTCCCGAAGCTGGGAAAAGAGTGGTCGGTCGGGCGGGTTTACTACGGTGGGGCAGAAATAGGCCTCGACGGGGATGACTCCGTTGGCGAGGGCGTGACCTGCTTCACGCAGCCCCTCGACCACAGTCAGGCGGCGTTCGTCGCGCACCGAACGTTTGGCAAGCTTTGCCACCTCTTTGACCCGCTGATTTTGCGGGCTTGTAATTTGATTCACCGAGGCTTGCTTACTCCTCCGCCCGCCAGCGCGCATAGGTTCCACTGGGCAGGGGGCGCCCGCCGACCTCAGGGATGGTCATTTCACCGCTTTCAATCTTGCCCTTGCGACCGTGTACAAACGGCGTCAGTTGATTTTCCATAACCAGTGGTGTAAAACCCGGCGTATGGCAACTATAGAGCACCAAGAGCGCATCTTTGTCGAGCAGTGATTTGCACGCATCCAGCAAGGGCAGCAGATCGTCTTCGATCTTAAAAACTTCACCCTGGGGTCCGCGGCCAAACGAGGGAGGGTCCAGGATCAACCCCTGATACAGGTTGCCCCGGCGCTCTTCCCGTTTGACAAACTTGAGCGCATCGTCCACCAGCCAGCGGATTGGGCGTTCGTCTAGGTTGCACAACTGGGCGTTCTTGCGCGCCCAGTCCACCACCCCTTTGGCCGCATCCACATGGGCGACATGGGCGCCGGCCTGGCTGGCGGCCAGTGAACTGCCGCCCGTGTAGCCAAAGAGATTGAGCACATGCAGGTTGCGGTTGTTAGTGCGCTGCATCCGCTTGCGGATCACCTCGCGCAGCCACTCCCAGTTGGCGGCCTGTTCGGGGAAGAGCCCCATATGCCCAAAGTTGGTCAGCTTGATGCGGAACGACAGGTTGTTAAAGAGAATGTCAAAGTCGCGCTCAACCTTGCGTTTCCATTGCCAACTACCCCCTCCATCGTTGCTGCGCACATAGACGCCATCGGCGCGCCGCCATTCGGCTTCGGATAGGCGCTGGGGCCACACCGCCTGGGGTGATGGGCGTACAAGCCGGTAGGGGCCAATCTGTTCGAGCTTGATCTGGTTGCCCGAATCGAGTAATTGATAGCCTAGCATATCGTTCGTTTGCATGAGTGTAGAGTGTAGCATACCAATTCGCCAACCGCCAAGCGCTATGCTATCATATTGAGGTTGGGCTACATTCCAAAAAAAGTCTGTAGATTCGTGCGTGGCGCAAGCTGCATAGGCGGGGTTGATCCGCATTCCAATGTTCAAGCTAGTCGAGCAAAAGTTGGAAAGCACCATTCTTCCGCCCAGGCAACGAGGCGCCACGCATGTTGTATTGGGGGGATGGACGATGCAACGATGGGCCAATACCCAATGACGAGTGATGATGGACCAGTGGCCATGGACGAACAGGCAGCGCGACTGGCTCTGATCCGCAACCTGGAGACGTTGGCGACTAACGCCTGGCCTGCCGCCGAGGTGAGCTATCTGGGTGGGTGGCGATTGCGCTTTACCGACGGCGTCACGCGGCGCGCCAATTCGGTTTGGCCCAACCAACCGTTGGCCGGCGCTGATCTCGATGAGACGTTGGCGGAGGTGGAGGCTTTCTACGCCGCGCGTAGGGAGCCGCCTCGCTATCAACTCTCACCGGCCTCGGCGCCGGCCGACCTCGATGCGCGGCTGGCGGCGCGTGGCTATCGCTCGGTGGCGCGGACGGCTGTGCAGGCGGTGGCGTTGCCAACCATCTTCCAACAGACCAAGCCCCTGCGTCTCCTGCCCACGTTCGAGGTCGAGCTCTCTGAAGGGTATGACGAGGCATGGTTTGTCGCCTACGCTGCGGTGGAACATGCGGATGACGCCGGTCTTCCTATACGACGGGCAATTTTGCAGCGCATCGCGGCCCAAACCGCCTATGCCAGCCTGCGGATCGACGGCTCGATGGCCGCGGTGGGGTTGGGTGTGTTGGAGGGTGCGTGGCTTGGCGTCTTCTGCATGGCCACCGCGCCCGCGTTTCGCCGGCGCGGCGCGGCTGCCGCCATCTTGCGCACACTGGCAATCTGGGCGCAACTCTATGACGCCCACCACGCCTATTTGCAGGTAATGGATGACAACGCACCGGCCCGAGCGCTCTATGCCGGCGCCGGCTTTCAAACGCTCTATCACTATCATTATCGAGAGAAGTAGGATGCCGGATTTGGAATACAGTGAAGACACGCGACCTTATTCAGAATCCGCTATCCCATGTGTGGAGGAATCATGTCTTCGGAACGACTGGGCGTCTATCAGCGGCTGGCGGGTTATCTGCGCCCCTACTGGCGGCAGATGGCGCTGGCCTATGGCGCGATGTTATTGGCGACACTGCTCAACCTCATGGTGCCACAGGTGGTCAAGCAGGCCATTGACAATGGGATCACCTCTGGGCGGGCCAGCGCCCTGTTGTGGGCGGCGGCAACGATCCTGGTCATTGCGGTTGTGCGCGGGATTATGGGCTTTGCCCAGCGCTACTACGGCGAGTGGCTTTCCAATCGGGTGGGTTACGATCTGCGCAATCACTTCTATCAGCGGCTGCAAGACCTGCCCTTTGCCTTTCACGACAAGGCGCGGATCGGCGATCTCATGAGCCGCGCTACCGGCGACATCTCTGAGACCGAGCGCTTTACCGGTGTGGGCTTGATGGACCTGCTGGCGACGGTCTTGTTGTTGGTGGGTGTAGTGGCGGCCATGCTCTTGGAGAACAGCCAACTCGCGCTTTGGGTGTTGGTGCCGCTGGGGATGCTGGTGATTGCGGCGTTGCGCTTTGGCGCGATCATCCGCCCCATGTTTAAGAAGATCCAGGACCAGATGGGCGTGCTCTCGTCGGTCATGCAAGAGAGCCTGACCGGGATTGGCGTGGTCAAGGCCTTTGCCCGCGAGCCGCATGAGTTTGATAAGTTTGACCATGACAACAACAAATGGTTTGAGATGCGCTACAAGGCGATCCATCTCTGGGCGGACTATTGGCCGTTCTTCACCTTTGTCCTCTCTGCCTGTATTTTGCTCTTGCTCTGGTTTGGCGGGCCTCAGGCAATTTCGGGCGAGGTAACAGTTGGCACGCTCTTTGCGTTGATCTCGTATGTGTTGATGCTGAATGCGCCGGTGTTGCATATGGGCTTCGTAGTCAACCTGGCCGCCACCGCTGGCGCCAGCGCCACGCGCGTCTTCGAGATTATCGACACGCCCAACGAGATCGACGAGGCCCCCGATGCGATAGCGCTGGACAATCCACGCGGTGAGGTGCGCTTTGAGGGGGTGGGTTTTACCTATGGCCAGGGGCGCAGCATTCTGCACGATGTCAACTTTGTCGCCAGGCCAGGTCAGGTAGTGGCGCTGATCGGGCCGACCGGCTCGGGCAAATCGACCATCACGAACCTGATCCCGCGCTTTTATGACCCCACTGAAGGCGTTGTCTCTGTCGATGGCGTGGACATCCGCCGTCTCCAGATCAAGAGCCTGCGCAGCCACATTGGCATTGTGTTGCAAGAGCCATTTCTCTTTGACGGGACGATTGCCGAAAATATTGCCTATGGCCGGCCCGACGCGCCCGAAGCCGAAATCATTGCCGCCGCCACCGCCGCTCGCGCCCATCATTTTATCGAGACCTTCCCCGAAGGCTACCGGACGCGCGTGGGCGAACGGGGCGTCACGCTGAGTGGCGGCCAGAAACAGCGCATCGCCATCGCGCGCGCGCTGCTCTACAACCCGCGCATCCTGATTTTGGACGACTCGACCAGCAGTGTCGACACCGAGACGGAGCACATCATCCAACAGGCGTTGGCCGTGCTCATGCAGGGGCGCACTACCTTCGTGATTGCGCAGCGGCTCTTGACGCTCAAGAACGCTGACCAGATCCTTGTGCTCGACCAGGGCCGGATCATCGAACGAGGTACGCATGACGAGTTGCTGGCGCTGGGCGGTCATTATCGCATGATCTACGACCTCCAATTGCGCGATCAAGAGGAATTTCTGGCGTTGCAACAGCGACAAGCAACAGAGATGGCCGTGGCATAACTCATCACACATAGGGCTTACGCAAGCCTTGACTGAAGGTTTGTCCGTTGACCAATTTGTCTCTGTTGATAACCATCAGACGCTGCGCAAGTCATAACACAGCAACCTATGACTACTCAAAATAGATCCTCATCCTCCCGCATCGGTCTTTCATGGCTGTTTGGCTCGCGACTGACAATGGAAGAGCAAGAGCGCCGCGCCCGTGAAGAGCGCATTCGCGATTTGCTGCCCACTGAAGACGCCGACGCGATTGGCCGCGCCTACGATTCGCGCCTGTTGGGCCGCCTGGCGCAATATCTGCGCCCCTACCAGACCAAGACGGTGATCGCAGTCATCGCCATGATAATCTCGTCGATCATGAGTGTGGCCGGCCCTTATCTGATCGGCCGCGCCGTCGACGACGGCATCCGCGCTGGCTCGCTGGCTGACCTACGATTTTGGACTCTTGTCTTTATTGCGGCTGCCGTGATCGAGTGGTATACCGGACGGGTGCGCATTTCGCTCATGGCCTATGTGGGCACCAAGGTGGTGGCAGACCTGCGCAGCGAGTTTTTTCGCCATATGCACTCGCTCTCGCTCAACTTTCACAACAACTATAGCGTGGGGCGGTTGATGAGCCGGCTGATCGGCGATATCGGCATCATGCAGGACTTCATCACCTGGTCGATCACGGGCACCGCGCGTTCGATCTTCATCCTGGTGGGCATTGTGGCGGCCATGTTGGTGATGAACTGGCAACTGGCGCTGGTGGCCTTTGCCGTGATGCCGCTCATGGTTCTGTTGACCAACAGTTGGCGCAAGCAAGTGCGCAACGCCTATCGCGCTGCCCGCACCCGCCTCTCGCTGATCAACGGCTATCTCAACGAGTCGATTTCGGGGATCCGCGTGACGCAGAGCTTTGTGCGCGAAGATCGCAACATGCGCCGCTTCGTCGATCTGAACAGCTCTTACTTCGAGGCCAACCTGGATGCCGTGCGGTTGGCGGCTATCTTCTTTCCAGGGGTAGACTTTATTGGCTCGTTGGCGGCGGCCCTCGTGGTGGGCGTTGGTGGGTGGATGCTCTTTAGCAGCGTCGGCGCCGGGGCCACACTGACCGCCGGCACGCTGGTGGCCTTTCTGCTCTATGTAGAGCGCTTCTTTGAACCGATTCGTGAAATGGCGCAACGCTACAACACCTATCAGGCCACCATGGCCGGCTGCGAACGTATCTTCCAGTTGATGGACATTCAGCCCGAGGTGAAAGACCGGCCCGCCGCCGCCCAACTGCCGCCCATCCAGGGCGCGGTCGATTTTGAAGAAGTGGAGTTTCGCTACAAGGATGACATGCCGGTGCTGCGCGGGGTAACGCTCCATGCTCGGCCAGGCGAACGGGTTGCGTTAGTGGGCGAGACGGGCGCCGGCAAGAGTACAGTGATCCGCCTGATCACCCGCTTTTTTGACGTCACAAGCGGCGCCGTCAAGATCGACGGTCACGACATCCGCGATGTGACGCAGGCCAGCCTCCGTTCGCAACTGGGGATCGTCTTACAGGACACCTTCCTCTTTAACGGAACCATTGCCGATAACATCCGTTATGGCCGGCTCGAGGCCATCGACGCCGACGTGCAGGCCGCTGCCGAAGCAGTGGGCGCACATACATTTATCAGCAATCTCAAAGACGGCTACCAGACCGATGTGGGTGAAAACGGCGCTAACCTCAGCGTGGGGCAGCGCCAACTGGTTTCCTTTGCCCGCGCGCTGCTGGCCGACCCCCGCATCCTGATCTTGGATGAGGCCACCAGCAGTGTGGACACTACGACCGAGAAGCTGATTCAGCAGGGGCTGGAGCGGCTCATGCAGGGGCGCACTGCCTTTGTGATTGCCCACCGCCTCAGCACGATCATCAACTCAGACAAGATCGTGGTGATGGATAAGGGCCAGATTGTCGAATTGGGTACGCATCAGGAACTGCTTGCTCAACGCGGTCGCTATTACAACCTTTACACCATGCAGTGGGCGCAGCAGAACGGAGTGTCGCCTGCATAACCCTGAACGGTAAGTCAGTCGGTACAACAAAAGCCCACCATTGCCAGCAAAGATGTCGGGACAATGGTGGGCTCCGTTATGGAGTTAATGGGCCACCGGTGCATGCGGCGGTGGCCGAAGACCATGAAGCATGTCGGCCAGGCGATGCTGCACATTGGTCAGGACTCGTGCAAGCCACGTCGGGCGTTGTTGACGACTTGCCCTGTACCTGCGTCTATTCTCCGCATCACGGAGCATCTCCTGATAACGCTCCTGGGCTTCCCAAATGCTGATATACGGAATGTACATCATAATGCGTCTCCTCGTTCAAGGGGGATGGTTGGCGTTGAACCAGGCTGAACGCAACAACAGCAACTTCGGTCGCCTCCCTTGCTTTGGCGGCTGAAGTCGCTGCGGACGAGCCAATTTCGATTGAATTCGCAACATGAGCCCCTCGAACGGAAATAGCCCTGTCAGCATATATAATACCACACATCATGCGAATTGACACCGGGCAACTGGCCAGTTCGCATACTGGCTGGTTGGCTACTCATTGGCGTATATACCGGCGCCGTCATCGGTGATTGCTGGGACGCTCACTGTCGCCCCGCGCTCCTTGCATCATAATCACGACATGACGCCAATTCGTGTGCTCATCATCGCCGCCGACCCGCTGGCGCGGGCAGGCTTGTCCGCGCTGATGGCGAGCCAGCCGTCGATTGAGGTTGTTGGGCAGGCCGCGCCAATGGACGACCTGGTGCAACAGACGCGCAGCTACCGGCCCGATGTGGTGTTGTGGGATCTTGGTTGGAGCCCCGCCGAGGCGCTCGAATTGTTGGCCGACGTCGCGCCGCGACTTCCACCCATTCTGGCGCTGGCGCCTGTCGACGAGACTGCGTGGCTATGGAACAGTGGTGTTCGTGGCCTGCTGCCGCGCGCTGGGGATGCGGCGTCCCTACCCGTGGCGCTGGCGGCTGTGGCGCAGGGATTGTTGGTGCTCGATCCGCAACTGGTGGGTGGATTTCCGCGTAGCGCCCCACCCGACGCAATCGAGGCGCCGGTTGAACCGCTCACCGCGCGCGAGCTAGAAGTGTTGCGCGGCTTGGCCGATGGTTTGGCCAACAAGGAAATTGCCCGCCGCTTGGCTATCAGCGAGCACACGGTCAAGTTTCATGTCAATGCAGTGATGGGCAAGCTGGGGGCGCAGAGCCGCACCGAGGCCGTGGTGCGGGCAACCCGCGCCGGGCTGATCTTTCTTTGAGGCAGAGCGATGGTTCACCGGCCATCGCTCACTTGCCCATTGTCCCCTACCCCGGCGCCCGCACCTGTTCCGCCGGGCGTGGCTGCTTGTCCCAGTCGCGGTGGTTCAGCACCTGGCCATGACACCGCACCTTATCGAGCGCGTGGAGGTCAAGCTCCGCCAGCAGCCAGCGCGTCGTGTTCATTTCCCCTTGCGCTAGCACCCCGTCACTGGGGAACCCTACATCCACCGGTGAGAAGATCCCCGCTGCGCCGATATGGATGTCCATCGCCGCCGACCAATCGACAGCGCCTACTACCGGCGCCATCACCACATAGCACTGGTTCTCCATCGCACGCGCCTGGCAGCCAATGCGCACACGATGATAACCGGCCAGCGTGTCTGTGCAGCTGGGCGCCAGGATCACCCGTGCGCCAAGCTCGATCTGTCCCCGGGCGATGAGAGGAAACTCATTGTCGTAGCAGATACTGATGCCCACCGGCCCCCAGCGCGTGGGGAAGACTTTGAGTTCGCCACCGGCGCCAATGCCCCACAGTTCGTGCTCGAACCGGGTCATCATCAGCTTGTCTTGAAAATCGCATTCGCCATCTGGCATGCAGAAGTAGGCCCGATTGCGATATCCTCCGTCGCTGATGCGGACGGGAAAGCTGCTGGCGATCAGATAGACGCCATAGCGCCTTGCCAACTCGCGATGTAAGTGGATGTAGCTGGGGAGCAATTCTTGCAGCGCCTCCAGCTGTTTATGAAGATGTGAGTAGATGGCCGCTGGAAAGAGTGAGGCGAGCTCCAAGCAGCCATATTCGGGGAAAACCAGCACCTGCGCCCCTTGTGTCGCCGCTTCTTCCACCCAATAGGCCAGCTTATCGGCATAGCTCTGCCAGCTATCCAAAAATTCCACGCCGTATTGCGCCGCGGCGACGGTCAGCAAGGCGCCATTGTTCATCGTAGGCAAGGCCTGTGCTTTCTCTATTTGTGTGAGAATAGGGCAAAACAGCGTAACACAGAGAGCACAGAGACTGCCCAGAGCATACCGAGGGAAAAGCTCAGTTTGCTCTGGGGGCGCCCTCTGTGTGCCCTGTGTCCCTGCTGTACGCCGCCATTTTCATCGTAATCGGTGACCTCAGGTCATCTTGCCTGTTCAGTATAATCGATAGGGTTCGTAGAGAAAAACGCATACCTGAAAACATAGACAATATGGTGATGGGGTATCATTCAACTCATTCCGGTCCCCAGTCAATTCGATTTTGGCGATAGCGCAAAATGCCGTATGCTACCAGAGTAGGGGAAATCTTATCACTTTATCAACCGTCTGTTCGGAGTTTGCCCAATATGAAGAGCACCACCACCCATCATATTCCCATCTCGCGCCTGCGCTTTGGCTTTGCGCGGGCCGACATCACACCCCCCGTGGGCATCTATCACCCCATGTGGGGCGCCGCACGCCATCACCGCGCCACGGGTGTGCACCGCCCAATCTTGGCCGAGGCACTGGCCTTTGCGCCACTCAGCGGCGGCGCGCCCTTTGTCCGCATTGAGATGGACCACGTCGGCATGGAGGATGAGCAGCAGCGCGCGCTGATCGAGCGCGTGAGCGCCGCTGCCGGCATTCCACCGGAGAATGTCTTGACCACTTTTTCGCATACGCACGCATCGAGCTACTTTGCCCGCAACCGGGTCCACCTGCCCGGCGGCGAGCTGAGCGAGCCCTATCTGGCCGAACTCTTTGCCAAGACCGAGGCGATTGTCGTGCAGGCCGTGGCCAATCTGCACGAGGTGGTGATCACCTATGCCGCGGGGAAATGCACGCTGGCTACCAACCGCGACTTTTGGGACAGCGAACGGGTCATCTTCGCCTGTGGCTTCAACCCCGACGCCCCCCCGGCGGATGACACGGTGCTGGTCGCCCGCATCACCAACCGCCAGGGCGCGCTGGAGGCAACCGTGGTCAACTATGCCTGCCACCCGACGACACTGGCGTGGGAGAATACGCTCATCAGTCCCGATTTTATCGGCGCCATGCGCGAGGTGGTGGAGACGACCACGGGCGCGCCGTGCAGTTATGCCCAGGGCGCCTGCGGTGAACTAGGCCCGCGCCAGAGTCACCAGGGCGACACCGCCGTGGCCGATAGCAATGGCCGCCAACTGGGGTACGCCGCGCTGGCCACGCTCGACAGCATGGGGCCGCCCCTTACCGACTTCGTCTACCAAGGGCCGGTGATTTCGGGCGCCACGTTGGGCGACTGGCGCCACCGCCCGGTGAGTGACGAGCGTATGGCCGCGGCGACCATCTTTCAGGGGGGTGGCTATACGGTTCAATTGCCGCAGAAGCCGCTGCCCGACGCCACCGCGCTCGAGGCCGAGATGGAGGATTGGGGCACCAAACAACAGGAGGCCGATGAACGGGGCGATGCGATTGCCGCCCGCGACTTTGGCGCCCGGCTGGAGCGCGCCCGCCGTTGGCTGCTGCGCATCCGCTACCTGCGCGACGAGCCGACCTACCCCTATCACTTTTCAGTGCACCGGCTGGGCGACGCTATCTGGGTGACCTGCGGGGGCGAGCCTTACAATGTGCTCCAGACTGAGCTGCGGCGCCGCTTCCCGGCGCACCCGATCTTGCTCACGCCGCTGTCGGGCGACTTCCAAGTGGCCTATCTGTTGCCGCAAGACCGCTACGGCCTGGGCCTCTATCAGGAGGAGCCCTCGATCCTGGCGCCGGGCTGTCTGGAGATCCTCATCGAGGCGATTGCCGAACGGATTGCGGCGTTGGTATAGGCGCTGCTGGATTATTCGGCCCCTCGGTCGGCGGGCCTGAGCGAGGAAGATGGGGCGTGGGTCGAGGCGCGGTTACGCGAACAGGGATTACGTGAGCCGGCCGCGCCTTGAACTACGGCTGCCATGCTTGCACCGATCACGGTGAAAATGGCGGCGAAAAGCAGGAACACATAGATGCACAGAGTTCGGCGCTGTGCATCCATCATACCAGCACACTGAGGAGACGCGGAGAACACAGAGGACTTTGTCCATAGAACAAGCCATCGAGTTGTTCCTTGGTGTTCTCTGTGCAATCTCTGCGCCCT
>JAHDWG010000151.1 GCA_023384495.1 Caldilineaceae bacterium
TTGCCCTGTGGGACCTGTTGGGCCAGCATCTGGGTCAGCCCGTCTGGCAGGTGTTGGGGGGCAACAGCCACCCCGACGGCGTGCTCGTCTACAACACGTGCGCCCAGGCCGGCTATGCACAGGGCACCCCCGGCATTCGCCGCCAGCAGCCCTATGTGATCCCCAGCCAGTATCGCGACTACGACGCCTGGCATGAAGACGCCGGCGAACTGGCCAAATCTTTGCTGACGATGGGGATCACGGCCATGAAGATCTGGCCGTTCGACCCCTTTGCGCTCACCAACCGGGGGCAGACCATCTCGTGGCGCGACGTGGAAGCGGGGCTGCGGCCGTGGAAACAGATCCGCGACGCGGTGGGGCTGGAGATGGATGTGATCCTCGAAGGGCATGGCTACTGGGCGTTGCAGCCGGCGCGGCGCATTGTAGAGGCGCTGGAACCCTACAAGCCCGCGCTCATCGAAGACCTGATGAAGTCCGACAACCCGCACACGCTGGCCCAACTGCGCGCGGCCACGCAGACGCCGATTGTCGCCAGCGAGTTGCTCATGAACCGCTATGCCGTGCAAGAGATGATCGCCGCCGGCGCCTGCGACGTGGTGATGACCGACATCGCCTGGGCGGGGGGCATCACCGAGTCGCGCAAGATCGCGATCCTGGCCGACACGCACAACCTGGGTGTGATCTTCCACGACTGCACCGGCCCTGTGACGCTGGCTGCCGCGCTCCATCTAGGCGCGCACTGCACAAACACGTGGATGCAAGAGATTGTGCGCGATTACACGCTGGGCTTTTACCGGGAACTGGTCGACCATCCCTTTGCGGTGGAAAACGGACGGATGAAGCCGCCCATGCGGCCCGGCCTGGGTATGATGTTGCGCGAGGACGCCCTGGCGCGTACAGACTGCACGGTGCGCGTGCTGGCCGGTGTGTGAGCTGTGGGGGTGAAGGAAAGGATGACCATGCAGGAACCTACGACAATCATCGGCGGTGGGCTGGCCGGCGTCGAAGCGGCCTGGCAGCTTGCCGAGCGCGGCTTGCGCGTGCGCCTCTATGAGATGCGCCCCGTTCGCTCCACCGAGGCCCATGTGACCGACCGGCTGGCCGAGCTGGTCTGCAGCAACTCCATGGGCAGCACCCTGCCCGATCGGGCGTTGGGCATCTTGAAAAATGAACTGCTGCGCATGGGCAGCCTCATCATCCGCACGGCGTATGCCCATGCGCTACCCGCCGGCAGCGCGCTGGCGGTGGGCCGCGAGGAGTTTGCCGAGGCGGTGACGGCGGCGATTGGCGGCCACCCCAACATCGAATTGGTGCGCAGCGAGGTGACGGCGATCCCCGATGGGCCAACGATCATTGCAACGGGGCCGCTCACCAGCCCGGCGCTGACGGCGCAGATCCAGGCGTTGACGGGGCAGCAGCATCTCTATTTCTATGACGCCATGGCGCCGATTGTCCATGCCGAGAGCATCGACATGACGGTTGCCTTTCGTCAGAGCCGGTATGACCGCGATTCGGCAGCAACGGCGGGCGCCAGCAACGAAGAGGCAGGCGACTATATCAACTGCCCCATGAACAAAGAGGAGTACGAAACCTTTGTCGACGCGGTGTTGGCTGCGCCGAAGACGCAGTTGCGCGAGTTTGAAAAGGAGCTGGAGCGCTATTTCGAGGGCTGTATGCCGATTGAGGTGTTGGCGAGCCGGGGCATGAAGGCGCTGGCCTTTGGCCCCATGCGCCCGGTGGGGCTGACCGACCCGCGCACCGGTCGTCGCCCCTATGCAGTGGTGCAACTGCGGCAAGACAACGTAGCCGGCACGCTCTACAACCTGGTCGGTTTTCAGACCAACATCAAGTGGGGCGCACAGGAGGAGGTGTTGCGCCTCATCCCTGGTCTGCAACAGGCCGAGTTTGTGCGCCTGGGGCAGATGCACCGCAACACCTTTATCAACAGCCCGACGGTGTTACGGCCCACGCTGCAACACCGCGAGCGCGAGAATCTCTTCTTTGCCGGGCAGATCACGGGCACAGAGGGCTATGTGGGCAGCACCATGGGTGGGCTGATCGCCGGGGTGAACATGGCGTGGCTCCTCTGTGGGCAGCCGCCGCTGACCCTGCCGCCAACGACCATGACCGGCGCGCTGCTCCATTACATCACGCACGCCGAGCCCAAACATTTCCAGCCCATGAAGGCCAATATGGGGCTGCTGCCCGAACTCTCGCTGCCTGTCCGCGATAAAGCCAAAAAGAACGCCGCCCTGGCCCAGCGCGCTCACGAGGATTTGGAGCGACGGCTGACCGAGGCGGCGTTTGAGGCGTTGAGCGAGTAAAATCTAGTAAGGCTAGTCGTTCGCCAGGAAACAGCGATTGATATAGCGGTTGTTAATCTGGATCTTCACATCATCGAAATAGATGTTCGAGTTGAGCGCGGCGGGCGAGTGCGCCTGGAGCAAGACCATGAACTGCCCGGTAGGGCCAGCGGTGACGGTGTGCGTCATCTCGGCCCAGCGCCCGCGTACATAACCGTTGACATACTCGGCCACATCGCCGGTGGCGTCCGGCTTGATCCCCAACGAGGCCCAGTCGAGCGGCTTGCCGCCGTGATCAAAGATCAGATATTTGACGCTCACCGTCACGGTGGCGCCGGGGCGGGCGTTGAACAGAGGGCTGCCAAAACCGGCGGCATAGGGCTGGCTGCTGGCGATCTTGGCCGAATGCTGATTGCCCGCATAGTACCGTCCGGGACCGACAACACGTTCTTGGGCAAAGACCACATTGGCGCTGCGATAGACGTGATTATCCACCGCAAACGGCGCCCAGCCTCCATACCAATTGGTTGCAATGTCGGCCAGGCGTGGCGCCGACCATTGGGGACGCCGATTGAAGTCATTGCACACATTGTCCTCGATGAAGAGCGTCAAGCCGCTGCCCGTCTCCGTCTCTACGTGGTGAATACCGCGGCCCGGCGCTTCTTGGCCGCGTCCGTCGTTGAACGCTGCGGCTTCCAACGCGGCGGCAGGGGGAGATTCCAGATGGTCGGCGATGATGGCGGGGTCGATGAGTACTGGATGTGGGATAGCCGGTGGGCTGAGACGAGGGCCGACAATCGGGGTGGGCAGCGGTGCGTCTGCCCGCGCAATCGGCGCCAAAACCATAAATAAGAGCGCAGCTAATAGTAGATAAGCGCCGCGCAGACGAGGACGGATAGAACGAATAACATAGGTGCTCGAAGTGAGTTGCGTCAAGCGATTACTCCTTTCAAAATAGATCGACCTGGATCAAATGGCGCCATTGCCATTGTGTGGGTCTCGCTAACGCCTCTTTTCGACAAAGAGCAATTCGGCGGTGGTCTCCACCAGCTTTTGCTCTAGCGTCTCGTAATCGCCAAAATAGGCTCGCTCGTAAGATTCTCCCTCGTATTCACCGGTGAAGAGCCATCGCTTGTTGTACGAGAGATAGACAAGCATGCCAGTCTGCACATCATGGCAGGTATTGCCTTCATAGACGGTCGTCCAACCACCGCCTTCTTCAATTTCGACTTCGTGTGGGCCTGAACAATAGACCGCCGCGGCCCGTTCGTCCTGCAAGGTAAAGACCCCATTGGCCCGCCCAGGCTCGCGGCCTAGCCAGTAACTATAGAGAAAATTGTCTTGGTATTCGCCCGTGCGCTCCTTTCCTGAATATTGATTCACTTCGAAAACCCAGGTATCGGTGTCAAAGCAGGCATCGTCCCACGTCACCTGATGTTCAATCGGCAGCAATTGTTGATTGGCGGCCCGCGTAACTTGCGCCTGCACGGTCGCCGTACACTGAGCCACCTCGCAGCGCTCAGAGCCGCACTCCCAGTTCACGGCCCATTCGGCGGCCAAATCGGCGGTAAAGACCGGGCGCGTGATGCCGACTGCCTCATCCTCACCGGCCAGCCGCACAACCGAGTCGGCGATCCACCCATCCTCATCCTGATCGGCGTCGTCGGCAATCGGATTGCCATCAGCCCCGATACGGATGCAACAGATCTGCCACCAGGTGTTGTCTTCGCTCCTGCCCACCACCTCATAGGCTTCCCCCGGATTGGCCTTCCCCACAATGGGAAAGTCTGTGGCGGGGCCGCCACGAATATTGGCGCGTGAGCCTTGTGTGGCGATGACAATGCTCAGATCAGGCTGGGTAGTGGGCGCAGGTGTGGGCAGAACATACGCGTCCAAATTGGCGATAGCGCCATTGAATGCATCAACTTGAGGCCTGGCGTTTGCCGGCGCTACCGGAAGGGTGCAGGCCCCCAGTGCTACGCCAGTGACCAACAAGCCAAGTAGAACGGCAATTCGGCGTACAAGGGTGGACAAAGGGGTGAGCATGCGACCGGTGGGTGTGTCCATCATAGCGTTATAATTTGTGGCGTCCTGAACTTGCCCGGTGGCTTGATATGGGCAGTTTACGGGCAACTGAATCTAGAATTTGGCCAGTATATCATAAACGGACGGAGGCGGCAAACGGGTTCAAAGATAAGGATGTAAAAAAGTACTAAGGATGTCACTCTTCATGACGGAGGCGCGTTGCCCACGGGGTGGGTGCGGCATTGGCCTGCTCCGGCGCGTGGGTCGCGGCCACTTCGGGCGTCGGCGTGTCGGAAGAGGGATCGGGGCTGTCTGCCGATGGCGCAGTCTCGGTGGCCGTGGCAGACGGCTCCACAGGGGTCGTCGGCTCGCTCGGCGGGCTTTGTGTGGGTGTCGGCGTTACGGTCACAACCAGCGTTTCCCACACCTCAGGTGTCTGCGTCCAGCGCGGGGTCAGAGTGGGCGTCGACGTGAGTGTCTCGGTCGGTAGCGGCTCCCCCTGCCCAATCGGCGTTTCCGTCGCTGTGGGTGTCGCAACACTGGTTATGGTAACCGTTACCGTTGGGGTTTCACCGATCTCGATCGTGGCGGTGACCGTTGCCGTGGATGTGATGGTGAGCGTAATCGTCGGCGTGAGCGTACGCGTCGGTGTATTGGTCGCGCTGGGCAACGCCGTCCAGGTTGCTGTCGGTTGCGTGGTGGGCGTTGCCGACGGCGCTATCGTTGGCGTCGGATTGCGCGCGCCACCGTTGTCGGAATCAGTCTGCTTTGGTGGGTCGACGGCGGGGCGTTCTGTGGCGGTGGGGGCCTCGTTTTCCGGCGCCGATTGCAGTGGCCTGGGTGTTGCCGTGGCCGGCGCCTGCGCAAGCGTCGGCGTTGGCGTTGGCAGGGGGATAAAACCGCTTGGGCTGGTTGGTGTAGCGGTATCGGTTGTGGGCGCTGCGCCCGCTTCGCGGTCGACCGGCGCGGAGGGTGTGTCGATGGCCGTTGCCGTCTCGGTGGGCAGGGTTGGCGTCGGCAGGGCCAACACTGTGGGTTCCAGCGGCTCAGTGGCGGCGGCTTCGACCACTGCGATGACGCGTCCCAGCGTGGCGACGGTTGTGACGGTTGCGCCCTCACTGGGCTGAACCGCAGCCAGCTCAACCAGCCACTGGTCGAAGAAGCGCTGGCGTTCGCTAGAAGGCAGGGCCGCGCTGGCGTCCAGCGCGCGCTGAAGCTGTTGCTCCACCGCAGCAACCAGCGTGGGGTCCATCTGCCCTTGGCGGGACAACAGGTCAAGTTCATGCAGGCGTCGCTGGACCTGGCGGGCATGCCAGAGGGCTTCTTGCCCCCCCAGTGTCATCAGGTAGCCCTGCATGCGTTCGCCTGTCAGTTTAACGGGATGGAGCAGCGAACCTGGCGCGCTGTTTGCAATGTTCCGGCCGGTGGTAATGATCGCCATGAGAACCAGCGCCGCCACCAATACGTGGCTCCAGCGCGCCACGACGACAAATGGCCGCGCGATGGAGCGGGGCATTCTGGCGTGGCGCGCCGGCTCGTAAGCGGGCGCCTCGATAGGCGGGTAGGAGGGGGGCAACGGCTCTTGGCCCAACTGTGCATCCGGTTGGTTTAGAAACGACTCGTGTAACCGTTGATGATAGAGCGCCTGCGCCGCAACGGCTGCGCGCGCTCGCGCAAAAGCGGCCAGGGGCATCTGCGCGGGTGGGCTCATACGCAAGCGGGCAGCCATCCGTAGAATGGGCGCCAACTCGTGCGCGTGTGTGGGGTAATGGCGAAGACATTCTTCCACGCTGGCGCCTCGATCAATGTCATCAAGGCAGCGAGCTAGTACTTCATCAAAGGGCATGAACCCTCACTTTGACTCCAGATAGATTGACTGCAAACAGAAGGTGATTCATCGAGATGAGGCGGCAATTCTCATTCTCGGCTGAGATGACGCCGCAGGCTCTCTAGAGAACGATGTTGTAAGGCTTTCACCGCACCTTCGGTCTTCTCCATAATTTGGGCAGTCTCAGCGATACTAAAGCCCTCAACAAAGCGTAACAGAATGACTTGACGTTGCTGTTCATTGAGCAGTTGTAGCTTTTCCAGAACATGCTCGAAGTCGATCCGTTCTTCAACGGCCTCGCTCATCGACTGGCCACTGGGCATCATCTCGGCAACGGAGATGGGGACGTGGCGGCGCTGCTTTTGCCGGCGCAGCACATCGATCATTTTGTTGTGCGCTAGCCGGTAAAACCAGGCCGTAAAGATCGCAGCATTGTCTTTGGGGGCGATCTGATATTGATGGATTTTTTCGATCAACCGCAAGAACACTTGAGCTGTTACCTCCTCAGCGGCGCCGGTATTACCAAGTCGCACTGTCAAATACCGATAGATCCGGTCGGCGTACAGCAGATAGAGACCATCAAACGCCTCCGGGTCGGCATGTTGTTGCGCTCGCTGGATCAACGCGACCAACGTGGTTTCATCAATTCGAGCATCGCGTTGGATGTCTGTCATGCGCTGACTCTGATGCCACAAATGCTATACGGTGTAGGTAAACAGCAGGATACGGGCATTATTAGAAATCATCTCAGAACCGACATGATGACCGGTGGGCCTCGATTCACGATTGGCCGCGCAGCCGGTTACGCAGATTCTGCCAGCCGCTCGGTTTCAGTTCCGCTTCTACGGGCGCCTTTTCCGGCGGGATTTCGAAATAGACATTGAGAAAATCTCCTTCATAGCGGGCGGCGTCGATATCGAGGCGCGCCAGCCCAATCGGCAGCGAGATGTTGCGTTTCCAGTTGCCGATGCGGACGATCAGCTCGTCGAACACGCTGCGGTGGAGATGCACCTCATCGCGCTCAACCAACGGCATGGGGATACTTAGCACATAATGTCCATCGCGCCGTACAATCTCTTGCGGCTTGCCGGGGTAGTGTCTTATCGTGGGGTCGCCAGCGCCGCCAGGGACGGTCGCTGCGCCAAAGACGGCCTCTGCCATCTGGCGCAGCATGGCCATGCCCGTCACCTCTTGCCCAAAGAAAGGGGCGCGCAGAATGGGCAGCGGGTCGAAGCATTCCGCCACCAGTTGAAGGTTTTCGGCCTGTGCGCTCTTCCACTGCGTGAAATACTGGTCAGTCAGATCGGTGGGGAAAACACGGTTGCAGATGATGGCGTCTACCGCATAGCCATAGAGGTTGAGATAGGTGTATGCGCGCTGCGCCTCCTTCACTACCATCTTCTCGGGGTTGAGCACAAGCCGCATGCTGCTGATCGCGCTATCGCTCAGCAACTGGCTGATCCGCTCCAGATAGCCGACCAACTCTTCCACACTGTCAAACATGGCGGCGTCGGGGATGGGCATATCGGTCAGTCGTTTGACCACAGGCCGGGCAAGTTCTATCGTCCGTCGCTGGAACGGGAAGATCTTCTCGATGTACCAGCGCGCCATCTCTGGGAAGCTAAGCAACTGGAGGGTAGATCCGGTCGGCGCACAGTCGATGACCACTACATCATAGTCGCCGCTATCGGCCAGGGCCGTGATCTGCAACAGACACGCCAGCTCTTCCATGCCCGGCAGGATCGCGGTCTCTTCGGCTACCAGCGAATCCATGCCCTGCCATGCAAAAAGCGCTTGCAGATAGTTTTGCACGCGTCCCCAGTATTGGTCCATCTGAACCAGCAGGTCGACTTCCTGGCCCCATAAGTTAGGCGCGAGGGAGGTCATCTTGCCGCCGATCTTTATGTCAAAGCTGTCACCGAGGCTGTGCGCCGGGTCGGTGCTCAACACCACAGTGCGATACCCCAGCTCCGCACAGCGGAGCGCCGTGGCGGCGCTGGCGCTCGTCTTGCCCACGCCCCCCTTGCCCGTATAAAGTAGAATTCGCATGACATCCTCATTCGTGAACGCACATGTATACTGAGTTCTGTTTGAAAACCGGAGTCAGATCAAGGAGTAAGCATCTTCGTAAAGTCTGGTTTTCAAAGCAACCGCAGTATAGTTGATATACTATTGTATCGAAGACGCTGTGACAAATTGTGCGTTTTCTCGCAATGAATCGCGCATTGCGCCTTGGCGCTGTTTGCCTTGTCGTCTGCATCCGGCCGGCGTCGCGATTGCAAGCTTTCGATTGCAACCACTCGATTGCAACCACTCGATTGTACTGGGCGGATTGGTCGTGGTATGTAATTCCCATGGAGATGCGATGACGGAAGTTGCAGGGGCGGGTCGCGCAGTGGCATTGAGCCAGGCCATCAAAGTCGAAGCGCGCCGTCTGGGGTTCGATCACTGTCGCATCACCCCGGTGGCGGAGGCGCCCCACGCTGGCTTCTTCAGCGCGTGGCTGGCTCATGGGCGCGCCGGCGAAATGGCCTATTTGACCCACCATGTTGAGAAACGACGTGACCCCGCGCGTCTGGCCGAGCCAGGCGCGCCCGCGTTCCGCTCGTTGATCGTGCTGGGTGTGAACCACTTTCAGTTTGCCCTGCCGCCCGCGGCGCAGGCCGATCCTAGTCGTGGATTGATTGCCTCCTATGCCTGGGGCGATGATTATCACGAGATCATCCGCCCGCAACTCTATGCGCTGGATGGCTATATTCGCCGGCAGACGGGCCGGACAACGCAAGGAAAATGTCTGGTCGATACCGGCCCCGTGTTGGAGCGAGACTGGGCGCAGGCCGCCGGGATTGGCTTCACCGGCAAGAACTGCTGCACAATCCACCCCGCCGACGGCAGTTGGCTGCTGCTGGCGACGCTCCTTGTGCCCGAGCTGCTCGTCGCCGATCCACCCCCCCGGCCCGTTCAGGCCCCTGAGTTACCCCCTGACGCCGTTGCGCGGGGATTGGTTCCATCTGAGTCGGTGGGTTCGTGGCAGCTTGAAGCCAATGGCGAATCGGCGCTTGCCACCTGTGGCCGTTGTACGCGTTGCCTGGATGCCTGCCCCACCCATGCGTTTGTGGGGCCATTCCATCTCGACCCCCAGCGCTGCATCTCCTATTGGACCATAGAGGCCAAGGGGCCGATCCCGCGGATGCTGCGCCCCCACTTCGGCAACCGTATCTTTGGCTGCGACATCTGCCAGGAGGTCTGCCCATGGAACCAACGCCTGCCGGCGCGCACGCCGTTGTTGGCCGGGTTGGCGGCGCAGGAAGAACGGATAGCGCCCCCGCTGCTGGAGGGTTTTTCGCCGGCCAATCCCTACTGGCTGGATGAGGGCGCGTTTCGCGCCCGCTTTCGGCGTTCGCCTCTGTTGCGCGCCAAGCGGCGCGGTATGTTGCGCAATGTCTGCGTGGCGTTGGGGAATTGGGCCGACCCGCAGGCGACGCCGGCGCTGCTTCACGCGCTGCGCGACCCGGAGCCGCTGGCGCGCGGCCACGCCGCTTGGGCGTTGGGCCAAATCTACCGGCGGCATGGTTTTGAGGAGGCGAAGGGCGCGTTGGCGGCAGCATCACACGCTGAACATGACGCCTGGGTGCGCGATGAGATTGCCAATGCATTGGCGGTGGACTGACGCTTTACCTGCTGGTTGCGAAACTTAGCGGACGCCAAGACGTAGTGTTGGAGGTTGAGGGTCGTGTACAACGATTTGAGTTTCCGCGACAGCCTTGAATGTGCTAGAATTTCGGACGGCAAAGCTGACCATCACGGGGTGAAGGAGTGAAAGATGATTGATTATGGCAAGGCGTTCTCGTTCTTCACCGAAGACGAGCACTGGCTCGAAAAACTAGGCATCGGCGTCGGAGTATACATTGGCAGCTTTGTGGTTGCGCTGCTGGTTGCGATCGTGCCGAGCTTTCTCTTTTACCTGATCATGCCGTGGCCGGTGGCGAGCAATCTCTCTTCGGGATTGGCTTATTTCTTGAGCATCATGTTGATCGTCGGGTATGGGTTGCGGCTCATGAACAACGTGCGCGCCGGCGACCCGCGGCCCCTTCCCGTTTGGGATGATTGGGGCAACGACCTGATTCGCGGCTTCAAGTTGGTGGTGGTGGCCATTATCTGGGCGTTGCCGCTGATCTTCCTCTCGGTCCCTACGGCAATTGGGACGTCCATCAGTGATAACGGCGCGGCATCGATGTCTGCATTTGGCAGCATGATGGCGCTGTGTGGCGGCTGTCTGTCGCTGCTCTACTGGCTCTTTCTGGCGGTAGCTGCGCCGGGCTATACGATGGCCTTTTTGCGCGACGAACAGATTCAAAGTGGTGTTCGGTTTGAGGTTGTCTATCGCTGGACGCGCGACAACCTGGCCAGTGTGGTCCCCGTGGCGTTGGTGACCTTTTTGGCGGGGATCATCATCTTCTTTCTAGGCGTGGTTGCCGGGGCCATTCTGCTCTGCGTGGGCTGGCTGATCACACTGCCACTTGGTGTCCTGCTACCGTTGCTGATCCAGTATCATCTCTACGGCCAACTGGCACGCGCCTTCCCCATGGACGCTCCATCCACGCCGGATCAGAACGGCAACGGCAGCCCGGGCGCGCCTGCCGAGGGTGATTTTGCGCCCCCGGCTCTGCCGGCATAAAGCATTCGCGCGGCTGTGCGCAATTGGGAATCTTGATGGCGAAGCGCCCAGATCCCATGCTCAGGATTCAGACCATAAAAACAGGGGGGACCGGATTTCGGCCCCCCCCTCTGTTTTATGAAGATGTTTAACATGTGAAGAAAATCAGTAGATGCCCAACTCTTCCTTGGCCTCTTCGGACATGCGTTCCGGTGTCCAGAAGGGGGTCCATGTCAGGTGAACATTGACCTCATCGATCTCGGGGAAGGCCTGGTGGGTTTCGCGCTGCACATCCGAGATGATCTGCGGGCCGGCGGGGCAACCCGGGCTGGTGAGCGACATGGTGATCTCCACCGTGTTCTTGTCGGTGACATCGACTTCGTAGATCAGCCCCAGGTCTACCACATTCATCATCAGTTCCGGGTCGCGTACATTGGCGCGCAACACGTCGAATACTTCTTCACTGGTTGGTACCGTCATGTTTTCTCTCCTCGATTGTCTCAGTAATGGCCGTGCAGCCAGTGTCTTGCACCGTCAAATCGGCGACTCGACCCAGATGTCCTGACCGTCAATGCGCACTGCATAGCTGTTCGTGGCCTCGAAGGCCGGGAAGCTCAGCGCCGCGCCAGTGCGGATGTCAAAGCGTGCGCCGTGCCGCGGGCAGATGACTTCGCAGCCGTTAACGATCTCGCCTTCCACCAGCGGGCCACCGTCATGGGTGCAGACATCCTCGATCGCGTAGAATGTCCCATCCAAGTTAAATAACGCCAGACGAACATCGTCAACTTCAATCAACTTCCTGCCGCCAACGGGGACATCGGTTACATTGGCAACTCTGATAAATTCGCTCATAGACGACCCCCAGGTCATTTTGGATTTGAGAAAAGCGACTGGAACGCGTCTGGACATTCCAAATCCAAAATCGGCTCTCCAGCCTTGGACGGCAATACGCTCTTCTTGGATTGCCAAGCGCATTTCCGGCAAAACCGAGAGCACTCAAAAATCTAAAATTCTTTCACTCCGGCCACTCTTCTAAGCCATAGAGGCCGGCCTTGAGCACTTTAAGCGACAGCAACGCACACTTAAGCCGCACCGGCCCAATCTCTATGCCCAACAAGTCTAGAATGTACTGCTTATCCACCTCTTTCAATTCTTCGGTGGACTTGCCCACAATCTCTTCCATCAACATGCTCGCCGTGGCCTGGCTGATGGCGCAGCCGCGCCCATCAAAGGCGGCGTCCACCACCACACCATTCTCCACCTTGAGTTCGATGGTCAGCTCATCCCCGCAAAAGGGGTTGTGGTCATGATATTGGATGTCGGGCTCGCTCAGATGACCCTTGCGCCGGGGGTGTTTATAGTGGTCGAGAATCGCTTCGCGATAAAGTGCGTCCATAATTCCCTTTAGGCTTCGTGACGCTCAACTTCAGACATGAAATTAACAGATGCGAGTGGAGCCGAAAGCTGGTCATGACGACTTGGATCACCGAAAGGATGAGAGCGGCTTGGGAACCATTTCGCTGACCAGGGTCATAGTGAAAAAATCTCCTGCGCTTTGACCAGCGCATCGCACAATCGGTCCACTTCCTCCACCGTATTATACAGGTAAAAGCTGGCGCGTGCGCTTGCGGCAATGTCGTAATGGTCATGCACGGGCTGGGCGCAATGATGTCCGGCGCGGATGGCAATGCCCTCGCTGTCTAGCGCGGCCGAGAGGTCGTGCGGGTGGATGTCGCCCAGGGTAAAGGCGATCAGCCCGCCGCGCTGTTCGGGGCCGGGGCCGAGGATGCGCAACCCTTCCACCTGGCTCAGCCGCTCGTAGGCGTAGCCGGTGAGCATCTGTTCATGTTTATGCACCCACGCCATGCCGAGCGCCTGCAAGTAGTCGAACGCGGCGCCCATGCCGATCACCTCGGCAATCGAGGGGGTGCCGGCTTCGAACTTGTGCGGCACGCTGTTCCACCGGCTGCCCGTCAGGCGAACCTCGCGGATCATGTCGCCGCCGCCCAAAAAGGGAGGCATCTCCTCCAACAATTCGCGCTTGCCATAGAGCACCCCGGCGCCGGTGGGGCCACAGAGCTTGTGGCTGCTAAAGACCAAAAAATCGATGTCCAGCGCCTGTACATCCACTGGCATATGGGGAACGCTCTGGGCGCCGTCCACCAAGACGCGCGCACCCACCGCCCGGGCTGCCGCTACCAGTTGCTCCACCGGGTTGACCGTGCCGAGCACGTTGCTGGCGTGGACAAAGGCCAGCAGCTTGGTGCGTTCGGTCAACAGGTTGCCCAGTTGGCTAAGGTCGAGCAGCCCCTCGTCGGTAATGGGGATATAGCGCAGAGTGAAGCCAAGCTGTTGCTGCAACATCTGCCAGGGTACGATATTGCTGTGATGCTCCATCTCGGTAATGAGCACCTCATCGCCCGGCCCCAGATTGGCGCGCCCCCAGGTGTTGGCAACCAGGTTGATGCCTTCGGTCGTCCCCCGCGTGAAGATGATCTGGCGCTCGTGGGGGGCGTTGATCAAGCGCGCCGCCTTGCCGCGCACGCCCTCGTAGAGCGCGGTCGCCTCTTCGCTGAGTGTGTGCACGCCACGGTGGACGTTGGCGTTGTGCAACCGGTAATAGTCGTCCATCGTCTGCAACACAGCAACCGGCTTCTGGCTAGTGGCGGCGTTGTCTAGATAGGCGAGGCGATTGTTTCCGATCTTGCGTTGCAAAATCGGAAAGTCGGCGCGGATTTGCTCCACTTGATCCATTCTAGGCTGAGCGATCATGGTTGTGTAGCAGCCTCCGCTGCGCAAAACAACTTTCAGAGTTAACACTATGTGTCAGGTAGCGCTGCACTTAACCCTGATGAGGTAGTGGAGTGCGTCGCGCGGGCCGGTAGCTCTCCTGTGCGACGCACTCCATAGTTTTCGGTGGCGCTACTACGTGTCAACAAAGATTTGGTTACCGAAGATTGGCCGCTTTGCCCAACCTGCGATAACCAATCTCCGAGCTTGGAATTATAGCAACCCCACGTCCGATATGCTGTGACAAAAGTCGCAACTGCAACTGTTCCAAAATTGTACACGGATTGTACGGATTTCACGGATAAAAACCGGAATCCGTGTACTGTCTTTATCCCTACCCACCGATCTTGCGTTCGATGACCCGTTCGAGCTTGGCCACCACGCTCTCCACCGGCACTCGGTCGAGCACAGCCTGGAAGAAGCCCTGGACGATCATCCGTTCGGCCTGGGGCCGGCTCAGCCCGCGCGCCATGAGATAGAAGACATATTCGTCTTCCACCTGGGCGGCGGTGGCGCCATGCGTGCAGCGCACATCATCGGCCTCGATCTCCAGGCCGGGAATGCTGTCGGCGCGCGCTCGGCTGTCGAGGATCAGGTTGCCATTGCGCTGGTAGGCGTCGGTCTTCTGCGCCCCCGGCAGCACCTTGATGACCCCCATATAGACGCTGCGCGCCCGATCTTTGAGCGCGCCGTTAAAGAGCAAATCGCTACGACAATGGGGCGCCCGGTGCAACTGCAACGTCTGGTGGTCGATATGCTGGCGCCCGATGGGGAAGTAGATCCCCAGCAACTCCGAGTCGCTGCCCGGCTGGTGCAGGTCGAGGTCGAGGAAAGCCTTGGTCAGCCGGCTGCCCCAACTCACCTGGATCCAGCGCAGATTCGCGTTGCGGCCAACCGCAGCCCGCCCGGTGAGGAAGTTCCACGTTGTGTGGTCGAAGTCTTGCAGATTCATGTAGCGCACAATGGCGTTGTCACCCACCACCAGCTCCACCACCGCGGCCTGGAAGGCCTCCTTGCCGCCCAGCAGGTCGTCGACAACAGTCACCTCGGCGCCCTCTTCCACCACCACTAGCGTGTGATGATAACCACCCACCCCCTCGCCCTGGTTGAGAATGATCTGGAGTGGCAGCTCCACCTTCGTGTTGGCCGGCACATAGACAAACGCGCCCGTGTCCCACAGCGCGGCGTGGAGCGCGGTGAACTTGTTGAGTTCGGGTGTAACCACTTGGGTCATGAAATAGCGTTGGATCAGCTCAGGCTGGGCATGGACCGCGCTCTGAAGATCGGTAAAAATGACCCCTTTGCTGACCAGGTCTTCCTGCGCATCGCGATAGCGGACTGCGCCTTGCTCAAAGAGCAGGCTGGCGGCGCTCGCCATTTCGTCCAGTTCAAATTGGATCAGCGGGTCGATGGGCGCATCCGCCGCATCGGGGGCTGGCGTGGCAAAGGGTTGAAATTTATCGAGATCAAAGCCAGTCAGGCGCGTGCGTCGCCACGGCTCATCGGTGGGCTTGGGCCAGGGCATCTCTTCAAACAGGCGCCACGCCGCCAGCCGGCGTTCGAGCAGCCAGGCCGGCTCGTTGCGCGCCGCCGAGAGCGCTCGCACGATCTGCTCGCTGAAGCCAGCGACGCTTTCGGTCACATTTTCTTTTACAAGAACAGTCACGTTAAAATGCCTCCGTGATAATTTTTACCAGTTATGGCAGCTGATAGCCAAGATAGTTTGTGAAGCTTAGGGGCGCTCATGCCGGCTGAGGCTCCATCACGACCTTATCTTCTTGGAAAGAATCGGCTCGCAGAGCGGCAAAAAAGCCCTGCTTTTGGAGCGTCTGCACTGCCTCCTCA
>JAHDWG010000716.1 GCA_023384495.1 Caldilineaceae bacterium
GGCCGGGCAGAATGGCGTGGTAGACCAGTTCGAGGATGTAGCTGGCCGTGAGCGATGGCATGGTCATGGTGCGCGAGCCGCCGCCCAAAGGGAACCATTTGAGCTGAAAGGCGAAGATGTAGATGAGAATCAACCCCAGGATGAAGTACGGAATCGACGAGAAGGTAAAGAGGGGCGGCATCAGCCAGCGCAGCGCGCGCGGCGCCGAGGGCCAGGCCAATAACCCACCCAACAGGGTGCCCGCAGCAAACGCAATCAGGGTGGAAACGGTCAGCAATGCAATCGTCCACGGCATGGCTTGCGCAATCAATGTGCCGACCCGGGTGGGGAATTTGGCCAGCGAATAGCCGAGGTCCAGGCGCAGAATGTCGCCCATATAATTTAGATATTGGCGCCATAGCGGCTTGTCTAGGCCAAATTTCTCTTCATAGGCCTTGGCCATGGCCTCAACACTTTCGGCATTGACCCCCCCCATGGCCGCCATCATGCCCAACCGCTCGCGCACCGGGTCGCGGCCCGGCGCCAATCGAGGCAGAAAGAAGATCAACGTGACGCCTGCCCAGATCACGACGACAAAAAAGAGCAGACGAGCCAATAGATAACGCAGACTCATGAAGACCTCATAGGATCGTATCGTAACTATACTGCTGGTTTCAAAGATAACTCACATTGGTTGTGTGCGGCACTCTACCATAGCGAGCACTGACTGTCAAATGTATGAATAGGAATTGCATATAATATTGCGAATTATTGTATAAAAACAATATGAATCTCGTTTTGCGTCTGGATTGGAGACCAGATATACTACCTTTGCAAGTTGCTTTCGATGGTCCCCCAAAAACAATTTGGGTGAAGTCTGTTTCGACCTGTGTCGTTTGGTGCACCAATCGTAGAATCGAGAATTCAGGAGGAGACCCATGTCTAGACGATGGTATATTTCGCTGGCCTTGCTGGCGATTCTGGCTCTGGCGATTGCCGGGTGCGCCGGCGGCGGGGAAGCGCCTGCCGCACCCGCACCCAGCAGCAGTGAGGGGGAGGCGGCGGCGCCTTCAGCAGCAGCAGCGCCCGCGGCCGGCCTCACCGACGTGCCACGCAACCGCACGCTGATCGCCGCCGGCCTGGGCGGTGAGCACCCTGGCGCATTCACCGACGTTGAGCTATTCAACGCCTATGCGCCGGGCCTTTCGCGCAGCGGCTATACCCAGGCCTGCACCGAAGGCCTGTTTTACTACAACATGATCGGCGACACCTTCCACCCGTGGCTAGCCGAGAGCTTCGAGTTCAACGACGAGTTCACGGAAGTAGTCGTCACCGTGCGCGACGGCGCGGCCTGGAGCGACGGAACCCCCTTCACGGCCAATGACATTGCCTTCTCGCTCAACCTGTTGCTGGCCAACCCTGACCTCAGCTATGCGGGCGAGATCATCGACACCGTCTCCAGCGCCGAGGTGATCGACGAGCGCAACGTCAAGATCACGTTGACAGGCGTCAACCCCCGCTTTGTCTTTGACAAGCTCACCTTCCACGCCGACCTGGGCGTGCCCATGGTGCCGGCCCATGTCTACGAGACCGCCGAAGACCCCTCCACCTTCAGCAACTATGACCCCGACCAGGGCTGGCCGCTCTGCACCGGCCCGTATGAGCTGGTCTACACCGATGTGCAGCGCAAGATCTGGGATCTACGCCAGGATTGGTGGGGCGCCGTGACCGGCTTCCAGCCGCTGCCCCGCGTCGAACGGCTGGTCTTCCTGCCCGGCATGGACGAGAATACCATGGTGCAGATGATCAGCAACAATGAGATCGATCTGGCTTTCTCGTTCACGGCGCAGAACATGGAGCTGGCGCAGAGCCAGAACTCGGCCATCACCACCTTTAGCGACGAACCGCCCTATGGTTTCCTCGACTGGTGGCCCATCAGCCTGGCCTTCAACACCGAGATCGAGCCGTTCA
>JAHDWG010000152.1 GCA_023384495.1 Caldilineaceae bacterium
GGCACGCGGATGTACCAGGCGTAGGGTGGCTCGTAGCGCGGGGCCAGCTCTTCGCCCAGCAGTTCATAGACCGGATGGTGGCGGCCTAGCAGCCACATGAGTTGGTTGAACGGCTCCGCTTCCGGGCGTACATTTGGGGTTGTCTCGCCCACGCCGCGCAGCAGGCGCAACAACATAGGGATCGCCGTCGCCAGGTCCACCCGCGGCGTGACCTCCAGATGATAGATCTCTAGATCCGATCCCCACCGCTTGGCTGCCAGGCCAATAAGCCCGCACGGGCCGTACTCCTGGTGAACGATGGTCAGGTAGCGGGTGTTGAGCGGCACAGTCACCGGATCTTGCCCTGCGAGGGTCGGATCGCGCCAGAACTCGATCACATGACGCCAGTACGCGGCGGGCGCCTCATGCCAGACCAGGCTGTTGTTCCGTCCGCGATTGTACAGATCCTGGATCAGCGGCAGATCGTCCAGCGTGGCGAGGCGCAACGTGTACGGCTCCTCCTCTCCCTCGTTTTTGTTTGGAATGAGCGGCAGATAAGTGATGCGGTAGCCACCCAAATCCAACACATATTCATAGCCAAACTGGCGATAGAAATAGGGAATGCCGGTGATGACCTGCATCAGGTGCCCTTCGGCGGCGCTGCGGGCGTGATGCATGGCAAAGATCGCCCGCACCAACCCGCGGTTGCGATAGGCCGGATCGGTGGCCACATTTTCGGGCCGGCCCACGCCAAATTCGATGCCCGCAAAGCTCCAGCGATGGCGCCAAAAGCAGGCACAGGCCACAACCGGATGGCCAGGCCGGTTGGTATCTTCCACCAGGGCAAAGTCGGTGGCGCCCATAAAGGGAAAAGCATCGCTCATGTACATGCGCGTTTCGCTGACAGCCCGCGGATGGGGCGGATCATCGGTGCTGCCGCGCCAGACCAGCCCCAAAAATCCGCCGATCTTGTCGGCATCGGCGGCGGTGGACCAGCGACAGACGAGGCCATCGCCCAGGTCGCCGGTGTAGTTTGGTGCGGCAAGGTCGCTTGTCATGTGTATCTCCTCATTCGTCTATCGAGTCATACCCCACAATTGCTGGCTGGGATGAACGAAGGTTCTGCTGACGGATTGTCCGCTCGTAGAGTGCGATTGTCGGCGCCAGCAAAAAGCCCGCCAGGGTGAGCGCTGCACGAAGGCCAAAGCGATTCCCCACCCAGCCCACCCCCGGGCCACCGGCCATCTGCCCAAAGGCGTTGGCCTGGCCGTTGAGCGAGATCACCGTGGCGCGAATGCTCGCTGGTATATTTTGGTTGAGCCAGGCGTTGCGGATCGGACCACCTAACTGACGGCAGATATGGCGCAGGAGTTCAGCCACAAAAGCGACCCCAAAGCTGCGGGTCAAGCCAAACCCGATGGTGCTCACGACGATTATGGCGTCCAGGGCCATCAGCGTCTTGGCCGTCTGCACGGGGTGGTCGGTTTTGAGGCGGCGGCGCGCAACTTCGATCACCGTCAACCCGAGCGCAACCGCGGCAATGTTCCAGATGGCAAACCAGGCGATCAGGTCGAGCTCGCCTAGCACGGGCACGGTCAGCACCGGCATGTTCAAGTTTTGCAGGTAGTGCGCTTCGACCAGACGGTCGAAGCCTTCCGAGGCGGCGCCGGCGATCAATTCGGTGCTCATCAACAATGCCAAAATCGAACTGGTGCGGACGACATGAACGCCTTCGCTTAAAGTAGCAGCCATCTGCCGAAATGTGTTTCGTTCCTGGCGCGGGGTGGGTGTAAAGTTCGTCTCCGGCATGGTAAAGACCAGGTACAAGTGTAGCAAAATCAAGCCGCCCCCGCCCAGTACGATTGGCACCTGATAGCTGTACAGGCTGGCGAGTGCGACACTGCACCAGATCCCAAGCAGATTGCACACCTGTCCCACCTGGGCGCGGCGCATAAAAAGATTGCGCACCTGGCCGGCCCCGACCTCATCGGTAATCCACGCGCTCTCGGCGCCGCTGCCAAAGGTTGACCCGATGCCGCGAATAATCTCGGCCAGGATAATCACCCCAAAGAACGGGGCAAGACCCGTCAAGACGTAGCAGATGCCGGTCAGAATGCCACCAATGAGCACCGACAAGCGCCGGCTGTACAGGTCGGCCACGATGCCGGTCGGCACTTCAAACAAGAAGACGGTTGCTTCGAGCGCAGTGCCCACCAACACCAATTGCAGCGGATTCATCCCGATGGTGCGCACGTAGTAGGCCGCAAGGCTGATGAAGATCAATCCGCTACAGAACGAGCCGATTCCTGCACGAACCAGATAGGCAGTTCTTGCCTCTAGTCTTTTCACGTGGGCTTACTTTAGCCATGTATGCTCTTCAGGCCACCAGTGCCTGATAGGTCAGGTTGCGAAAATCGACCACCACTGGATAGGTGTCGCTCGGCATAAACTGGAGCATGATGATCCCGATCAGTTCTTCCTTCGGGTCGACCCAGAAATTGGTGTTGGCCGCGCCGCCCCAGCCGTAGTTGCCCACCGAACCCAGCTGTTGCACTTTGCCCACGTCTTCCAGCAGGCTGACGCCCAGACCAAAACTGGCCCCGCGTGTTGGATCGTTGTTGAGGTACACCCCCGCCGGTAGAGCATTGGTCGTCATCAACTCAACGGTTTTGCGACCAAGCAAACGCACACCATCCAACTCGCCCCGGTTGAGCAGCATCTGGGCAAAGCGCAAATAATCCCCGGTAGTTGAGACGAGACCGCCTCCGCCCGATGGATGGCGTGTGGGCTGCGCGTACCGGCTGCTTTGCGGCGCATCGATCACTTTGAGGCCACTTTCCTCGCGTGGGCCGTAGTTGGCGGCAAAACGTGAGAGCTTCTCTGGCGGCGCGTCGAAGGCCGTATCGTCCATGCCCAGCGCGGCAAAGATGCGCTCCCGCAGAAACTCATCGAAGGGTATGCCCGACACAGCCTGCACCAAACCTCCCAATACATCCGTCGCCATGCTGTAGCCATAGCGCGTACCGGGCTGAAAGAGCAGCGGGATCTTCGCTAGTGTCTCAAGCCACTCCTGCAACGTGAAGGCCGGATTGGTGTCGAGTTCATGCCACAGCGCTTGATATTGGGCATCGGTTGTCTCGAGTTCATCCCAGCCATAGCTCAACCCCGCCGTGTGGGTCAGCAGGTGGTGGATCGTGATCGGTCGCTCGGCGTCCACCAGGCGCTCACCACCTTCAGGGAGTCGTTCCAGCACTTTTATCGCTTTGAAAGCGGACAGATAATCCGCCACCGGGTCGGCCAGCCGGAAGTGGCCCTCCTCGAGGAGCATGAGCACGGCAACGCTGGTGATGGGCTTGGTCATCGAATAAATGCGGAAGATCGTGTCCGCCGCCATCGGCTGGCCGGCTTCGATATTGGCCATGCCGACCTGTTCGAAGTGGACGATCTTGCCGCGGCGGGCGACCAGGGTGACGATCCCGGCAATCTTCTGCTCATCCACATAGCGCCGCATGACGGTGTTGATGCGCGCGAACCGTTGGCTGCAGAAGCCCATCTCTTGTGGTTGTACAGTGTTCATTGCATTCTCCGTGGTTTGCTCGCGAGCTGCCTCTAGGTGAAATCGGACGACAGCCCACCGACAAAGCCTGTCCCCGTGGCTGGGTCCCGGTATTGACGCAACCGGTAGGATGCAATGCGAAAGCCCATCGCCTCCCAAAAGGCCAGGCCGCGTGGATTATCAAGGCGCACGCTGAGTTCGATCAGCGTTACACACTCACTATCAAAGCGAGCGGTGATCGCCTGCAGGACTCTGCGTCCCAGGCCCTGTCGCCGGGCGCCGGGCACGATGTAGAAATCGTCGATATAGGCTGACTGCCCATTGCGCGACAGCGTAACGAAGCCCACCCGTTCGCCCGCCCGCAACGCCCAGTAGGGACGATCCTGCTCGCCCTCCCAGCGGAAGGAGTCGGCAAAGTGACGGTCTCGACTGGCGCTGTCCTTTAGCACGGCGGCTTTGGGCATCAACTCTTTCCAGTAGGCTTCGGCCAGTTGGCGAAATTCGGTCTGTTCCGACGGTTGAACGGGTATGAGTTCGATCATCGTCTTTGCTCCAATAAATCGGTCCGGCGGCGGAAGCTAGCTGTCAACCTGTTGGGTCGAAAGGTCGCGGCCTGGGCGCAGTTCCTTTACATAGCGGTCGTAGCGGCGAAAGACTTGCATTCCTGCCTTCTCATAGAGCCGAGTGGCGCCGGTGAGACTGCTGGCGTCGACACCCAGGCCAACCTTGTAGATGCCGTGCCGGTAGCACTCGCCAAAGGTGTGGTGCAGCAACGCCAGGGCCAGCCCCTGACGCCGCCAGGGGCGGCGCACCGCCACCGTGTTGACCCACGCCATGTCAGGAACTTCGTTGTCCCTGGGCAGGCAGAGTGACATCCCTGCGATCTCATTGCCGTCCAGGGCCAGAAAGTAGAAATTTGGGTCGTAGTGCGGGTGGTTGCGCGTGTAGTGGAGCCAGCGCGGAAAATCCTCCTCGAATGGCTGCTCGACATATCCCCAGTGGTCGCGGAAGGCTTCCACGTCTGCCCGGTAGACGGCCTCTTCCTCCTGGTTGGGGATCATGCTGCGGGCGGTGATTCCCGATGGCCAGACGGGTGGAGAGGGTGGGCCGTGCAGTTCGATCCGCATCTCGTAGAAGGTGCGCACGTAAGTGTAATGCTGGTCGCGTAGAAACTCGATGGCAGGGGTAAAGGTGCTGACTGCGCCACCTTCGACGGTCACTCGTGTGTCGGACGGGGCCCGTTCGATAAAGGCGCCGACCTGTTTTTCGGCCCACTTCGTCAACAGGCTGCCCAGCCCAAGCCCGCGCCGGGTGGGATGGACATGCACGTTGACGAAGTTGCGTACATAGGGGGCCGAACAGTAGGCGGCAACGTGGCCGACGACCACGCCGTTGTGGTCAACAGCAACGCGTGAACTGGCCGCCACATCAAAGCCAGGGTCTTCCCACTCCAGGCGAATCTCCTCTGCCGTGGCGGGGCGGGCGCCCACCTCTTCTTCGGCGCAATCGTTGAAGAGTTCTACCAAAGTGGGGATGTCCTCCTCGGTCGGCGGGCGTAGGATGAAAGAGTTTTGCCCAGTTGTTGATGCTTCAGCTATTTGTATCATCTGATCACCTCCAGTTTTCAAAAACGAGCAGAGTTCAGACCCGCGACTGACACCGAAAAGTCGCCGCAACGACATTGATCATTGATGAGGCCATGCGTTTGGCCGAAACCGATGCCTTACGTGGTTACGATGCCGTCCAACTGGCAGCGGGCCTCCATGTTCATCAGGCGAGGCTTGCCTTGAATCAGCTGGGAATCACCTTTTTCGCCACAGACAACTTGCTCAATCGGGCAGCTTCCAACGAAGGCTTGCGGGTGGATGACCCCAATGAGCATTCCTGACAGAATCCCGTTAGCCAATATTGGCGACAAACTGCGCCAGTTCCTCCCGCACGACGGCCAGCCAATTCGGGTCGTGTAGGGGCCGCGGGACGGCGGCCAGCTCCCAAAAGGCCAGGTTGGCGACGGGCCGCCCCATTTCGGCCTCGTAGACGGCCAGCAGTTCATCCGCCGCTGCTTTCCCCATCTTGCTCAGGAACATATCCATACGGCAATAAGCCAGGTCGATAGCCGGGTCACCGTAGGAGGCTTCCTCCCAGTCGAAGACGGCGACGATATGGCCCTGATCCCACAGGATGTTGCCCATCCAGTAATCCATGTGGACCAGGGTTGGTTGGTCCGGTTCAAGTTGGGGCAGCCGCTCATGAACCGCTTGCCAGACAGCCGGCCCGTCGGGATGATTGGCCATGTATGTGGGCATTGCTCCTGCATGGGTAAACCACAAGGCCAACTTGTCGCCATCATGAAGAAAGCGCCGGGTCCCATCGTCACACGGAACCGAATGGATCTGCGCCAGTGTCCGGGCCAGCGCCCGTGCGCAGTGCAACGCATCAGGCGACGAGAGCATGGATTGGCCAGCCACAAAGCGGGTGACCATGGCCGCTGCGCCAAAGAATCGGCCCTCCTCGTCCAGATACACGGGTGACGGAGCCGGGACGCCGTGCGTCTGTAACAGGGTCAGCGTCCGGTATTCCAGGCGGGCCTTGGTTGCGGCGCCGGTGTCCTGGTCGACATAGCGTTTGATCACCAGGCGGAACGGTGTTCCGCCCCGGGTTGTCGCCTCGACCAGAAACGAGCCATTAGCAAACTTAGCGCCAATCGAACGGATAGCTGTGCAGGTAGTGCCCGGCTCGACTTCTGCAAGGAGTGCACCGACGGCTTCTTCTGCCGGCAATTTATCTTTTGCGTTCATTGAACCGCCAACCTTTTGCCCATACGAACCACATTCATGACGCAATAACCCATAGATTGCACTGCCGTGGTACAGGCCATCATCTTCCAGCGAGTACTCGCGCCGCACTCCCTCGCGTTGAAACTTTAGCTTCTCCAACATGCGCACAGAGGCGTGATTGTCACTTATCGTGTAGGCCCCGATGCGATGTAGCCCCAACTGCTCGAAACCAAAGCGCACGATGGCGGCGGCTGCTTCGGTGGCGATCCCCTGCCCCCAGTGGCTGCGCGCCAGGTCATAACCGATCTCGGCACGGTTGTGATGGCGATTCCAGGCATGAAGGCTGAATAGCCCCAGCACCTTGTCTTCGCCCCGTAGGGTGACGCCCCAGGTGATCCATTCGCGGGCGGCGTATTTGTCACGAACCAGGTCAACCAGGGCTACTGCTTCGCTGACATCATTCATCGGCTCGGCACTGTACTTCTGCACTTCGTAATCGCTGCGGAAGACAAACACCTCTTATTGCAAGGCCCGCTTTTCCCACGAGTATTCGCGCAGCCCCAGCTCAATCGGGACAAAGCCGACGCCGCGATAGACGTTTCGTCCCAGGTTGGACGACCAGACGTACGCCTGGTCGTAGCCTCGCTGTTGCGCCTCGTACAGCATCCACCAACTGATCGCACTGCCAAAACCCTGACGACGGTAAGCTACCGGGGTCGAAATATCAAACAGGCCGGCGATCCCGCCTGCCAACAACAACGTGCCGGATGTGACCATCTGGTCATCCAGATAGCCGATGTAGTGCAGCGAAAAGGCGTCACCACCATAGCCGTGACGCGCATAGGCCAGGTAGCAGGGATGTTCTTCCAGCCCATCTCCTGGGTCATTTACTCCAGCAAAACCGGCCAGCGTCGCCCGCGTCCAGTCGCGCAGCATGTGATCATCGCGTACTTGTTCGATGCGAAACCGCGCAGATACCGCCGGTGCCGGAGCGAGTTCCGTCAGGTCGGTCAGCAGCCAGTTGCCACCCGGCCCACCAATCTTGCCGGTCAGTTGCCAACGGCCATCCGGGCCACCGGCCAGCCCACGCACCATCACCCGGTCGCCGAGCTCAGCAGGTTGGCAACTAGGAAAGACAAACCAGTCAAACTGGGTGGCGGATTGCCCGAGCCGGCGGACCAGATCATCGATGCGCCCGTCAAGCCCGTCGCTGGACAGCCGCGACCGTAATACAGTGTTGCCGGGCTGCCCCTGGTTGGTCGTCCAGGTGACCTCATCATCTTCCACCAGGATGAGATCGGGGTTGCCAATGTAGACGCGATGATAGGCGATCATATTTTCCTGAATCTGGTCCACTTGTTCGATGGTGGCGAGCGGTAAAGAAGTTGTAGGGTTCATATAGCTTTGAAGTTATATCCTTTCTGTGATAGACTGATTCGTATGACATGGTATGTCGAGTATACCGATGAATTCGGGAACTGGTGGGACAGACTAACCGCCGAGGAGCAGGAATCGGTCGCAGTGTACGTTCGGCTCCTTGAGGTGCGTGGCCCATCCTTACCATTTCCTTATTGTTCTGGTATTCAAGGCTCCAGACATTCGCACATGCGCGAACTGCGTGTTCAGCATCAGGGCAGACCGTATCGTGTCCTCTATGCGTTTGATCCTCGGCGTGTTGCCATTCTTTTGATCGGTGGTGATAAAACCGGCAATGACCACTGGTATACAGAGTATGTGCCGATAGCCGACAGGCTTTACGACGAACACTTACAGACATTAGGAAGGGAAGGCTTGATCTAATGGCTAAATCGTTTACTGCATTATTAGAAAAACTGCCGCAAGCACGACGGGAGCGGATCGAAGAGCGGGCCCAGGCAATGCTGCTTAAGATGGCGTTGCAAGACCTCCGTCAAAAACGCCACTTGACTCAGCAGCAACTGGCAGAGCGGCTCAACTTACAGCAGGCCACTGTGTCCAAAATGGAAAATCAGGCCGATATGCACATCAGCACCCTCCAGCGGATGATTACCGCGATGGGCGGCACACTCAAACTGGTGGCGCAATTCCCCGACGAAGAGATCGTTATCAATCAGTTTGACCCGCGCTAGACCCGCCGCAAGACATGCAGCAAGTATTCCTTGCGATTGAGCGGGTTGTAATCCGACCGGGGCCGGGTTGGGAACGGCGTACGCATCGGTTCGTAGCGCGCAAACGCGCATTCCATCACGCCCTCGCCGCGCGTCAGCGCCGGCAACTGTTTTTGCAGCTCATAGACCCGCGCGGCAGGGATCTCGCCTTCCAACACGCAAGTCGCATCGCGCATGACCGGCGCTTCCGGCGCGGCGCGCACCTGGGCGAGCACGGGCAACATCCTTCCATACACGTCCGCCGGCAGCTCCAGGTGGAAGTGGTGCAGCGGCTCACAGACGACTGTGCCGGCCTGCTGGAGCGCGCTCATCAAAACCAGCGGAGTCAACAGACGAAAGTCGCGCGGCGTGCTCGACGGCGACACATAGCCGGAGTGTGTCATCGTCACGATACAATCGGTGAGCTGCCAGCCATAGAGACCCTGGCATAGCGTCTCTTGCACCGTCTGTTCCATCGCCTGGCGGAAATCCTCGGCTGCTTTGTAGACAAAGAGTGGCATCGATTCGACTTTGACTTCCAACCTGAACTCCAGACCAGACTCGAGCGCGCCCGGCTCGATGCGCAGCCCAACCGTGGCGAGGAAGGGATTGTCATCCTTGCCCAGGAACTCGACCGCCGCCCCACTGCCAACGGGTCGTTCGATACAGATGGTCGTTGTCTCACGGAACTCGACTTCGATATTGTGGTCGTTTGTCAGCGTTGCCTGGATGACTTCCTTTTGCACTTCGCCATAGAGCGATAGAAATAACTCTTGCCGCTGGTCGTCCTGCCGCAGGTTGATGAGCGGGTCCTGTTCGGTGAGTTGGGTGAGCGCACTGTGAAGCGCAGCTTTGTCGACTGCGCGGCGCGGCACGATCACTGTTTCGAGCGTGGGCGGGGCGAAATAGCGGCGTCCGGCAGTCGTTTGCGCCGGGCCAATCGTATCGCCGATGCGGATCTCATTGAGCCCCCAGAGCTTGCCGATCTGTCCGGCGCTGACCGCCGCCCGCTGCACAGCTGGCCCGCGGTCGAATACGCTGAGCGCCGTCACCCGCCCCTCTTGCCCCTGGCCAAACGTCACCCGGTCCCGTACGCGCACCGTGCCCGAAACCATACGCAGATAGGCGATTTTCTCCCCGGCAGCACCGCGCTCGATTTTGAACACTGCTCCCGTAGCCGGCCCATCCACATCGCCCGTGGCCGCCGGCAGCAACTCTCGAATGCCGGCGATCAACGCATCCACGCCCGCGCCGGTAATGGCCGAACCAAAGAAGACCGGATACACGAGCGCCCGCCGGGCCTGTGCCGCCAGCTCGCTGCGCAGGTGGTCGTACGAGATGGCCGTGGCATCCTCCACGTAGGCGGCGAGCAAGGCATCGTCCTGTTCGGCTAGCCGTTCCACCAGCGCGGCAGTAAACGAAACGTCGCCGGCAGCGTAGGGCGTGAATTGCGCAGTGCGCGTACCCAGCCCGCTGACCGCTCCCATCGGGATGATGGCTGGCGTCAGTTTCTCGGCAATGCTCTGCAAAAGGCGTTCGTCTTGCGCCCCACTCCGGTCGATCTTGTTGATGAACAATAGGGTCGGGATGCGCAGACGCTGCAACACCCGCATCAAGACGCGCGTCTGCGCCTGTACACCTTCGACGGCGGAGATCACCAGCACGGCGCCGTCGAGCACGCTCAACGAGCGTTCCACCTCGGCGATAAAGTCCGGGTGGCCAGGTGTGTCGATCAGGTTGACCGTGACCTCGTTGATGGCGAAGGAGACGACGGCGGCCTTGATCGTAATGCCGCGCTGCCGCTCCAGCGCCAGCGAATCGGTCTGCGTGCTGCCCTCATCGACGCTGCCCAGCTTACGAATGATACCGGTCGTATAGAGCAGACGCTCGGTCAGGCTCGTCTTTCCGGCGTCCACATGCGCCAGGATGCCCAGGTTCAAGTAGTGCATATCTCGTTCGCCTGTGGTTTCGGTAGACAGATAGTGATAGCGCAAGTCTTGCACCTACGCCAATGGCCCCACAAAGACCCAGTGCTCCTGCACCTTGTGCAGCCCGATCTTCTCCGCCGTCGCCACCGATGCTGTATTGCGTAACCACGCATCCCAATACGGCGTGATCTGCCGGCGCGCACACTCGTCGAGAAAGGCGCCGGCGGTGAGCGTGGCGAATCCCCGTTGCCGGTGCTTTTCCGCCGTGGCGATGCCGATGCCACACTTGCCCGCGCTCACGTACTCAGCGGTGCAGCGGCAGATGATCTCCCCATTGCCCACCAGACAGAAACCAAAGCCGTGGGTGAGAAACCGTCCCTGTGAAGGCCAACATTGCTCGATCTCCTCGACCAGGTCGGGCAGGTTGCCCAACGTGGGGTCTGCCAGCAGCGAGTGGTCGATTGGCCGCATGGCATAGCCGGATGGAAGCTGGCTTCGCCAGCCGGATAATGGCCGCTCGCCCACGGTGTAGACCACGCGCGGATAGTGGCTCAGCGTCATGGTTGGGAAGACTGTCGCCATCTGGCTCTGCCAGGCCGGATCGCTGTAGACGATCTGGCAGCCGTCGATGCCACGGCTCCGCGCGGCTGGCGCGAGTTGCGATGCAAAAAACTGGCCCAGCGCCTGGTTGAATTCGTGATTGCTGGCCTCGCCAACCACGTAGAGACTGTAGGCGTTATCCCACATCAAGGCAGTGCGTGGGTGGTCGAAGTCGTCAACCCAGAGCAAACCCACGCTGTTGCCGGCCAGAACGCCATCGATGACCAAGCTCAAATGAACACCCTGGAACAGGGGGCGAACCTTTGTATAGTCGAAAAGATTGGGTCGATCCAACGACAACGAATCGATCATGGCTGTCTTCGTTCCGTACACGGGCTAGCTGCTGGTTCACGGGGTGTCTTCATATTGCCGCCTTTGTCCTCTTTGTGAAGCGGTGGAAAAACCACCAGACCAAACCCACCAGCGCCGCCAGTATCCCGGCGAGTGCGATAAGACTCAGCCACAGCATTCGCCGCACAGTAGCGGTATCATTGAGCCGCGGAAACGGTTTGCCCTGAGGCGCCGGCACATTGAGAAACGCGCAGAGTGGCTCCCAGCCATCGCGCACATCATAGACCAACAGCCGCTCAGCAGGGACAGCTTGTTTGACCGCCTCGATGTGCGCTTGAAAGGTCGCGATGGCCTGTTGCCGGTCCTCAAAGTTGCCGCTAAAGGCGCCCTGCCAGATGAACTGGTCGTTCATGCGAAAGAAGTGGCGAAGATGGGGCACAAAGAACCGGAGGGTCCGCATGACCGGCGACCGGGGCAGGCGGTAGATGGTGTTGCGTGTGCTTTCGTACCAGACTTCGGGTTCGCGCACGGTCAACAACACTTTGGCCTCCGGATAGACTGCCATCAACTCTTGGTAGAAGGTGCAGCCGGGCCAATCGACGATGGCGCCATAGTGGGCCAAGAAGGTGCGCCAATCGACCGTCCGGCCACCCAGCGCGCCCGACCAGACTGGCACATGAGCCGGATGTGTAAGCACTTCGATCATGTGGTAGCATGGTCCAAAACCCAGCTCCTCTAGCGCTGCCTTGATGGAAGTGGTGCCCGTGCGCCCAAACCCGGCGCCGATCAGTTGGATGGTCATCTGTTTGTTGGTCCCCGGCGCTATCCATCCTATTCAAAGGGCTCGAATACCCTCGAAGGCAGCTTGGGAAAGAGCGTGTCGATCAGCAGCTTGGTCTTGTCGTCGGCCCACACATCGGGGTAGAACGCACGCAACTCCTCTAGGCTGCGATAGCTCAAGAGAAGTTGGAGAAAGACCAGCGGCGGCGCGCCGGCCGTTGCCTCTTCCCCGTAGGCGGGTTGCCGCCAGCGTTCGATCTGCGCCAATTTGCCCCGTTCAAAGTGGAGCAAGAGCCCATCTCGATAGAGGTCGATCTTTAGGTCGCCCGTATAACCGGCCAATAACGACTGCGCCAGACGCGCCTCCAAGACCGGGGCAATGTGTTGGAGAAAGGCGGCCAGATCAGGGATGCGCACGTACCAGGCATAGGGGCGGCTGATCAAGAGCGCCAGCTTGTCGCCCATCAACCCGTAGAGGGGATGGTTGGCTCCCAGGTCAAAGCGCAGTTCGTCACAGGGTGGGGTGTCCGGCCCATGGCCTGGCGTCCGGGTGCCCTGGTCGCGCAGGAGCCGCAGCAGCGAAGCCATCACCGCCCGGCGGTTCACGTCGGGCGCGCTGCTCAGGAAGGGTGCGACCCCAAGGCTGCGCCCCCAACGCCGTGTCCTGACCCAGGTCGAGCCGACGGCCCTGCCGTCGTTGTCCATAATCATGAAATAGCGCCCCTTGATCCCAAGCGTCGTCACGTCGCGGCTTTGCACCGCCGGGTCGTCCCAATAGCTGACAATAAACCGCCAGTATGCTTCGTCCGGTTCGTACCACAAGAGATTGTCCGCCCGCTGCTGGTCGTAGAAGACCATCAGTTGCGGAATATCCTCCAGAGTGGCCGGGCGCAACTGGTAGGGTTCTGCTTCACCCTCCTTGCGGTCGGAAATCTGTGAGAAATAGACGGTGCGGCTGCCATCCAGTTCCATCACATATTCGTAGCCAAACTGGCGATAAAAGGAGGCGATGCCGGTGATCGCCTGCACCAGATGCCCTTCCGCCGCGCTGCGAGCATGGACCATTTCAAAGAGGCGGCGCACCAGCCCGCGGTTGCGATAGGCGGCGTCGGTAGCGACATATTCCGGGCGCCCCACGCCCAGGGGAATCCCCGCATAGCGCCACTGATGGCGCCAGAGACAGGTGCAAGCGACAATTGGATGCGCCGGCTGCGAGGTGTCTTCGACGACGGCAAAATCGCCCGCATCCATAAACGGGAATTTTCCGCTCATGAAGATGCGCGCCAGATCGTGGGATACTACATTCAGCGGCTCATCTTCACGGTCACGGTGGACGGTGCTCAACAGCAAGCCGATCTTTTCGGTATCGGCGGCAGTGGACCAGCGGCGGATCAGGCCGTGGCCGAGGTCGTCGATAAAGGTTGGGTCAGCGAGTGAAGTGTCTTTCATTGTTTGGGCGCTTCCCTTTGCGTTGGGTTGTATGAGCATGACGCTGGCCGCCCACAGCCGAGATCATCAAACGCCGTCATTACGTTTTGGAGCATCGGCAACCAAATAGGCATTGTCTCTTTATTGAGACCGCCCCTGCACCACTCGATGGCGACATAGACGTTGATCACGGCGCAGAGCCGGTAATCTTCCCACAATTGTTCAAATGAATAACCGGTCACCCCATTCGACAGCAGTTGTGCGTGATAATGGGCCAAGATCGGGCGTTCACACGCCCGGCGAATTTCGATGGGCCAGCGGCGTATCGTCGCGTAGGCAAGATCATAGACCCCCAGCCAGGTCGTCAGGCTCCAGTCAAACGGCTGGCGATCCACGATGTAGAGCGGGCGGTCGCCCCCAACCGGCACAAAGACGTTGCCGGCGTTGACATCGCCGTGGATCAGCGTAAAGCCGTTGCCATCGACAGTTCGCTCGACCATCGCTTGCGGATGCCACTCAAAGAGGTCGCGGATCGTCTGTGGCCAGTGCGGGGCCAACTGATCCGCACAGTTTGCCAGAATATGGGCCGCTCCGGGTCTGGCAATCTCGACAAAGCGGCTGATCCGCGCAGCGCCATGAATCGGTTCGCCGCCCGCTGTCAGCCGGTCTACCCCCCACCAGTGGGCGTGTAGCCTGGCCAACGCTTCGGCCAACGCCAAACCATAATCGAGCGTCGGAGTTTTGGTTGCCGCCTCGACGTGCGTGGCAGAGATGTCATCCATCAGGATGTGATAACGCTGCGCCTCCGCCGAAAAGGCCGCGTCATAGCAGCGCAGGATCGGCGCATCCGCCAGCCCGACATAGTCGCGTGTGTAATAGTTGACTTCCGACGGGCCAAAGAATTCGTCTTCCTGGTCGATGTTTACCAGTTTTAAGAACAATTGCTGTGGTAGATCGCCCTGGGACCCTGGCGTGTATTGCACACTCAGCTTGGCATGGGCGGATAGCTCGCGGCGCCGCGCCTCCATGGTATATGATTCGACCGCGCCCTGAGCCAGTGCGCCGCTGCGTGTGAGGACCGTTGTCAGCCAATCGGCGTTGATCTGGCCCAGGCTGGTGATCACTTGATTGGGCATTATCTCTTTCCCCTTCAACAGCGACACATCACAGCGCCAACTTCTCCAGGGCAAGCCTGGCGCGCGGGTCAGCTGCCTGCTGACGCAGTTCATCGATGAGCTGCCCTCTCAACTTCGGGTTTGGGTCGTTCAAGCCGATCTCAATAAGGAGTGCAACCTGGTCAAGTTCTGTGTGCATAGGGACCTCGCACTTCGACGCATCGACACACCGTTCGCAAAAGAGCGTATGCCACACGGCGCGACGGATGTGGGGCACAGGGTCGTGCAGCAGCGGCAACAACGCCTCGACGCACCGGGCGTCCCCCCCGTAGCCGCCGTGGTCGATGATGTCCACGCAGTTCCGGCGCACCCGGGGGTGGGCGGCAGTCAATCCGGCCAGCAATGCGGGGATCGCGCCGGGACCGGCCCGTTGTAGCGCCCAGATCGCAGGCACAGAAATGTGGGGGTCACGGACGGGCAGTTGCCTGACCAATGCTGAGAATCCATCCGTCTGCTCCGCTGCCGTGCGCGCCATTTGCCCTGCCTGCTTCCACCATGCCTGTGCTTGCTGTTTCATTTGGCCCCCCCTTCACCTTGTTACACATAGTTCCCCAGAGCAGAGCTTAGCCGCTCCAAATGCTGTGGCCCATCGACCGCAACCATCGCTAGCCAGGCGTGGGTCCGCCACAGATCGCGCCGCTCGCCAAAGCCAGGGTCAATCGGGGTAAGCTCCTGATAGCCGGCGAACAGTTCGTCCGAAACTGGCGCAAAGAAATCGACATAGGCCAGGTCGACTTCCGGGTGGCCGTAGTAGACCGCCGGGTCGATCAGCACCGGTCCGTGGGCGGTGC
>JAHDWG010000717.1 GCA_023384495.1 Caldilineaceae bacterium
CAACACGGGCGAAGGCGGCGAGGCGCCCGAGCGATACGAGTGGAGCAACGAACTGGGCGATTCCAAAAATAGCGCCATCAAGCAGGTGGCGTCAGGACGTTTTGGCGTGACGAGCCTCTACCTGGTCAAGGCCAGGGAGTTGCAGATCAAGATGGCGCAGGGCGCCAAGCCTGGCGAGGGCGGCCAGTTGCCCGGCGCTAAGGTCTACCCGTGGATTGCCCGTGTCCGCCATTCGACGCCCGGTGTGGGGTTGATCTCGCCGCCCCCCCATCATGACATCTACTCCATCGAGGATCTGGCCGAACTGATCCACGACCTGAAGAACGCCAACCATCACGCCCGCATCAGCGTCAAGTTGGTCTCTGAAGTGGGGGTCGGCACCATCGCGGCGGGTGTCGCCAAGGGCCATGCCGACGTGATCCTCATTAGCGGGCACGACGGCGGCACGGGCGCGTCGCCGCAAACGAGCATCAAACATGCCGGCCTCCCTTGGGAACTGGGCGTCGCCGAGACGCATCAGACGCTGGTGCTCAACAACTTGCGCAGCCGTGTGGCGCTGGAGACCGACGGCCAGCTCAAGACGGGCCGCGACGTGGCCATTGCCGCGCTGCTGGGCGCCGAAGAGTTTGGCTTTGCCACTGCGCCCCTGGTTTCGTTGGGCTGTATTATGATGCGCGTCTGTCACCTGGACACCTGCCCGGTGGGGGTGGCGACGCAGAACCCGGAATTGCGCAAGAAGTTTACGGGCCGGCCCGAAGATGTGACAAACTTTATGTTCTACATCGCCGAGGAGCTGCGCGAGATCATGGCGCAACTCGGGTTCCGCACCATCAACGAGATGGTGGGCCGAGTGGACAAGCTGGAGCCGCGCCAGGCCATTGAACACTGGAAGGCCAGCGGCATCGACCTGTCGGCGCTGCTGTGGGAGCCGCAAGTCGACAGTGATGTCGGGCGCTATTGCCAGATCGCCCAAGACCACGGGCTGGAAAAGGCGCTCGATGTGACGCACCTGCTCGGCCTGGCCAAACCTGCGCTCGACCGTGGTGAACCGGTCAGGGCAACGCTCCCCATCAAGAATACAGACCGCGTGGTGGGCGCCATGCTGGGCAGCGAAGTCACCCGCCGATATGGGGCCGCTGGGCTGCCCGACGACACCATCTGGCTGCACTTCCAGGGTTCGGCAGGGCAGAGCTTTGGCGCCTTTATCCCCAGGGGATTGACGCTGGAGTTAGAAGGCGACGGCAACGACTACTTTGGCAAGGGGCTTTCGGGCGGCAAGATCATTGCCTACCCGCCCCAAGAATCGACCTTCGCCGCCGAAGAGAACATCATCATCGGCAACGTGGCCTTCTACGGCGCCACCGAGGGTGAGGCCTATATCCGCGGCGTGGCGGGCGAGCGCTTCTGTGTGCGCAACAGCGGCGTTCATGCGGTTGTGGAGGGCGTGGGCGATCACGGCTGCGAGTACATGACGGGCGGCCTGGTGGTTGTGCTGGGGCGCACCGGGCGAAATTTTGCCGCCGGCATGTCGGGCGGCGTCGCCTATGTTCTCGACTGGGATGGCGATTTTGTCGTCCGCTGCAACCAAGAGATGGTCCTGCGGGAATCGCTCGCCGACCCGGCGGAGATCGCCCAGGTGAGGGCCATGGTGCAGCGCCATGCGGACTATACGCAAAGCGCCTTGGGCTATCGTGTGTTGCTGCGTTGGGATGAGTTGCTGCCCAAGTTTGTCAAGGTCTATCCGAAAGATTACAAGCGGATGATGGACGCCTTTGCCGAAGTCTCGGCGCGTGGGCTCAGCGGCGACGAGGCGGTGATGGCTGCCTTTGAGATCAACAAGAGCGACGTGGCGGCTCGGGCAAGCGGCAATTAGTGGCCTGTCTATTTGGTTTTTGGAGTTCGTAGTGGCGACTGAAGTCGCTCAGGTGTAATAGCGACTTCA
>JAHDWG010000153.1:0-11171 GCA_023384495.1 Caldilineaceae bacterium
CTTTGACCTCCACGGTTTGCCAACGCCGCCATCCGATCTGCAGGCGCAATCCGATGGCCCTGAACGCTTTAGCTCCATCGAGCTATTTCTCCAGACTGCGCGACGCACCGACGCCCGCTTTGCGCCAAGCGCCGAGGATCGCGAGGCCATCGCGCGCATCTGCCGGCTGGTGGACGGGCTGCCGCTGGGTATCGAGCTGGCGGCCTCGTGGGTGCGCACCCTCACCTGTGTCGAGATCGCCGACGAGATCGAGCGCAATCTGGACTTTCTGGCTTCCCCCACCCGCGGCCTGCCCGAGCGTCACCGCTCGCTCACCGCCGTTGTCGAGCAATCGTGGCGTCTGCTCAGCGAACGGGAGCGCGCCGCGCTGCGCCGGCTGTCCATATTGCGTGGCGCATTCACACGGGCGGCGGCAGAAGAGGTGGCCGGCGTCAATCTGGCGTTGCTTTCGGCCTTGGTCGCCAAATCGCTCGTGCGCCATACCCCGCAAGGCCGGTATGATCTGCATGAGGTTGTCCGCCACTATGCCGCCACCCAACTGCACGCCTACCCGGCTGAGGCGGAGAGCGCCGGCGAACAACACTGCCGTTATTTCATGGGTTGGCTCGCCCAACGCGGTGGGTGGCTGCGCGGTGACAAACAGACCGCAGCCCTGGAAGAGTTTGTGGCCGAAGCCGACAACATCCGCGCCGCGTGGCACTGGGCAGTGGCGCAACAACAGACAAGCGTCATCGAGTCGGCTACGATAGACCTGATCGACTTCTATGATTCGCTCAGTTGGTTTGAAGAGGCGGAACGCATTTTCTCACATGCCGAGCAACAACTCGACCAGGCCACATCGCCCCCGGGCGCGCTCGGCTGTATGTTCTTGGGATGGGGCGCCTTCAGTTGCCGGATCGGGCGCTATGACGAAGCGCAGGCGGCCTTGATGCGCAGCCTCATATTGTTGCGCACGGTTGACGATCCCCGCCCCTTGACCCGCGTCTATTACTGGCTGACCATGGTCGCCAATCACCAGGGTGAATATCACCAGGCGCGACAGTGGGCTGAATTGGGGTTGGCGCTGGCCGAGGCCCACGACTTTCGCAGCATCTATGCCCGGTTGCTCAATCTGCTCGGCTTTGTGGCGCTCTATCAAGGCGACTATGCCCAGGCGCAGGGTTGGTTTGAACAAGCCCTAACCGCGGCTCGCCAACTGGGCAACCAGAACCTCATTATCCTGCTGCTGAACAACTTGAGCACTGCACTGCGGCTACAGAGGCTGTATGACCGCGCCCGTCTCGTATTGCAAGAGAGTCTGACCTTGACACAAAGCACGGGCGAGCGCCGGTTGATGGCTTTTGCACAAGGCTCGTTGGGCCAACTGGCCTTTGAACTGGGGGAACTGGACGATGCACAGCGATGGTTCCACCAGAGCCTGCGGCTGTTGCAGGAGATTCATGAGATCTGGGGCATGACCGGCGTTCTCAATGATCTGGGCCATGTAGCCCTGGCGCTAGAGCAGCCTGACGAGGCCTATCAACACTTTTTTGATTTGCTCAACCAGGCTGTTGAGGCGGGCCTGCCACCGCGCATCCTGGACGCGCTCACCGGCATGGCTTCGCTCCATCAACAGGCCGGTCAGGTCGGTGCGGCGCTGGCGCTGGTGACGCATGTGATGCAGCACCCGGCCGTTCAGCATGAGACCAAAGGCCGCGCCGAACGCCTCTACCACGCACTGATCACACAACTGCCGCCTGATGAGGCCGCCCTGACCCAGGCCGAGGCCCTGGCGCAGCCATTTTCGGCGCTGGTCGAGCAATACATGCAGCGGCGGGGGCGTTTTACGGATGCCGGTGCATGAAACGGCAAATGTCATTTTGACCGCCACTTCGTCCAACGTTTGACGCATCACTCTATGTTGGCGCCTTGAGCGCAAAGGCGCAAAGATACAGAGATGCAAAGAAGAGGCCCGACCAACTGCTGGGCGTCTTTGCTCCTCTGCGTCTTTGCGTTGAAAAAATCCGCAACGATCGAGGCATCACTGACCAGTACACAGGGAATTGACTATGGACATCGAACAGTTGATCGAATTCACCCAGGCGCTCGTTCAATTGCCCAGCTTGAGCGGGCAAGAGGGCGAGGCAGCGCGCCGGGTCGAATCCGAAATGCGCAGCCTGGGCTTTGACCAGGTCTACACCGATGAGAACGGCAGCGTCATCGGCATCATCGAAGGCGCACAGCCCGGCAAGACGATCCTGCTCGACGCCCACACCGACACCGTAGGCATTTCGCCCGGCGCGCCGTGGGCGCACGATCCATTTGGGGCGCAGGTGGTGGACAACGCACTCTATGGCCGGGGCGCGGCCGACATGAAGGGCGCGCTCGCCGCGATGGTCCACGCCGCGGCCGCACTCGACCGCCGCCGGCTCTGTGGCCGCGTCATCGTCAGCGCATCGACGCTGGAAGAGGTGTTGGAGGGGGTGGCGCTGCGGCCCATTGTGGAGAAACATCACCCAGACTTTGTGGTGATCGGCGAGGCCACCGACCTCAACATTGCGCGCGGCGGACGTGGCCGCGCCGAGGTTCACCTGGAGACAGTAGGGCGCCCGGCCCACTCTTCCTCGCCGCAACTGGGGCGCAACGCCGTGCTTGACATGATGCGCGTTATCGCCGCCGTCGAGACGGTCGAGCTGCCCACCCATCCGGTGATGGGGCCGGCCATCCTCGCCCTCACCGACATCATCTCCGACCCCTATCCCGGCCACTCGGTGATCCCCAGCATGTGCAAGGCCACCTATGATCGCCGCCTGCTCCCCGGCGAGACGCCCGACGGGGTGTTGGCCGCCATCACTGGGCTGCCCGGCCTGGCCGACATCGACCTGCGCGCCCACATCGCCGTGGGCGAGTACAATGCCTACACCGGCGCAACGCTGCGCGCCGACAAGTTCTTCCCGGCCTGGCTCCTGCCCGAGGAGGAGTGGTTTGTGCGGCGCGCCCTGCACGGCGCCCAGAGCGCCGGGCTGGCGGCTGAGTTCAGCGCCTATCGCTTCTGCACCAACGCCGCCTACAGCGCGGGCGTTGCCGGCCTCCCCACGGTGGGTTTTGGGCCGGCCAAAGAGAGCGACGCCCACGTGGTCGACGAGCGGCTGCAATTGGCCGACCTCATCGCCGCCGCGCGCGGCTATCAGGGGATCATCGAAGCGGTGTTGGGCGCGAGCGAGGAGTAAAACATAACAGGGGCGACTGGCCAATCCCAGTCGCCCCTTTTATCGTGCAGCTTCTACTCGATCACAACGCGGTCCACACCGCTGCGGCCAAAGACCTCGGGTGAGTACATCTCTTCGGCCTTGGCGGGCGGCGCTACAAATTCACCCGGTGTTGTGGCGCGCGCCACATAGGTGTACTCGTAGACCCCCTCCCACAGCAACGTTGCAAAGGCCTCGGCGCGGGCGTCGCGCAGGTTCTGATGCTCGTACCAATTACGCCACCACCACCAGCCACCGCTGGGCCGCGCATTGGGGTCGGCGGGCAGCCGCTCGCTAGGGCTGAGCGCTGGGTTGATGATCTCGAACCCAGCCGGCAGCGGGTCCACCAGCGCCACATGATAGCGGCGGCTGTCGGCCACCAGGTTGACCCGCACCCGCACGCGCGCCCCGGCCTTGATGCGCCAGACACCGTTTTCGTCCAGCACCACATCGTCGGGGCTGTCCACCGGTTCATAGCGACGCTGCACGACAAAGCCCATCTCCTCCGGCGGCAGGTCGAGATCGGTGGGGGCATAGCGCAGCCCCAGCCGGTAATAGAGCCGGCCCACACCGTCCTTTTCGAGAATCAGCGACTGGAGATCCGGCGTTGATTCTTGCCCCTCACTCACCAGATAGCCCATGGGGACGAGCGTCTGGCGCGTTTCGGTGGTGCGCCCTTCATAGACGTGCTCGGCCACGTAGGCATCACCCAGCCACACGCGCGCCACAAAGTCGGGCGTCTCGGCCTCGAAGGTGTTGAAGTAGCGGTCGAGCGCCAGCAGAATAAAGGCGTTCTCCTGCGTGTTGTTCCAGCGGCCCCGGTTGTGTGGTGTGCGCGCGTGGGCCAGCAGCCCCGCCACCACCTTGGGGATCAGGTCGCTTTCGGGCTGGTTGTTGATGAGCGCATCAAGCATCAACCCGTCGGTGCGCCGGTTGGAGTGGAGCAGTAGATAGGATTGCTCGCCATACGAGGTGATAAAGTTGGCCGCGCCCGCCGTCTCCACGGCCCGGTTGTTGACATGCCGCCGGATCGCCTCCACCTCTGCGGTCGAGGCCGGGTCATCGCTCAGCACCTGCCAGAGCCAGGCAACCGTCTCCAACGAGTGCTCTTCGAGGGGCAACTCGGCCAGCAGCGCCCGCGCCTTGGGCGTATCCACATCGCCCATGAGCTTGCGCACATAGAGGGCATAGGCGCTGAGCGTCCGCCGGACGGATTCGTGGTAATACGATGGATAGTACGACTCGATGCGGCGCAGGTGCTCCACAGCCCGCGAGAGCGTCTCCGCGGGGACATCGTAGCCCTTGTCTTTGGCCCGCTGCAAGGCATGCGCCACGTGGATGCTGTAATAGGGTAGCGAGTCGTTACCCCGCTCCCAGACGGGCCAGCCGCCGTTGTCGTTTTGCAGGGCCGCCAGACGGGCGATGTCACGCGCCATGGCTGCCTCAATGGCCTCGGGCGAGGGCAGTTGCGCCGCTTTGAATGCGGTCAGCACGTCGCGCAGCGCGGCCACACCGAGGATGCGCGAGGCCAGTTGCTCGGAACACTCAAACGGATAGGCCGTGAGATAGATCAGCGCATCGGTCAGCGCTTGCAGCGCCGTGGACGAGGTGCTGACCTCCAGCCCGCCGAATTGCGGGTATACATCCTGTGGCGTCGCCAGCGGCTGCTCAATCGCGCCCTCATCCACCACGCCGTAGACGGCGAAGGCCTCGGTGGTGGCCGGTGTATAGACCGGCAGCGCGATTTCAGCGGCGTCGGCGGCGTCACCCGCCGCGGCGGCGATCTGCGCCCGCACCGCGCCGGCATTGGCCGTTTCCGCCGGGAAACGCACCTCGACCCGGTCGTTGGCGGGGATCGTCACCCGTTGACCGGCTTCCATCTGCGCGGCCTCATCTACGGGTTCAGCTCCCGGCGATTGCAGATTGGTGGCCCGGATCGCCACTTCCACATCCATTGGCTCATCGGTCTGATTTTGCAGCACAACGGGCAGCTCGAAACGGTCGCCAAAGTTGAGGAAGCGCGGGGCCGCCGGGCGCACCATGAGGGGCAGCCGGGCGGTCACATTCGCCTCGCTCGAGCCAAAGAACTTGCCATCAGCCACGACCACCACCATCACGCGATAGCGGGTCAGGTTATCGGGCAGCTTGTATTCGACGCGCGCCTGGCCATTGCTGTCGGTGCGCACGGCGGGCGCAAAGAGGGCCAGCGGGTTGAAGTCGGTGCGAATGGTGATGGGGGCGCCGGGCTGGCCGGGTTGCTCGGCTTCTTCAAAGGCCATGGCCTCGGTGGCGGCGGGCATGGCGGTGGGCATGGGCGCGCCGGCCCCAACCACGGCGGTGTCGGCGCTGAGGCTGCGTGCGCTCTCCATCACCACATCGCCCATGCCGTCGGCCAACATCTCGGGCGTGGCCAACACGATACTGCTGCGGCCGTAGGCAGCCGAGACATTCGAGTAACGGTTGTTATAGAAGGTCGCCACCGGGTCGGCCAGGCTGTAGTTGGTCAGCGCCAGGATGGCCTCATCCACCACCACCACGGCTAGCTCGGCGTTTTCCACCGGCGCGCCGGCAGCGTCGGTCACCACCAGGTCGATGCCGGTCTCGGCGCCTGGGCTCAACGCGGCGGCGTCGGGCGCCATCTCCACGTTGAGTGTGCGGCTCAGCGGCGGAATGGGCAGGTCGATCCGGCCCGTGGCGAAGGCGGGGCGCAACGGCGCATCCGCCAACGGCTCGCCTTGCGCATCGGTGCGCGCGGCCGCGCCGTTGAGGTCAACCTGCACGGTGATGTTGGGGATGTACGCATCCTCAATCGGCACCTGGAGCGTATAGGTTCCATCGTCGATGGTGAAACGCTGGGTGACGAGAATATCGCCCCGGCTGATGGTGGCCATTCCTTCGACCACGCCATCGGCGCCGGCAAAGGGCGGCTGCACCAGGATTTGCGCCACGTCGCCGGGTTGGTAGCTGTCCTTGTCGGGGATCAGCGTCACTTCCTCCTGTTCCACCCGTTGGGCGGTCGGGCGTTGGCCGCCGCTGACCCAGCGTTGGAACTCACTGTAATTGGTGCGTCCCTCGCTGTCTTGCACGGTGGCCGAGATGCGATATTGGCCGCCCATGTCGGTGGTAAACGTGCAGCTCACCGGCGCCGCCGCCGAGTCGACCGTGCATTCCTGCGGGGTGGTCTCCACCTCTTGCCAGCGCCCCTGTTCATAGGCCCAATCGAGCCGGGCGGCGCGCACAGTGACCGGAAGACCGGCAATTGCGTTGCCGTCGAGGTCGGTAACGATCACGTCGATCTCCAGCGGCTGGCCGGCCTGCACAAAGTAGCGCGCGCTGCGCAACCCCACATAGCGTTCTGCCGGGTGGACGAGCAGGCTGGTGGCAGCCGCCCAGGTCTGGCGGTTAACATCCATCACCGCGCCTTCGGCCAACACGCTATAGGGGCGTTGGGCGTCGGCAGCGGCAATGGGGGGGTCGAACCCAATTCGCAGATAGTGATTGCCGGTTGCGTCGGTCTTGCCGCTGTAGCGGGCGGTGGCGCCGACGCCGGGTTCGCCCGGCCCCCGGCTGTAAACGAGTTCGCTGGTGGCCATATAGCCAAAGTCGCGCCACCACGGCGTCCACTTGCCAAAGGTAAAGTCGGGCCAGTTGGGCGGCGCGTAGCTGCTGGGAGACGCCGTCACCGTCCAGTTGGTGTCGGCATTGGGCAGCGGCCCACCGGCAAAGTATTGCGCGCTCACGGCCACCACGGCAGAGTCGCCGATAAAGAAGGGACCCTTCTCTTCGTTGCGCGCCGTGACGGCAAACTCAGGCCGGCGGAACTCCTGGATCTGGAAGCCATAGTAGGCGTCGGGCGACTCGTAGTCACCGGCGCCGCGCGCACTGAGATAGATGTTTGCGTAACCGAGGTTGACATTTTCGGGCAGCGTCACGGCAAAGTCAAAGCCGCCCAGGTCGTTGACATCGACCGCGCCTTGAGCGATCTGATTGCCCTGCGCGTCGTTGACCGTGTATTGGATCGCCGAGATCGCGCTGCCCACCAGCGCAAGGTCGCCATCGGCGCGATCTTCGAAGCGGCGCAGCCACCCCTTGACATGCACCTCTTCGCCGGGGCGATACATCTGACGGTCGTCGAAGATGTACCAGCGCAGTTGGTCGCGCGTACGCTGTTGGCGCCAGCCGCTCTCTTCGCCACCATAATAATAGAATTGGTTGCTGGGCAGCAGCGCCACGTCATCGCCCAAACGGCCCAGGAGCGCCGCCGAACCGCGAGTGCTGAGTTCGAAACGGGCTGTGCCGTCTTCGCCCGCGCCCGCGGTCAGATTCGGGCCAAGCAGGGTGAGCGACACATCGGCCAGAGGCGCGCCATCGGTGAGGGCGGTGGCCCAGGCGTGGAGCTGTGTGCGGTCGACGATAGCGTCGAGCCCGATCTGGGTCCCCTGCACCCAGGCGAAGACGCGGTTGTAATCTCGGGTGTTGAGCAGCGACGAGAGCAGACCCTGCGGAAAATCGACCCAGACAATCACATGGCCGAGGCCGTCGGGCATGTAGCGGCTGAGGTCGATGTTGGTTTCGACCAGCGTATCATCCACTGCCTCGATGCGCAACACGTCGGACATGACTTCGCGGCCCGGCGGGGCGCTAGGGCTCTGCTTATAGGCTTCCTCGTTCTGCCACTTGAGATAGGTGAGCCAATCGTCGGGCGTCACCTGATAGATGCGCACACGCACCCGGTCATAGTTGACCGAATAGAGGGTAAAGACGGGCTTGGACGCCGATGGGTCCAGCGTGACAAAGTTGCGATTGGGGCCGGCCAGGTAGCGCCGTGCGGGGCCGGTAGTAAAGGTGCGCGTCTCATCGGCGCCCAGGGTTTGCCCAAAGAGGTCCTCGATCGCGCCGCTCACGGTGACGGTGTAGGTTGTGCGGCCCTGGGTGGCGCCGTTGATCTCCAGCGTGTTGCCATAGACCTGCACGCGCATACCGGGAATTTCCGGCTCCACCGTTACCCAGGCGGGGTCAAACGCGCTCGAATTGAGTGGGTTGTTGAAGCGAATATAGAAGGGACTCATGGGCGGGCATTCGCTGCCCCACGAGCAGGCCGCCTCAATGATGCGCAGCGGCGCAAAAGTGGTAAAGCTGTAGCTCTGCGCCGATTCGGTGGTCAGCGGCCCTTCGGCGGAAGGCGCGCCCGGCCCCACATTGACCACAACGGTGGTGTCGTGGGGGAAGGGCTCCTCGGCGCGGAAGGCCAGCCAGCGATCCTCGCGGCTGTTCTTAATCAGATTCTGCACCTGACGGCTGGCGGCCAACTCCTCTTGGTTGGCCAGGCGCACCGGATAGGTATTGCCGCCAGCAGTCACCGTGATCGTCTCGAGCATCGCGTCGGGCTGGATCGCCTGGTCGAAGCGGATGAAGAGCAGCGGGTCGGTGGGGTGCGGGCCGCCGCTAGGGTAGGTGTATTCCAGCGCGGGCGGCGGCGTGGTGAAGCTCCAACTCACTGTTTCGGTCAGTTCGCCGCCGGTGGCCGAGGTTGTCCCCGCCGGGATCTCCACCGTGTAGCGCGTGGCTTTGGGGAAGCGGTCGATGTCCAGTTCGTCGGATTGGTATTCGAACGAAAGCGTCCGTGTGCCCAGCCACTTCCAGACGCCGGGCAGCTCGGGCGTGATGCGAACCGGAACATCCTCGGCGCGCAGCTGTTCGAGCGTCGCCAGAGGAACCATGGGCTGGTTGAAGGTGACATTGAGGAAAGGCGCAATCGTGATCTCGCCCTCCGGCGCAAAACGGAGCACTTCGAGCGGACCGGCGACCACTTCTTCGGGCGCAGGGGCCGCCTCGGCGGGCGGGAAGCTCTCTTCGACGGTGACGCCGGGGCGGGGGGCCGGCAGGCTCTCCACCGGCAGGCGGAACTCCTGCACGTCGGTCTCTTCGGCCACGAGTGGGGGAAGCCGATCGAGGAGCGCCTGCGTCTCTTCTGCTGAAAGTGGCTCCGCCGGCGCGGGTGGAATCAGCTCTGGCGCGGTCGGTTGCTGGCTACCTTCACTGAGGGTCAGTTGAAGCCCACCGCTGGCGCCATCGGGGGGCAGCGGTTGAGCAGGTTGAGCAGCATTGCGGCGCAGCATTTTTGCCTCCACAGGCCCAGGCTGATGGCCCGGCCAGACCAACGGCAGCAACAGGGAAACAACGAGCATGAGCACAACGATGGTGTAGCGTTGACTTGGCGAACGTCGCCAGCGGTTGGGGTCCATAGGAGCTTTTCCTCCATCTGAGCGTGTGGTGGCAGGTCAGAGCCGCAGAGAAACCGATTCGACCCCTTTGAGACGGCAGGATGGCGCACTTTGTTCCACGGCGTCGAGCTCGCCACCGCAGGGCGACAATTGCATGTCGAACCGGCGCGAGGCCCACGGGTTATGGCCGCATGCATCTGTGCTCTCAGCGAAACAGGCTGAGGATCATGTGCAGCGACCCCGCGCCCAATAGGATCAGGATTGTGTATTTGATGCTTTTGCCAATCGCCACCGAAACGAGAAAGGCAAAGACATTCATACGGAGGATGCCCGCCACAATGCCGGCAAAGTCAAAGATGGGCAGGGGGAGCGCGGCCAGCAGCCCAAGCAACGGCGCGCCATATTTGTCGGTGAGGTTGTGCAGATAGTCAAAACGTTGGCGCTGTTTCTCTGGAATAAAGGCGCTGCCCGTTGCGCCGGCAATGTAGCCGGTGAGTTCACCAATCGCGCTGCCGACGCCCGCCACCACGCCGAGGAGCACCGGGTCGAGCGCGCGGCCCATGGCGATGATGATGGCAAGGCCAGGCGCGGGCAGCACGATGGTGGCGCTGGCAATCAGGCTGATAAAGAACGCCCCCACATAGCCCCACCGCCCCATCCCCGAAACCAATTCCGGGTTGAGCGCGATCCAGATGCTGGCCACCGTGATGGCGAGAATGAGGGCGGCGCCGATCCAGCGAGCGCCCGCCTCAGTGCGCCACCACGGCTTTGCATGTTGGGGCTTAATATTTGGGCCTGTGATCTGATTCGGTATTTCTGTGGACATATTTCATTGTTGTACACAGATTTCACGGGTAAACACGGATGTACCTTGGATAGTATCCGCGTTCATCTGCGCAATCCGTGTACGAGTTCTAGAAATAAAGTGGTCAAACGACTAGTGCGTCCAACGTGATACATCACGTTGGACGCGGCATCTATTCCCCTTCGGCAATCGTCACCGATTCGATTGTATCATCGGTGGTCAGTTCGGCCAGCACGTCGAGCCCCTCGACGATCTTGCCAAAGAAGCTGAACTGTTCATTCGCCGGCTGGGGCGGCACAATGCGGGCAATCAGCAACTGGCTGCTGCTGGCGACCAACTGGCCTGTGGGAAGTTGGAACGGCACATAGGAAAGTGAGCCGACCGCCAGTTCGCCGGGCAGGTTGACCTCAGCGTCGAGTTGGTAGCCGGCATCGTGTTCCGGGTGGTTGTCGGGCGAACCAAAGATGAGCGCATTTTCGGGCGCATTAGCGTTGATGGGCAGCCCGTCGAAGAAGCCCAGGTTGGCTAGCACCACAAAGTTGTTTACCGCCAGCGGCGCCACATCGGCATAGAGTTCCACCACCATGTCGCCTTTGGCCGTGGCGATGGTGGCCGTGTATTGGGTGGCCGGGTCGATGACCAGTTCGGGCGCAGTGTTGAAGTAGCCATAGCGCTCGGCCGGCGCCACATTCGCCAGCGGGCGGGCGCCGGCGTCGGCGCTGCTGGGGGCAAAGGGGGTGGGGGTGGGCGTCGGCGGCAGCGGTGTGGGCAACTGGCTCACCTCCGCCTCCTCGATGAGCACCGTATGGAGCAGGTCGCCCTCAAAATCGGGCGCCTGATTGGGGTCGCGCCGGGTGATGAGGTCGAGCACCTCGTCCCCTTCCACCACCTCGCCAAAGATCGTGTGGCGGCCTG
>JAHDWG010000153.1:11181-15318 GCA_023384495.1 Caldilineaceae bacterium
AGGTGATAAAGAATGGGCTGCCATTGGGGGCGGGGCCGCTGTTGGCCAGTGCCAGCAGACCGGGGCGGTCAAATGTCAAGCTAACGTCGAACTCGTCTTCAAAGCGATAGCCGGGGCCCCCTGCGCCGGTGCCGGTGGGGTCGCCACCCTGGAGCATGAACTCCTCGAGGACGCGGTGAAAGGTGGTGTCATTGTAGAAGCCTTCGCGGGCGAGGAAGACGAAATTGTTGACCGTCACCGGCGCGCGATCGGCAAAGAGCTGAACCTTGATGTCCCCTTTTTCCGTTTTGAACGTCGCATAGTAATACTTGCTGGGGTCAATCGTCATCGGCGGGGGTGCGCTGTACATATCGGCGCGGGCGAGCGGCTCTAGCTCACTGGCCCCCCCGGTGGACACTTCGGCGGGCGCCGGCTCGCTGGCGGGCGCAGGCGTGGCCGTGGCGTCGCTCTCCGCGGCCGCCGCGGGGGGATCACCGCCCGCCGGCGCGCTGGTAGGGATTGCACAGGCGGCCATTGTAAACAGCGCCAGGCTCAACGCCGCCACTGAGAAATAGATGCGGATGGAATTCAAGGTCTGCTCCTTATGTTCGGTATCGCAGTATTGGGTATCGTGACAATCGTGCATTGGGGTCAGAACGCCTGCCACTATCCCCTGATTCAAAGCTGGCATAACCACATACATAGCGAGGCAACCTGGTTGTCATCGGTCAGATTGGCGGCATTTTCGAGCCCACCGTTGTTAAGTTGCTCCCAGATTTCGTTCGCCATGTCTTTTTCGATGGCGGCGCCCACAAAAAACAAATGTGGTGTCTTGGACTCTTCAGTAAACGAGCGCTGAATCCGATTTAGGGCAGATTGAGCTGTCTTCCAGTGTTCATCGGCGCCAGCGGGATCGATGCCCCCTTTAAGTTCACCAAGCGCAATATACAGATCGGTCATTCGATAGGTAGCCCTTGCAACGCGATTTGTCGTAACATCAGCAGGGCGACAGTTCAATAGACAAAGATCAACGTTCTTGTTCACGGCAGGGACCTTGATATTGTATACAAGTGTTCTAGCGTCATTTTGAAATTGCCAACTCAAGCCTTTGATGCGCAACTCAATGTCCGCGTCATTTTCAGGCTTGCCAAGCCAACGCCCACTTGCCGAATCGAGATATTCATATTCATGTCCCAGAATTGCCAGGGCCGAAATGATAGCGCGTGTCATTTTGCGCTGTGCAAGCGCCCCGGCAATATTGCGCATCGCGCCACCAAGCGTATCCCCACGGGTCAGCAAAAACCGATAGACCAATTCGTCAAGCCACTGCTCGCCCTGCGGCTCTAAAAAATCTTGAATAAGCGCGGAGATCGCCACCTTTCGGTCTGCGACTTCAAGATACGCTGTCGCCTTGTCTGAAACACCCGCCGCCACCAATAAAGCAGGCTCGATTTCGTGGAGCGTCAATAGTTCTCTGGGCGATTTCACGGTCGCTGCCGCACTTCTTAGTGCACGGGCTTGCTGAACAAAGGGGGTGGCTTGCCGATTTTTCTCTAGGGCCAAAGAAATAAATCCAGCGCGCTTGGCTTCATAGGTTGTGAGCAAGTCATCAGCCGATTGCAGGTGTCGAAGGAATGGCCGAGTCGCCATTATTGCTTTCTCCAAATGTATACGCATTTGCGAAGCGGTTCACGGCCATGTTCACCCATCTGTTGGCTGCTGTTCCCTTTACCATTGGGCAATACAAGTATGCACTCAATTGAGAAACCGAGTTCTTCGGCAATCTTTGAAAGAATCAGGTCGACAGAAATGGTTGCCCCAGCATATCGGACATTGTCATTTACCATGAATAGGGGAGCATCAGGTTTCATCACACGAGCACATTCTGCGATGACACAGGCCATCTCGTAAAAGTAGCCGCGCACCATACGGGGGATCCCGTTGTTATTCAGCATGCCTTGCGTCTTCAACTGTTCCAAATAGGAGAGAATTGTCTGCAAGAGATCTTGTTGATCTGTCACTTCAATGGCCCGCGCCCAGTTGGGGTTCATGGAGAGCAAATCTTTTGCTCGATTCTCTACAGTGCAGCTTACCATCTGTTGACGTAGCGCCGCCAATCCATGCTCATCAACACCGAGAAGCGCAAGCTCTAAAGCATATGTCCGTGTGTAATCATAGCGATTGCAATACGGGGGAGAAGTCATTATCGCTGTATATTGGTTGGCCTCAAGTTGGGGGAGAATATCTAAACATGAGCCGTGGAAGGTTCGCACTTGCCCCAAATTGACTTGGGTCGGGAATAGCTCAATTTGTCTACCACCAGAGAGTATATCATCGAGTATTTCTTTCAACTTGGTGATAATAGCCTCTTCAAACTCATATATGATACCCTTATCAAAAGGCTTGCTGGCAGGGGTTCTGCCTGAGCGGTAATCCCAGCGCAAGTATTGACCATCTTTACGAGTATAGCTCACCGATTCTAGGATGCAGAGCAGCGCAAAGCGCAGAATGGCCTCGACCGATCTAGGCTCAGCTTTGGACGTGGCTAAAAAGGCTTCGATTTGGCTTTTTGTCTTGTTTGAATAAGCGCCGCGTGTGATACGCAGCTCTGGCAGACGATTGGATGACAAAGAGGTCTTCCACGGGTGATGACAACACCAATAGTCCAGTCTTGCTATCTCTTCATCTGACAGCCCAGCCTGGACAAGACAGCGTGAATTGATGATCTCAACGCCAATGGGCAACAATTCAATTCCATCAGCATCCAACCCCAGTGCGCTTGCCGCAAATTGGGCGGTGCCGCTGCCGGCAAAAGGGTCAAGAATTTTACCCCCTGTAACGCCATATTGTGCAAACAAATATTCGACCAGTGCAGCTGAAAACGCTTCTTTGTACTTATACCAACGATATAAAGGACGGCTCTTGTTGGCTTGAAAACTTACAAGGGATCGACTAAGCGCATTTGCAACGGTTAATTTATTGCGAAAGTGTAGCTCAAGTTCGTGATCCAATGTCTCTATACTGTCAAGGCTCACATGATGAAGGTTTGACTGAGTGCTTTCAATTAGTTGACTCATGACCATTAGCCGTGTATTCCTTCAGTGCGTTACCAGTCTATTGCCTACAACTATACGCGCACGCCGCCCTGCCTAAACTCAAGCCACCAGACGCCAAAGGCGGCGGCGGCGAGCACCGCCAACCCGACGATGCGCGCTTCATTGGCATTGGCTTCGGCCACAAAGACGGCCGACAGCCCCACCGCCCCGGCGATCAGATAGCAGATGAGCACGGCTTCGCGGCGGCTGCCTGTCATCTGCGCCAGGCGGTGGCTGACGTGGTCCTTGCCCGGCGTGGTCAACGGGTTTTGCCCCCGGCGCAAGCGGCTGATAAAGACCAACGTCGTATCAAAGATGGGTAACGCCAATACCAATACGGGGATCATCCAGGTGACGGTTTCGCTGTTGGAAGGGAAACGCAATTTGATCCCCACTGCCGCCAGCAAGAATCCCAAAAAGAGCGCGCCCGTGTCGCCCATGAAAATGTGCGCCGGGTTCCAGTTGTAGATCAGAAATCCGGCGCACGCCCCGGCCAGCGCCGCCGCCAGCACGCCCACCAGGTATTGATGCCCCATGGCGGCCAACAGGGTGAAGAAGACCGCCGCGATCATGGCGATCCCCCCCGACAGGCCATCCATGTTGTCGAGCAAGTTTAGTGCGTTGGTGATCCCCACCACCCAGGCCATGGTGACGGCAATGTCCAACCAGCTATAAAAGAGGCGAATCTGGACGCCGCTATAGACAAGGATGCCCGCAGCCAACAACTGGCCGGTCAATTTGACATAGCTCCCCAGCCCCCACTTGTCATCCACCACCCCCATGAGGCTCATAAGCGTGGCGCCGACAAAAATGCCCACCACCTCGTTGATATAGCGCCGGTCGCCAAAGAAGATCAGCGCCAGGATAAACGCAACGTAGATGGCCGCACCCCCCAACAGCGGCACGGGGTTGCTGTGGATCTTGCGCGCGGCCGGGTTGTCGATGACGCCCAACCGCAGCGCCACCTGCCGCATCACCGGCGTGCCGCCAATCGCCACGATCAGCGCGCTGGCCGCCATGAGCATGTACGGGGTGATCATGTCAAAACTCGGCGCTCGCGGAA
>JAHDWG010000718.1 GCA_023384495.1 Caldilineaceae bacterium
GCCCTCGATGATCTCTTGTACGGCCAGCCCTTCCTTGCCCGAAGCCTCCAGCTCGTCAGGCGGCGCCTCGGCGTGGATCTGCTCCAACCAGCGGTGGATGCGGTTGGCAAAGGTGGCCCCAAAGCCGCTCAGCCCGCCCATAATGCTGTTACGAATGACCGTTAGCTCATCGCTGCGGCGGGGGTAAAGCGTCAGTTCTTCGTACAGGTTATCAAGCACAAAACGCCCCTCCGTGCCCATCACCTCACACCGCTCCAGGTTGTGGCGGGGGTTGGCGTCGTAACTGCCCGTCAGGTGGCCGACCACCCCATTCTCGAACTCCAGGTTGACCTGCACATTCGAATAGCAGACCCGGCCCGGCGCCCGATTGAAGAATGCGTGCACCCGCTTCACATCCCCACAGAAAAACCGCATGATGTCCAGCGAATGGGGGTGGAGCGCGCGGATGTGGAACCAGGGCGAGCTCTCGTTGGGGTTGTTGATCCACATGGTCATGTTGATCAGCAGCAGGTCACCGAGTTTGCCCTCGTTGATCCACTGTTTGGCCTTGGCCGCCGGCGGCACAAAACGGTGGTTAAGGTTGATGCCAAAATAGACGCCCTTCTCCTCCGCCTTTTTGACCATCGCACGCGCCTTGTGGATGTCGTTGGAGATCGGCTTCTCGCCCAACACATTGATGCCCGCTTCCAAACATTGCATCACCGGCTCATAGTGGTCGCCGCCATTTTCAGCCCCCGCAGTCGTAACGCTGACCGCATCCAACTGCTCATTCTTCAGCAGATCGTCCACACTGTAATACGCTCGCACGCCATACCGCTCGGCGGCCTTGTCCGCCCGCTCTTTGATGATGTCACAGACGGCCACCAACTCGGCCAGTGGATCGGCCACATAAACAGGCGCATGGGTGTTGCCAATCCCCCCCATGCCAATCACAGCAACTTTGAGCATCGCCCGACTCCTATCCTTACTCGTGGTTGTTTGAAAGCAACAGTTTCTACGGCTACAATTTGGCGCGCGAAAAACGCCAGAGCGCCGCAGCGGCGACCCATTCCAGCGCCGCGATCCCTGTGCTGATGAGACTCCATTGCCCAATGCTCGCTTCACCAACCACACGCAATGTATGGAAAACGGCAACGCTGGCGAGCAGTAGGGCAACAACCCGCATAAAACGCCCAACCAACTTTCCGTTGGCCACGCCCGTTCGATACCAATGCTCGGTAAAGATGAGCGCCACCAGCATGACCATGCCCAGCAACAAGGTGAGGAAATTGTTGCCGGCGTGGGCTGCATACCGGTGCAGGCGACTGATCGCGACAAAGAACTCATAGCTGTCACGCACCACCAACGCCACCAACACAATCAGCGCGATTGTCAGCAACCAGAACACATAGGCCAGACTGTAGCGCAAGACGGTTTGCATCGCATTAGTGAACGGCATGGGCAACCCCAATGCCTTGCAGCTCAAGCTCCTCTGCAAAGTGGCAACTGACCCAGTAGTCATTACCCACGTCGCGCAAGGCCGGTTCTTCCCCCTTGCAGCGGTCGCGGGCGGTCTTGCAACGTGGGTGAAACACACATCCCGATGGCAGCCGCGCCAGCTCAGGCGGCTCGCCGGGCGTGACCGTGCGCTGCCCTCGCTTGCGGTCGACGGTGCGGGGCACCGCCGCCAACAGCAGCTCGGTGTACGGGTGCTTGGGGTAACTCAGCAGTTCCTGTTTGGGTCCTAGTTCCACCATCTTGCCGGCGTACATGACCGCGATGCGGTCGCTGATATAACGCACCACCGCCATGTTGTGAGAGACAAAAATGTAGGTCAGATGATAGCGGTCCTGCAGCTCTTCCAGCAAATTGAGGATCTGCGCCTGGATCGACACGTCGAGCGCCGACACCGGCTCATCGGCCACAATCAGGCGTGGATGCACCACTAGGGCGCGCGCAAT
>JAHDWG010000764.1 GCA_023384495.1 Caldilineaceae bacterium
GCAGCTCCCGCGTCGCCGGGTTCATCGGCCCCGGGCGCGGCGCTAGTCTACCAGAAGCAGCGCCTCCGTCCCCGGACGGCCGCGACGGGGAAGCGGTGCGTGCCAAGGATTCGCTGATCAATGGGTGAGGGCAGAGCTAGACCACGGCCATGAAGGACGCGCAGCCGAGCTCACCGATGTCGAGTACGGGATGTGCCGCTCAACGCAGCGGGAGACATCCCTGACGATGATGGACGAGGCCATCCCCCCGCGATACCAGCCGTTGGACCATTGCCACTGCAAACATCAACGTGCGAGTATTTGCGCGGTCGCGCGACTCGACAAATACGCGACAGACATGGACTGAGACACCCACGGCGTTGCTATAGTCGGGCGGGGCCCACGGCGGGGGACCGGCAGAGATCGAGGAGTGGAGGATGCGTTCGAAGGAAGCGGCGACCGGTAGGTCGGCGGCAGAGTCTGAGCCCGGCGAGCACTGGATCCGTCCCGGCTCCATCGTACTTGGCTACCTGGTAGTGGCCTCGGCATGGATCCTGCTGAGCGGCAAACTCCTCGACCTGGCAACAGGCCATGAACACGAACGGTTCGCATTCCTCGAAGTGGCGAAAGGCCTGGGATTCGTTGCCGTGACGGGCCTTGTGCTGCTGCTGCTCCTCCGGCGCTACACGGACCGGCTGAACCAGGCCCACGAAAAAGCGCGAAGGATGGCCCGCTTCGCCGAGCTGAGCCCAAACCCGGTCGTCGAGCTTGGGGCGGATGGACGGGTTCATTCCGCGAACGCCGCCGCCCGCGAAGCAGCGGCGGCCCTTGGGCTGAAGGTCGATGAGCTGCTCCCGTCCGATACGCCGGAGCTGGTGCGCCGGTGCGCGGAGTCCGGCGAGCACCTGAGTGGTGTGCTCCATTCGGTGGCGGGCCGGAGTTGGCGCTGGGCGTTCTTCCCGGCCGAACCGCCGGCCGGCGCGTACGGCTACGGTTACGACCGCAGCGACGAGGCACGCCTCGAGCTCCAGGTGGAGCATGCCGGGCGGATGGAGTCGGTGGGGCGGCTTGCCTCGGGCGTGGCCCACGACCTGAATAACATCCTCATGGCCATCGGCGGATACCGTGCGCTGATCGGCTTACAGCTTCCGGAGAGCGACCCATCGCAGGAAGACCTTCGTGGCATCCAGGAGCAACTCGGCCATGCCGAGGAACTCGTGAGAAAGCTCCTGCTGGTCGCGAGGATGAGGACGACGGGCGAGAACGTCGTGCGGGTCGATCTCGCGGAGCACATGCCGGACATAGCGACGACAGTCCGGCACGTCCTTCCGTACTACATCCAGATGGACATCGACCTCGCACCAGCACCGTTACGGGTGGATCTGGACATTCGCGACCTGGAGCAGGCCGTCCTGAACCTGGCGTCGAACGCAGTCGACGCCATGGCCGGCGAAGGTGTCCTGCGGATAGCCGTGCATCCAACAAGTGGCGAGCGAATTCGCATCCAGGTTACCGACAATGGGCACGGCATTCCGCCCGAGATCCTTCCGCGCATCTTCGACCCTTTCTTCACCACCAAGGAGGAAGGGAAGGGCACGGGTCTTGGACTTGCTTCTGTCTATGCGTTCGCGACCCGCAGCGGCGGCACGGTGGAGGTGGAAAGCCACCCCGGAACGGGCACCTCGTTCACGATCCTGTTGCCCGGGGCCTGAGCTCAGCCCGCCGCCGCCTCGACGGCCAGTTCCGCACCGGGCTGGCCCAGGTAGTAGCCCTGTCCCTCGTCACAACCGATGCTACGCAGCGCCTCGACATCCTCCGGCGACTCGACACCTTCGCCGATGACCCGGATTCCGGCGGAGTGAGCCAGGGTGATGACCCCCCTGAGCAGTTGGCGGTAGTGACGAGAGCGTAGTTTCTCGCGGACGACGCTTCGATTGAGCCTCAGTGCCGTGACCGG
>JAHDWG010000154.1 GCA_023384495.1 Caldilineaceae bacterium
TATTGCCCACCAGCACGGCGACGGAGCCGATCACCGCAACCGAGACGAGCACGCTGACGGTGCTGTTGCTGCCGACCAATACCGTCCCCCCGCCGGCAACGGCCACGGTCCCGACCCCACCGGCGGATACGGCGACGGCCACCGTCACCGTCACGCCAACGCCTGCCAACACACCAACGCCAACATCAACAGTGGAGACACCCAGCCCGGAGACAAATCCGCAGATTGCCGGCGCCACGGTGCGCGGCAGGCTCGGCTATCAAGAGAAACATTACATCCCCCTGGCAGACATTGACCCCAATGCGCCGCTGCTGATTGAGATGGTGGTCAGCCCAGCCAACCACCCCGCAGCGGGAAAGGCGCTGACCGTCTTCATTGTGGCCGAGCGCGATTGGGAACAGATCGTGGGTGGCGGGGTACACCCAGAGCAGGCGCACCGCGAGGTGGGCCGCATCGAGAGCGCGCCGGGCCGTATTCATGCTGGGATCGCCCAGCCCGATCCACCCTATTACGTGGTTGTCGTCAATGACGACCAACAACCCGCCGAATACACGTTGTCCATCAACAACGGTGTCTTTGGCGGTTAGCACCGTGCAACATACAGAAAGACATCATCTGTCGTCGCGACTTCAGTCGCGTTTTCACCTAAGCGACTGAAGCCGCGACGACAAACGCCATCCTAGAGGAGTCCATCATGTTGGTTGGATATGTGAGTGACGAGCAGTATGTTGCGCTGGCTGACGTGCTGTTGGAGTTCCAGCACAACAACGAGAGCGTGGCCGTGGTGCGCTCGACGCCGCGCGGCGCCATCTATGCGGACCTTGCGCCGGGCGAATACCGCGTTACGCTGGTGAAGGATGGCTTTGGCCCAAAGCGGGTCACCATGACCATCGACCCGGCGCAGCCCTACCAGTTCCGCCTCCTGTCAGACTCGATCCTGGGCTATGTGTGGCCGCGCGCCGTCAAATCGGGCCAACGGTCAGAATTTCGGGTGCACTCGCCGGAACCCTACCGGCTGAGCCTCTGGCGCTACGGGTGGAAGCGTGAAATGGTCAAATTGCTGGGCTGGTTTGACGAACATGGTCCACGCGCCGTCATGCAGATCACACCGGATGATGACTACACGCAAATCGGCGTGCAGTGGAACAAGACCGGTTACGCCAGCCCCCACCACACACAATTTGTCACCGGGCCAGAACGATCCGGCCTTTACTACCTGCATGCCAAGGCGGAGCAGTCGGGAGAATTTTTCTCGTTTCCGTGGGTGGTGGCGCCGGCGACGCCCCAGGCGCCCATTGCGGTTCTCGCCTCCACCAATACCTGGCTTGCCTACAATAACTTTGGCGGGCGCAGCAACTACATCAACGCCCATCGTCTGCCCGACGAACCGGTGGTCAACGCCCGCCAAGACTTGATCCGCTACACCATGGCAGGCTCGTTCAATGTGTGGGGCTTCCCCGATGACGAGTATCTGCCCCTCTCCTTCGAGCGCCCAGAGCCGGGCAACGTCGTGCGCGAACACGAAGAGGTCACCGACCCCATCGAAGGCCGCCTGCCCTGTGGCATGGCCCCGGCTGAATGGCGTGTGCTGGGCTGGCTGGAGCGCGAGGGCTTTGCCTATGACTACTATTCCGAGTGGCAGTTGCACAATGGCGACCTGGACTTGGATGCATACAAAATCCTTGTCCTCAGCATCCACCCCGAATATTGGTCGCGGCAGATGGTCCAGCGGGTCAAAGCATGGGTCTATGAGCGGGGCGGCAAGCTCATGTACCTGGGGGGCAACGGCCTCAACTGCGAAGTCGAGTTTCTCGGCGAAGACCGCCTCCGCTTCAAAACCCACCTGGCGCCCAGCACCGGCGGCGGCCTGGGCATGCCCGACCCGAACAACCCAGAAGTCTATCTGGAGAGCCGGATGCACCGCACGCTCGAATCCGAAGCCAATCTGCTGGGTGTAGTCTGCACCGAAACGGGCATCATGACCGCCGCGCCCTACCGCGTCCTCAATGCCGACCACTGGGTCTTTGCCGGGACAGGGCTGCGCAATGGCGATCTCTTTGGCGAACGGAGCCTACAAGAGCGCATCCACGGCGGCGCATCAGGCCACGAAACCGACAAGATGAGCCCCTATTCGCCGCCGGGGGCAGTGCTGCTGGCCAAGGGAACCAACCCCGACGACGGCGGCGCCGAAATGGTCTACTATACTACCGGCAGCGGTGGCGCAGTCTTTTCCGTTGGCTCCATCACCTATGGGGCATGCCTGCTGGTGGACGACGCCCTGTCGCGGATCACGTCGAATGTGATCACGAGATTCCTCAGCTAAGGCCAAGACTATTCCCAGACAAACACAGGGTTTGCCCCGGCAAATTTATTCGGGGAATGACAAACGCTCATTCGATTGCCGTTTACGCCCATGGTTCAATTTGCACTCGTCGCCTTTTACGGCGAAAAACCAACCCCGCTGGCAAACTTGCTCACGGCCTGCCAGGAGCAACTGCGCCACGCGCTCGGTGAAGCCTTCTTACCCTACCAGGTGGAACAAATTCACGCTACCATGGCCGGCCTGGAGTCTGTCATCGGCCAACCCGGCGTCAACGACCACTTTGCTCAGTTGCGCGGCGAACATCGCGTGATGGATTTCGCCGCGCTGTTGCACTTTTTGCGCCGGGGCGAGTGGTCCCCCATTACCGTCCAACTGGGTGGCTTTGCCGACCGCGCCTATCCCTTCACCAGCCGGGGACGCAGGCCATTTGATCGCTCGTTTACCATTCAGGGGGACAAGACGGTGCTGATGGGGTGGCCGGTGGCGCCAAAGCGTAAAGGCAAGGCTGCCTGGCCCACAACGTTGGACGGGCTGCGCCGCGCCTTTCAAGCGTATAATGTGCTGCACAAATATCACGCGGCGCCCGCTGACATGGACAACGATTGTTATCTTCGCCTCGGTCTACTCGATCTGGCTTGCGTTTCCTCCACTGCCCTGCCTGTGGTAGCCGCCGACCTGCGCACGTACCTGAGCATCCGGCAGCCACTCTACTTGCCCATCGACCACACCACCTTGTCGATTGTCGCCTACACAGATGAGCGGCTTCCGCCCGCTTCGACCCAGGCATGGCGCATCGACGACCCGGCGCTTGATTCTCTGCTGCCGCCCTGAGCGCACGCCGCAACGTGGCTGCACCTTCATTCGATCTGCTTGCTATAAAGACGCAGGAAGCGGTCTTCCGACTCAACGCTGCCGATAAGCACCAGCTCAGCGTCGGCGGGCAGGGGGGTGTAGGGATCGATGCGAGTCTCTATGCGACCGTTCTGCTTGATGGCGACCAGCGTGCAGCCCGTGTTGGCCGGCAGGTCGATGTCGGCAAGCCGCCGCCCCACCAAGCTGGAAGGGATGCGGATCTTGAAGATATCAAGCCCTTCGGCCACCATCAAGATATTGCTGCGGTGGAGCAAATTCATGATGATGTTGGCGCCCATCGACGCATAGGAGAGCACAAAGTCGGCGCCGGCGCGGTGAAGCGTCGCCACGTTGCGCTCCAGGCGCGACCGGCTGATAATCTGAATATCGGGCCGCAGCCGGCGACAGTAGATGGTAAGATAGATATTTGTATCGTCATCATGGGTGGTGACGACCACGGTATCCGTCGTTTGAATGCCGGCTTGCTCGAGCACCTCGAGTTCGGCAGCGTCGCCCACCACATAGCGTTCAGGGTCGCGCACCCGCTCCGGCAGCAGTTCCACGATCCGATAATCTTGCCCCCGTTCGACCAGCGCGCGTGCGGTGGCGCGCCCCACGCGCCCGCCCCCGATGATCAGCACCGGCGCCAGCGACGCCGGTTTCTTGCAGTGGAGCTCGTTGTAGCGGGCAATGTCCGCCTCAGAGCCGGCCAGCACAATGACCATCCCCGCCGTGATACGGGTTTCGGGGTGGGCCGCCGCGAAGCGCCCCCGTTCCCAAACGCCCAGCACGCTGATGCCGATCCGTTCGCGCAGCCGGCTTTCGCGCAAGGTCTTGCCCACGAGCGCGGTTTGGCCTACGGTGGCCTCGGCAATACGCAGTTCGCCAAATTCGCCGATGATGTGCGCCAGTGTGTCGCCCCCCATCACACGCCGGGCCAAGGCTTGCCCCATGCGCTCGGCCAACTCCAGCACATGATTGCAGCCGGCCAGCTCGAGGATATCCACCGATGCGCTTTTGTTGGCGGTTGCAATCACGGGCGTCGATGCGCTTACCTCGCGCACCGTAAAGGCAACGTTGGTGTTTAGGCGGTCATTGGCGGTGGTGGCGACCAGCAGCGCCTGTTCGACGCGCGCCCGGCGATAGGTGTCTGGGCTGTCCAGATCACCGACCATCACTTTGTAGCCTAAATCATGCAGCCGCAGCGCCTCGCTCAGGTCTGGCGCCAACAAGACATAGGTATACTGGTATTTCTCCAGGCGGGCGACCAGGGCGTTGACCACATCGTCGTATGAGGTGAGAATGACGTGGTCTTTTGTGTGTTCGGGCAATTCGCTGGGCGCCCGCGCCGCGGCCTGCGCCTTCATCCAGGGTGCGTAAAAAAACTCGATAAATGTGAAGGGGAAGACCACGAGAAAGAAGACGATCCCGCTGAGCAACACCAGGCTGGAGAAGGCGCGCCCCAGGTCAGAGTCAAACGTGATGTCACCAAAGCCCAGCGTGGACATCACCGTCAATGTCCAGTAGAAGCCAGTTAACCAACTGTGCTCCTCATGCCCTTCGTAGGCCATGATGTAATGAAAGGTGACGCTATAGAGCGTCACGAGGCCCGCCAGCATGGCGACAAAACGTAATAGGTTGACCAGGTTGATACGGGTAGGCCGATCTTGCAACAGGTGATACAGATGGGGTATGAGGAACTTCATGGGTGAGAAAGGGTGGGCAGTCAGAGCAGCCCGAACCAACAAAGGGACGGCGCACGCCGCCGGCACAAGACGATGGCGCAAGACGATGGCACAAGACGATGGCGCAGCCCATCCCTCCAGCAAGTATAGGCGCGCCAGGTCCATAGTATACCCCATTCTTGCCCGCTGCGCAACCGGCACAGACGAGGCGGGTGCATCCGAAAAATAGGGCGAGCAAATCAACGTCCCCGGCACAGGCGAGTGAATTTCTGCCAGCCGGAAGAGTCTGTCGCCTGTGCCGGGGACGTTTGCCCTAAATCTTGGATGCACCCAGACGAGGCGGGCGGGGCTTCTCAAAAGTCAACGATTGTCGTGATTGTGAGTTCCGGGAGGTGGCCGGTCTGCTTCTCTGTCTGGCAAGTGTTCACCGGCCACCTCCCGGAACTCTTGGAAGTCTGCCCCTGGCGACTTTTGAGAAACCCTGGGCAGCTTGACAGAGTCGTTTCGCAATTAGGAAAGCTCATGGTAAGATTCGTGTCCATAATCTCATTCCCATGATCATCTTCCCCCAACACCCGGCCCGCAAGGCCTACGACGAAGCCTGCCAGGCGCAGCGAAGAAAGCAAGTTACGCAGTCACAGGAGATCAAACAATGCGTGGCGTCATCTTCCTTGGGGATCGACAGGCCCAAGTACGCGACTATCCCGACCCGCAACCAGGGCCGGGCGAAGTCACAGTGCAATTGAAGGCCGCCGGCCTCTGCGGCAGCGACCTCCATCTCTACCGGCAGACGGTGTCGGAGCGGGCCGGCAATGCAACGATTCCGGGCCATGAACCCTGCGGCGTGGTCGCGGCGCTGGGGCCGGGGGTGACGCATATCCAGATCGGCGACCGCGTATCAATCTATCATTACCGGGGGTGTGGCCATTGCCGGCACTGTCTGGCCGGCGACCTCATGTGGTGCCCAGAGCGCCGGGGCTACGGCGGCCCCATTCACGGTGCGAACGCCGACTACATCCTCACCGACGCCCGCAACTGCTGCCCGCTGCCCGGCGAATTGAGCTTTGGCGCCGGTGCGATGATGGCCTGTAACGCCGGTACAGCCTTCTCTTCGATCACCAAACTCAAGCTCTCGGGTGCGGACACGGTGGCGATCTTTGGCCAGGGGCCGGTTGGGCTGGCGGCAACGCTCTTTGCGCGGGCAATGGGCGCACGCGTGGTGGTGGTCGAACCCGTAGCCCTGCGCCGCGACCTGGCGCTATCGCTGGGGGCGGCTGCCGCCATCGACCCCGCCCAGGACGCGGTTGCCGCGATCAGAGAACTGACTCACGGCGAGGGCGCCGACGCTTCGTTCGAGACCTCCGGCAGCGCCGCCGGGCAAAACGGCGCGGTCGACGCGCTACGCCTGGGGGGGCGGGCCGTGTTTGTGGGGCTGGGCGCACAAGACAAGACGCTCAACCCATCCCAGTTCATCGGACGGCAGTTGACCTTGATGGGTTCGTTTGTCCTCCCCATCCATCTTTATTGGGATATGATGAAGTTCGTGCTCGACCATCGGGTTCCGCTGGATGCGATTGTGACACACCGCTTCTCCATCGAGCGCGCACCGGAAGCATTTGCGCTCTTTGATAGCGGCCAGACGGGCAAGGTGCTCTTTGAGTGGTCGTAAGCTGCCGGCGTCTATGCTCGAGAGCGGATGGGTCTTGTGACAAAGAACATCGTATTTGCACTTCCACTCTGTGTGGGATAAGCTTTGCCCAGTGTGGTTCATCAGGGTCCACTGTTCACTACCAGCCACTTATTATCGGTAGCGGATCGGGGGCCCTCAGGGCGCGGCGACTGACAGCGAAACGTCGCCGCCGCGACTGGATTTGCAGCGCCTGCGGGCGCTTTTCACTGTCCGTCGCGGGTTTCAACCCGTGCAAACTGTAGGAGTGCTCCATGGCCGAAAAGATTCTCCTCGACACCGACATCGGTTCCGATATCGACGACGCCATCTGCCTGGCCTACCTGCTGGCGCAGCCGCAGTGCGAACTGCTTGGCATCACCACCGTGAGCGGCGAGCCGGAGCAACGGGCGATGATGGCAAGCGCCCAGTGCAAGATCGCCGGTAAGGAGATCCCCATCTACCCCGGCGCGGCGGACCCGCTGCTCATCGCCCAAAAACAGCCAAAGGCGCCCCAAGCCGCTGCGCTGATCAACTGGAGCCATGACGGGGACTTTCCCCAAGGCGAGGCGGTTGAATTCCTGCGCCGCACCATCCGCGCCCACCCCGGCGAGATCACGCTGCTCACCATCGGGCCGCTCACCAACATCGCGCTCCTCTTTCACACCGACCCGGAGATCCCCCACCTGCTCAAACAACTGGTGCTGATGTGCGGCGTCTTTACCGAGCATCTTCCCAAACGACCCACCAAGCTGGAGTGGAACGCACTGCTCGACCCCCATGCCACGGCCATCGTCTACCGGGCGCCGGCGCCCATCCACCGTTCGCTGGGACTGGATGTGACGACTCAGGTGGTGATGGGCGCCGATGAGGTGCGCCAACGTTTCCAGACGGGGCTGCTGCGCCCGGTGCTCGACTTTGCCGAGGTCTGGTTTCAACAGCGCAGCGAGATCACCTTTCACGACCCGCTGGCCGCGGTCGCCATCTTTGAGCCTGATGTGGTGGAGTTCACCCGCGGCGCGGTGGAGGTCGAGTTCAACGACCTCGACGCGCTGGGCCAGACCCGCTGGCAGCCCGACCCTGCCGGTCGCCACGAGGTGGCCCTGCGGGTAGATGCCAGCCGCTTCTTTGACGGTTATTTCGCCGTCTTTGCGTAGGCCATATCGTCCACCGCGCCCAACGCCAGGAGCGCCGCCTTCTGCGCCTCGGTGATGCCGGTGACGCCGGTGATGTTCATGCCGGCGTAGGGGCCTTCGGGGCGCAGCGTATTGAGGCATGCGCCCGTGTGAGGGTCCCAACAGTGGATGTTGCCATCGCGGCCGCAACTAAAGAGCTGCGCGCTGTCGGGGCTAAAGACGAGATCGGTGACCTCTGTATCGTGGCCATAGAGGGTGCGCTGCAGACGGCCACTCGTTACCTCCCAAATACAGATAGTTCTGTCGTCGCCGCCCCTCGCCAGCAAGGCGCTGTCGGGGCTAAAGGCGAGCGTTGTCAAACAGACGCTGTGTGCTTGTAGGATGCGGGGTTCCCCGCCCGTACGTAGATTCCACAAATAGATGCGCGACAGACTTGTATGGGCTAGCCAGGCGCCGTCGGCGCTATAGGCCAGCGCCAGTAGCTCGATCTCGGTCTCAGTAGCCGTCATTTTGCGGCGGCTGATTGACTCAGTGGGCTCGTTGCGTGTCATATCCCAGAAGCGCACAGTCCGGTCATAGGAGATGCTGACTAGCATTGCGCCATCGGGAGAAAAAGCGATGTCGTTGATATTCTTGGTGTGGCCGCTCAACAGCCAGCGCACTTCTCCACTTGCCACATCCCAGAGGTGAATCACCTTGTCGGCCCCGGCGCTGGCCAACAGACAGCCATCCGGGCTGAAGACCAGGGTACGGACCGGTGTTGTGTGCCCAACCAAGAGCCGGCGCACTTCTCCACTTGCCACATCCCACAGGCGAATCACCTTGTCGGCTCCGGCGCTGGCCAACAGACAGCCATCCGGGCTGAAGGCGGTGGTGTTGAGCCGGTCACTGTGCCCGCGTAAGCTGCGATTGGGCCCAGAGGGTGTTGCGCCGCGCAGAGACCAAAGATGGACCTGTTGATCATAGCCGACGGCGGTTAACGTCTGCCCATCGGGGCTGAGCGCAAGGGCGGTTAGCGATTCCAGTTGCCCTTGCAGCGCATAGAGCGCCTGGCCGCGCTCAGCATCCCAGATACGCACGGTCTGGTCGGAGCCGCCGCTGGCAATGAGCTTGCTGTCGGGGCTAAAGGCAAGCGAACGGATGATATAGGTGTGGCCTGGCAAGGTGTAGCGCAATTGGCCGCTGTTGACATCCCAGATGCGCACCATCTGATCTTTGCCCGCGCTGGCCAAGCGCTTCCCATCCGGGCTAAAGGCGACGGTCAAGATACTCCCTGCGTGCTCATCCAGCCGGCGATGGACCACCCCGCGCCGCCAATCCCAGAGGATCACAGCGCCGTCGTCATCGCCCGCGCTGACCAGCCACTGACCATCTGGGCTGAATGCCACCGCCCGGGTGCGATGGGTAGGCATCTGCAGGCGTCGGCGCAATTGGCCACTCTCCGCCGGGTTCTGCACCTCCCACAGGTAGACCGCCCCGTCAAAACCGGCGCTGGCCAGCGTCTCACCATCGGGGCTAAAGGCAACTGCCAACACCTCACCGGGATGCCCCTCGAAGGTGTGCAACAGACGGCTACCTTCAACGGGGCGAACTGCCCATAGCCAGAGGGAGCGGTCGAAGCCGCCGCTAGCGAGGAGCGCACCATCGGGGCTGAATGCAATAGCTTCTATCCCGGCAGTATGCCCACGCAACACCATGTATGGCTGGTCGTGCTTGTCTAGTTCAGTGAGCGACCACAAACAGATCGTCGTGTCAAGACTGGCGCTGGCCAGGAATCGTCCATCGGGGCGAAAGGCCAGGCTGGTGACAAAGCCGGTATGTGCCCGCACCACCCGCCAAAGCTGTTGGTCGGCCGTGCGCCAGAAATGAATTGTTCCGTCACGCGTGCCTACCGCCAGCAACGCGCCATCCGGGCTAAAGGCAACGGAGACAATCAGCCCCAGCGGCTCGCTGAAGACTGTATTGGATAGATCGGCGCCGGCAAAATTGATACCCGGCGTCGTCGCCCCCCGCAAATGGGCTTGCCAGACTGCCACGCGAGAAAAATCGGCGCCGTGCAGATTGACCTGCAGATGCAACAAGAGATGCAGAAAATTGGCTGCAATATACCCTGGCGTCAACGGGGCTTCTTCTTGCAAACGCCGGATCGCTTGTTGGCAATGGCCAGCAATACGTCCTTTGCTCCAGCGGGCCGCCAGCCACTCGGCCACCGAGCGCAACAGGAGGCGCACCTGGCTCTCGCGCACATACTCTTTGGCCTGCGCTTTCACCAGAGCATAGGAGTTCACCGCCGATTCTAGCAACACGGACACCGGTGCGCTATCGCTCTCCTCGATAGCCTGGGCGATCTGCGCGACCAGCCGGTCGGTGATGTACTCCAGGATCACATTTTGCAGCCCATAGTGGTCATCGTACTGTTCGAGCAACATCCGCCGCTGGAGCGACCGCATGGCCTCGACAACGAGACGGCTTGGCGCTGAACGGACGAGATTGGCGCGTACGGCGTCGAAGGGCGCCGGCTCACGGTCCACGGCCAACCAATAGAGCACCGACTGTTCAAGGGGCGAGAGCCGGGCAAATTGTTGGTCCAGAATATCGCGAATATCATCAAAGACCAGCGCCTCTTGGGCCAGAAATTGCTCCACATCACCGGCAAAAAGTTCCTGGATCACGGCGGCGACCAGTTTGAGCGCCAGCGGGTTGCCCGAGTAGCGGCGCACGATCTCGGCGTTGGCCGCCCCCTCATCGCTGAGGCCTAGCTCGTGCAGCAGGGTCTGGCCGGCCTCTCCCGCCAGCCCGCCCAACCGCAGCGAGCGGATTGCGGTAGCCCCCAGCGCCAGCCGCGTCCAGCCGTAGGGCTCTTCGCGGCTGGTGAGCAGCAGACAGCTCTGGTGGTCGAACTCGCCCACCCGTTGCAGCAACTGCCCGTACGCTTCGTAGCCCGGACGGTACTGCCCGGCGCGTTCGCTGGTGGTCAGGATGCTCTCGACGTTATCGAGCACCAACAGGCAACGCTGGCGGCGCAGATAGCCCAACAGCAGATCAAACTGTTGGTCGAGGCTGGCCGGCAACTGGCTCACCTGCTGGTCCGAGAGCGTCTGAATCCACCGTTGCAACACCTCGGCCAGCGGCGGCGCGTTCAACAACGAAGACCAGAGCACATGCGCAAAGCCCCCTCCCCTGCCCGCGCCAGCCTGCTCCGTAGCCATCATGCGGGTGGCCTTCGCCGCCAGCGCCGTTTTTCCCTGGCCCCCCATGCCCAGGATAGCGATAAGATGGCATTTAGGGTTGGTTATCCAGGTGTGGAGCTGCACCAACTCCATCGTTCGCCCATAGAAGTCATCCACATGGGGCGCCTGGGCAAGCTCCTCCTCCAGCGCAGACGCCGTTGGGGTCTGCGCGCCGGCCCCGCCTGGCAGTCGCTCCTGTACGACAAGCGGTGGCGGGGTAGCGCTGGCAGGCTCGTCAGCCGGACCGGTGGCCGCCTTAAGCCGGGTGGGCAAGGGCGTATGGACTTGCTCTGCTAGTTGCTGGTAGTGGGTGCGCCGTTGCGCGAGCCACTGCTGAAAAGGAGAACTGTCCAAGACATCAAATCCATCCAAAAAAGCCCCCTGCAACGCCAGGTTGAACCAGAGTTCATTCGGTGGCGGTTGCCCGATGGGCGCACGGGCGAGCCGTTCCAGGGCGATGGCGTCACACCAGACACCGGTATGGTTGTTGCGAAACTGGACGGTGTGATAGGTTGCGTGGATCAGATCCAGGGGCGCAAAGATCTGGCGCAGGTTGGAAAGCGAGACGCGCAGATTGGCCCGTGCGGTATTGAGGCTGTACCCCTCCCACAGAAGCCGGCAGAGTTGGATGCGCGAGAGCGGGCGGCTGCTCTCCACCAGCAGGTAAGCCAGCAACGCCCGCACTCGATCCGAGCGAAACCCGGCCAGCGGCTCATCGCCCAATGTAATAAAAAACTGCCCAAAAAGGTGGATATGGATATTGTTGTTCATGATGATTCCATCACTTGCGAGAAGCTGTGTATTGCAACGAGACGCCGACGACCGCCTTCGCCAAGACCTCCGGGGGGTGACCAGAGATAGTCTGGTCACCCCCCGGAGGTCTATTTTGAGAACCTGATCTTTTTGTGGTGAGGCTTTTCAAATAATTCTCAAGCGTGGCTGCCCTGGCGCCTATCCTATCCTGACCCATCTAAAATTACAAGTTTGTAAGTCTACGGATTTTCCACCTGGCAACAAAACCGTAACGAACCGGAGCGGCCCTCCCGCCCCTGGTTTCAAGAGAACAGCCGTTGATTCGCCCCCTTGCTGGCCACAGGCAGTCCATTTTCGTAACGAATTTGATACACAATGTTACAGATCGTCGGTCATTTGTCGCTTGTTCGTACAGCGCCCAACGCCCTATGCTGTGCGCACGCTTGGCAATACGAAACACATTCTTGGGTTTACTTCGATACAGTGCGGAGTTTTGAGGAGGGCCTATGGGATTGACAACACCCTGATCACCGAGATCGGCTGATGGTTCAGCAAGGACAAAAAAGAAGCAATCTGCGGCAACAGACTGCTTCTGGTGTGGACACAAACGTTCGACCGGGAAAGTGAACGGCATCCGGCCTCTATTCTAGCGCAGCCGGGCGCCGCCGTCAAGCAAAATGGGCTGACGACGGCGGGCGCCCTGGGCGCGGTTCCGCAGCGAAACAGCGCCGGCCCCCGTTCCCCACCTTGTCCACACCCCTTGCGTGTTCCGTGGTGCGTAGTCCGTAACTCATAACACCCATCACGCATCACGGATTCAACAAGATCTGTTCGATCTCGCGAATGAGGAAAGGTAGGTTCGGCTCGGTAAAACTCAAACCAGGGGCAGGAATCCTGTGGTGCTTGATGTCCGGCGGCGCATGCTTGTGATGGGGATGCGTCGAGGCCAGTTCGGGAATGTGCGGATGTGGCTGTGGATCGTACCAGTAGAGCCGTTCCGCCCCACGCACGACACCATAGCTGTAGCCGGTGATGACCCGCTCATCAAAATCCAGGTCTTCCCACACACTCAGGGTGATGTCCTGCGCAAACAACAATTGTCCGGTCAACTCAGCAAAGGCAGCGCCGTGCGGGATCAGTACAAGTGTCGATTGTTGGATGATTGGATACTGTTACGGCAAGGCGTAGACAAAGCGTTCATAGGCGCGCAAATCCGGCAGCATCAGGCTTGCATCAGGGCTGGATTAGGCGTCAGATGAAACGCCTGGGTTGACAGGTGCGGTTTGAGTTGTTGCACAAACTGGCGACTCGCCGCTTCAAAGGCAGCCAGACGCTTCTGCTTGAGACTATAGGCGCTCGCCCAACGGGTAAACTCGGTCGATTGTTCATAGCCATCATCATCCAGCAGACCCTGTTGATAGAGCTGATAGAAATCGCCCGAGGTCACACCATACTTGAGTTCAAAGGCGCGCAGCCGGGCATCCAACGCATATAAATCTTGAATAATTTCTGAGAGAGTCATGACCAGATCCTTTCCCTGCATTATGTAGCCGACGCCAGTATACCACAGCCAGTGACCAGTGACCAGTAATCAGTGCGCAGCAATCAGTGAGCAGTAATCAGTGCGCAGCAATCAGTGAGCAGTAATCAGTGAGCAGTAATCCGTAATCAACGACCAACCAACTAACCAATAACAGGAGTACACACATGACCAGACCCAACCCAACCCGCTGCCCCATAGGGCAGCCACCAAACCAACCATCCGTTCCCTATCACACCCATACGCAACCGCAACCGGGAGCCACAATCCGTTCAATCAGTTCCCAAAATCCGTTGACAGTTTCCCAGGAGTACACCCATGTCTAGACACCGTACCAAACCGTTCAAACTCTTTACCCTCTGCATCGTCCTGGTGCAGATCTTCGCCCTCACCGCCCTGCAGCCCACGCCGGCGCTGGCACAGGGGACGGCCCCCGGCTGCGTGACGTCCGACCTGAGGCTGTGGCTCAAGGCCAACACCGGCCTGACCGTCAACGCTAGCAATGTCGTCACGTACTGGAATGATTCCAGCGGCAAGAGCAAGCATGCCACCACCAACGACGGCACCACCCCCACGCGGTTGGCTAACAGCATGAACTTCAACCCATCCGTCGAGTTCAACAACAACTCGACCGACCGCTTGTACGGCCTCAACCTGCTCATGGAGAACTACACTAAGTGGTCGACCTTCTTTGCCATCACCCCCAAGGCACACGATTACAGCAACAACAACGACTTTTTTGGCTTTAGCAATCGCATCTACACCCACTTCAAATATGTCACCAGCAACGGCGGTTATCTGGAGAACATCCAGAACGGCAGTGGCCGCACACCGACGGGCTTCAATGCAAACCTCCACAAGAGCACCGTTGTCAGCTTCATCGCCGATGGCGCTGGAAGCCAAGGCTTCACCAACGGCGCCCCCGGTCCCAAGGGCGGCAGCGGGAAAATCGACCACAAAGGCAACGATTATCGCTACATCATCGGCGACTATGCCTCCACCACAGATGCCTGGGGCGTCTGGCTGGGTGAACTGATCGTCTACGGCACGAACCTGACGACTCAGCAGCGCCGGCAGGTCGAATCGTACCTGGCCCTGAAATATGGCACCACTACCCACCAAAGCTACGCCCCCCACTACTATGCCGGCGACGGCACCGTGGTGTGGAATTCTACGACCAATGCCGCCTACAGTAATGACATCACCGGTATCGGGCGTGAAGACTGCCAGGCGTTGAATCAGAAGCAGTCCACGTCGCACAATGCCACGGGTTTGGTGACCATAGGGCGGGGCACGATTGCTGTGGATAATGCCGCCAATCCCTTCACCTTTGCCGCCAACAAAAGTTACCTCATCTGGGGGCACAACGGCGGGACCGCCACGGTCGGCACGGCCATCACCGGCATCAGCGGCGGCCAGCGCATGGGTCGCATCTGGAGGGCGCAGAAGACCGGCACGGTGGGCAGCGTGCTGGTGCGCATCCCCACGAGCGCTATTCCCTTAGGCGCCAACGAATTCCCGCTGCTCATCCGTAGCACAGATGCCACCTTCAACAGCAGCGACACCTTTGTGCTGCTGTCCACCAGCGGCGCCAACTATCAGGCCGGCATCGACTTTGCCAACGGTGACTTCTTCACCTTTGGCAAAGCGTCCAACGCGGACACCGATGGCGACGGCGTGCCCAACATCATCGAGGTGATCGACGGCACCAACCCCAACGACCCGAACAGCTACAAGGACACGGATGGCGACCTCGTACCCGACTATGTCGAGAGCCAGGAGGGCACCAACCCCAACGACCCGCTCAGCTACAAGGACAGCGACGGCGACGGCGTGCCCGACTACGTCGAGACCAAGCTCGACGGCACCAACCCGAATAATGCCAACTCCTACAAGGACAGCGACGGCGACGGCGTGCCCGACTACGTCGAGACCAAGCTCGAGGGCACCAACCCCAACGACCCGCTCAGCTACAAGGACAGCGACGGCGACGGCG
>JAHDWG010000155.1 GCA_023384495.1 Caldilineaceae bacterium
TTTCGCCGCGATAGGCAAGCCACTCGCTCATCAGTGTCGTCTTGCCATAACCGGCCGGTGCGGAGACCAGGGTGAGTTTGTACGCCAACCCTCCGTCCAATCGATCCAGCAGGCCTGTGCGCGCAACGCGCTCTGCCCGCAGGCGGGGCGGCATCAGCTTTGTATGTAAGAGGTCGGCGGGGGCTGGCTGTGGTAAGGGTGGATCTTGAGCCATCTTTGCATTCCTTATCGACGTGTTCACCCATTTACTACGCAGGGTTGTCGACAAAGTTGCTCAGAAGTGGGATGGGTTGGGACCGCTGCTCCTACCGCGCTATTGGACTGACTGCCTCGTTTTTGAACACAGATTTGCGCAGACAAACGCAGATTTTATGTTGTAGTCAACGAGATATTCATTCGACTATTCATTCGACAATGTCACATTGGCCAAGTACCCGCTGTCAGCGGATTCTGGGAACCGATTGAACAGATTTGTCTCAATCGGCCCACTTTGCTGTTCTTCGCTGGGAACGGATTCATTGCTGCGCCAATGCGAATCATCCGTTCTCAGCGAAGAACAACCAGCAACTGGTGATGAAGCGATCCGGTTAATCCGTTCCCAGAATCCGTTGACAGTGTTTTCCGACCAATATGACATTGTCAAATTAAAGACTCAACGCAAAGACGCAAAGGAACAAAGACGCCAAGCTTTTCACTGACCATCAACCAGCGGTCATTTGATAGATCTGGATGAGGTTGCCGCAGGTGTCATCCAAAACCGCCACGATGGTCGCGCCCATGTTGGTCGGTTCCATGGTAAACTCGACCCCTAACTTCTTCAAACGCTCGTATTCTTCGTAGATGTCGCTGACTTCGAAGGCGGTAAAGGGGATGCCATCGCGCACGAGATCGGCTTTGAGCGCCTTCATTGCCGGGTATTCGGCGTTTGGTTCGAGCAGCAGTTCGGTCCCATTTGGCTCTTCCGGCGACACGACCGTCAGCCAGCGGTCGCCGTTGCCCAGGGGGACATCGTGCTTTTTGACAAACCCCAATTTCTCTGTGTAAAAGGCTAGTGCTTTGTCGTAATCGCTGATCGAGACGCTTTCCAGTTTGATCTTCATTTGTTTGTTCCCCGGTTAAGGATTTGTGTGGCCGCCGGACAGCCTAGCTGACGAAATTCACTCGGCGACAGGCCAAAATGTTGTTTGAACGCCTTGCTGAAGGCATTGTGGCTTTCATAGCCCGCCGCCAGCGCCACCTCGCCGATATCGACCGCGCCCATGCGCAGCTTGCGCCCGGCTCGTTCCATGCGCACCCGCCGGATATAGACGCCGGGACTCTCCCCCACCTGTTGCGAAAAGACGCGGTGGAAGTGAGGCACGGAAAAGCCAGCGACGGCTGCCAGCGCAGCGCGGTCAAGCGGCTCGGCACTATGATTTTCAATATACCGTTTCACGGCATCAACACGTTGCGTTTCGCTTTGGCCCAGTGGTGGCCCAAGTGGTGCTTTCCAAGACATGCGCAGATTTTACCACACTAGAACGTTTGTTTGTTATTCCAAATGTATCTTGATGGATATAGTTGGGCGCATAACCCGTTTGGTTACTGGAGAAACCTCTGGACGCCCCTCGGAGGACTTGGGGACATGTGGCAATGTCAAATTCAGTACTTCACGATTCATGGGCTGCGGGCCGGTCCGTAACCGGCCCGGCGACGGGTCACGGATCCGTCTTGAGCGAAAATCGTGAAGTACTGAACTTACATTTGCGAGGAATGGCGCCTCGGTATGCTGTTACCGCCGCACCACTGGCAGGTAGATGAGGATGGTCTCTGCGCTTGATTCGGCCTCGTCAGCCGGCGGGGCCGATGCTGGTTCCTCGGTTGGCGCGTCCAGGTCTGTTTCAGCCGGCGTGTTCGATTCAGATTCCTCAACCGGCGTATCCGCCTCCACCGCATCCGGCGATGTATCCGGCGACTCCCCCTCTGCCGGCGTCTCTGGCTCGTGCGGGTCTGCCTCGGCGGGCGTTGTTTCCTCGTCCGGCGTATCCGGCGGGGCCGTCTCTGCCGCTGCGCCATCCGACCCCGCATCCTCCCCGCCCGGGGTGGGCGATGGATTGGGTGCGGGCGAGTCAGCGGCCTCGACAGCGACGGCGTCGCCGATGTTGAGCAGCCGGCCCAGCGCGCCCTCGTAGCCGGGGTTGGGTGCGTCCACATCACGGGCGTGGCCGGTGAGCAACTGGGCGATCTCGGTTTCGGCGCCGTCGGGCAGATGTTGGCGGGCGAGCGCGGCCGCGCCGGTCACAAAGGCGGTCGCCATCGAGGTGCCGCTCCAGACGGCAAAGCCACTGCCGTTGGGCCCCACAATGGTCGAGGTGATGCCGACGCCCGGCGCCGCCAGGTCGACCCATGCGCCATAGTTGGCAAAGTCGGCCTTGCGGTTGTCGCCGGTGAGGGCCGTCACGCCCAAGACGCCCTCGTAGCCCACCGGGTATTGGAGCGTGCTGGCGTTGGCGTTGCCCGCGGCGGCGACCACGATCACGCCCTGGGAGCGGGCCTGCTCCACCACTTCGCGCAACACGCTGGAGTTGCCATTCGTACCCAGGCTCAAGTTGAGCACATGGGCGCCGCGTTCCACCGCCCACTCGATGGCGTAGGCCAGCGTATAGACATTGCCTCGCCCGTCGCTATTGAGGACGCGCACAGGCAAGAGTTTGCTTTGTGGCGCAATCGGCAAAATGATGCCGGCAATGTGCGTGCCATGCCCCCAACCGTTCCCCGGCCCTTCGTCCTGCGGCTCCGGGTCATCGGCCACCATGTCCCAGCCGTCGATCCAGCGCCCGGCCAGGCTGGGGTGATTGAGATCGATGCCCGTGTCGAGGATGGCGACGATGATCCCCTCGCCGTCATAGTGGGCCAGGGCCGGCGCCAGGTTGACCTGCTCAAAGGCCGCCTGGTTGACATAGTTGGACGAATCTGGCGCGCTCCAGCCCCACGTCTTGTAGGGGTTGCCTTCGGATAGCTGGCCGATGAGGTTGAGCTCGGCCCATACCACATCGGGGTCTTGCGCCATGCGGGCTGACAACCGTTCCACATCGTCATTTGCGCTCGGCGTCCTGAACAGGTGGATGTTGCCGGATGTCAACAGCGTCGACTCTATCGACAGGTTGTAGCGATGGGCGATGGTCTCGGGCGCAACGCCGGGCGCCAGGCGGGCCACCACCTCGCCCGGCTCGTAGTCGTCAATGCGGATCTGTGTCGCCACCACCAGGCCGCCCAATTGGAGCCGCGCTTGGGCATGGACCCAAGTGCCCGGCAAAAGGATGCCATGTTTGAGCACATTGAGGTTAAGCACAATGACCGAGTGGGTGCGGCCATCTGGCGTGCGGATGGACCAGGCGCCCAATCCGAGTAGCGGTAGCGAAAGCAGCTTGCCGCGGATGGTCAGGAACTGGCCGCTGGCCGCCTCCAGGCCAACTTCTGGCTCTTGGGCTTGGGCAGTGGCGATCACGCCGCTTGGGTGGAGCGGCAGCAAGGATGTAGATAGCGATATAAGCACAACCAATGCGATAGGTATGATATGTCGTACGCGCAAGCGTCGGCCTGTGATTGTTCGCGACATCGTTGACCTCCAATTGATCTAGCTTTACCAATTCCTACCGATGTGTATATAGGTTACTCGCCTAGCACCAAGAACTGCGCCCAATAGTAGGGGTGCAGCCCCTGGTGGATCGCCTCGCTTTGGGCTGCTCGCAGGGCCGCCGCCGGACGCACGCCCTGGTCACTGGTCAGGTGCGCATAGAATCGGTCCATGAGGAAGACCGAACTGGCGTCGTGTACATTCCATAGGCTGACGACCAATGACCGGGCCTTCAGCGCCAAAAAACCGCGGGCCAGCCCGATGATTTCATCCCCATTGCGGATTTGCCCAACGCCGCTGTCGCAAGCACTGAGCACCACCAAGCGCGCCCGCAATTGTAGGCGATAGATCGTACGCACATCCACCCATCCATCGGCCAATTTGAGGCAAGAGAAAAATGGATTGTCGGGCCGGTAAAGGCCATGTGTCGCCAGGTGGAGCACATCCCCTTGTTGCGCTGCGGCCTGCAAACCGGCCTGATTGGCCTGGGCGTCCAGATAGAGCCAGGCCGGCTGAAAGTGACGAGCCGCGGCCATCACCTCATCCTTCGCCCCCGGAATGCTTGGGTCGTTGAGGGCCAGCCCAGCCCACGAACTGAATGGAGCAGACAGCAGCGGCCCGCCCGTTATCTGTACGGCCAGGGTTGCGCTGGGCGCATAGGCGCACTCATAGCGATCCAACAGGAACTGCTCGCCATCCCACAGGGCATGGAAGGGCAGCGAATGCAATATACCGTAGGGAACGAGCAGCAGCCGCGGCTGGGTGAGCAACGGCATCAGTGGCGCCGCCACCAGCGTGTGAAGCTCATTCAAGGCGCTGCGCCAGCCCTGGGCGATTCGCTCGGCATGGCGATGCTGGTATTCGCTGTCCATCTCCGCACGGCCGAGCTGAAATTGCCACTCGGCGCCTGCACGCTCCAGCGCGTCAAGTGTGCATAGGTGACGGTGGATGTGCGTCTGTTCACGGCTCACCACAAAGGCCATCACCTCGGCGCCTGCAACATAATAGACCACTGCCTGTTGGTCGGGCGCCAGCGCTGCCTGGAGTGTGGCCAGCGCGATCGGGTGCGCCTCAGGCAGATGTTGCGCCCCTTGCCAGGCATACTGCTCCAGCGCGGCCTCGCAATCACGGATCGCCTCGCTGACGGCGGTAGCCATGTGCCGGCTGCCATCTTCACCCAGCAATCGATTGTACAGCGTGTGCAGCTGCTGTTGAAGCTCTGCCCGGAGGATGGCGACTTCGTCGGGCTCGTCACCGGCTTCGCCGCTCATGGTGGAGGTGAGCCTTTCAAGCAGGGCTCGGGAGCGCGCCCGTTCCACCAGGGAAAAAGCCTCGGCCACCGCCGTTTCGTCGGGGCGGTCTAGCAAGGTCAGCACCAGATCAGCATAGATGCCGCTCTTGTCATCCAAAAACGCTGTACGCATCTCTTCAATCGGGAGCGAAATCCGCTGGCGTTCCAGCAGGGCGACAGCGGTGTGGAAGAAGCGCAGCGCCTGCTTTCGGTTGCCCGCCGCACGCTCCAGCATCCCCAACCCGTGCACTAGCCGCAGGGTCAGATGGGGCAACAAGAGATCGGTCGCAGACTGTTCCAGCATCTCAAAGGGGGGCAGCCCCAAGTCCAGGCGAATGGCGGCGGCGAGCTGGCGCGCCGCCGCCAACTCGTGTTGGTCGAGATGCAAGCGCAGGCGCAAGAGCCGCGCTTCCACCAGCAACAGACGATCCCATTGGATAGGGGCGTCGGGGGTGGCCGCTGGCGCCGGTTGGGTCAGGAGTCGATCCAGGCGTGCGGCGGCTGCTGTGTGTTGGCCGCGCTCTACGGCCAGCGCGGCCAGCGCCAGTGTGGTGCGGCCCAGCCAAAAATCATTGCCCAGCCCGGCGAAGAGCGTTTCCGCCTCGACAAAAGCCCGCTCAGCGCCGGCGGCATCGCCACTTCGCAACTGAGCGAGACCGAGCGCCAACAACGTCTGCCCCAGTTCGTAGGGCTGATTGGCGGCTCGAAAGAGCGTTTCACACTGGGCCAAGGTGCGAAGCGCTTCGGGGAGAAGGTTTAGGGCCAGGTAGGCGTTCGCCTGGTCGAGCAGCAGAATATCGGCGTGGCGCAGTTCGGCTGCTGGCGCCGTCACTGCGGTCGTGACATCCCCAATCAGGTCGCGGGCGGCCTGGTCAAACAGGCTGATGGCGGCGGCAAAGCGACCGCTGCGCAGGTAAAGGCTGCCCAGGTTGGTGCGCGCCCGCCCGCGGTTGAGGGGATCAGCAGGGTCGTCAAAGATATTGATGGCAGTCTGTAGCGACGCCTCAGCTTCATACGTCTGGTCGAGAAACATCTGAGCGCTTGCCTGATTGAGATAGACGTGGGCCAGCTCGATGCGGACGGGTTGAATCTCTTCAGGTAAGCCCAGACGCACAGCTTCGGCAAGCGCAGCCTCGAGGAGTTGGCGCGCCTGGGCATAGGCCACGAGCGCGGCCGCGTGCTTTTCTTGATAGACAAGGAGCGTTGCATAGTTGCGATGGGCAGTCGCCAGAGGGATGACAAAATCCTCACCCTGGTTGACAGCATCTTGCAACTGGGCAATGGCGGCTGCGCTGGCCTTCTCCGCCTCGTCATAGCGACCTTGCATGGCAAAGACTTGGGTGAGGCCAAGATTGCTGCGGCCCATCATGGCCTGGTCAGCCTCGGCCTGCCAGGCGATCTGGGCGGCGCGCAGCGCGATTTCGGCTTGCGATAGGTTGCCTTCCAGCACGTGGTGACGCGCCTCGGCATAGTGGATCCACCCTTGTGTGTGATTATCGGCCAGCCGCTGATTGAGAGCGCCGGCGATCGCGGCCCAGCGTTGAGCGGTCGCCAGGTCTGTCTCGGCTTTTGTGATAGAGACGACAGCCAACTGAAGGGCGAAGTCCACATCGGCAAGCCCTCGCTCGTCGAGCAGGGCAATCGCGCCGGCAGGCCCGAGGCCGGCAAGGTGATTGAGCAATGTTTCGGGTGCGTTGCCCACCTCGGGTGCGGTTGTCATGGCTACTCGATCTCCAAGCCTTCCCAAACAAGCAAGGCGCCCGCGGTGGGCGACACCCAAACATTGTAGTTGCCGGGTAGGATGCCCTCCAGCCGGAAGCGACCGTGGGGGCCGCTCTCGGTTTCATAGATCGCGGTTGGGTCGGCCCGATGCTGCAACTGAATCAGCAGCGGCGGGCGGGCGCCGAGGCTGTAGGAGGTGACAACCTCCCCTTCGACATCAAAGCGCGCTGCGCGCGGGGTCACCATCAGTTCAATTTCGGCATGGTCGGTAGCATAGAGCAGACGGTAGGGCCGATGGGCGACACCCCGTACGCCTTGAAACGCAGGACGTAGGCGGCTATCCCAGACCAGGCGACCGCGGATTTCTTGGATGAATCCTTGCCATCCGCCCGGTTGGACGGGCGCCTGGTCAAACAGTTGGGCAAAGCGGTCAAAGGCCGCCGGTGAGGGCAAACCGTGGCGCATACGCGTCAGCGTAAGAAATAAGCGACTCACGGCGTGCAATTGCTGGCGACATGCAGGGCAGTCGACCAGATGGGCGGCCTCTTGGGGGGTTGGGGGAGTCTGGTCAAAGGTAGCGGCATAGAAACGATCATCAGGCAAATGGGCTGTGGTTTGCGTCATGGTGACGCCTCCTTCTTGAACAGGCTCAACCGCGTAATGGTATCAATGACATGCTCATTTGTATAGTGGCCGGGCGCGAGCGAAAAGATACATCGTACTTTTTTTAACGAGGACTTTTTTAACGAGGACTTTTTTAACGACCTAGTTGTTTGACGATTGGCGCCTATACGACCTGTCAGATTGCAGAGTCACTTTGTTAAAGATGCAATAGGTTGATACCGGGTCATGTTTAGTCATGCGGCGTCGACCGGTTTCAGGCGTGCTCATGATAGCCCATTGTTTCAAAGATAAGGCGTAGCTGCTGCAAACAACGATTGCGCGTCGGCCCTATGCTTCCTCGTGGCATCTTCATACTGGTGCTGATCTCATCATACGAGGGTTCATTGGGGTCGAGAAAGAGGAGGGTTAGCAACGTGCGACAACGTTCCGCCAACTGGAGCAAGCCGAGCTGGATCAGTTCTTGCCGCTGCCATTCATCGAGCAACTCATTGACGGTGGGGGCGGGCTCGTGGAGCGGGGTCGTTTGGGCCATAAGAGGCGTATCCTCAACCGAGTCCAGGCTCACTGGTTCGGTGCGCCGGCGTTGTAGCGCGCGCCAACTGGTGCGTCGGGCGGCCGTGAAGAGCCAGCCAGACAGGCGCTCTGGGTCTTCCAACTGATGGAGACCTTGCGCCAATGCCAGCAGCACTTCCTGACATATGTCATCGGCCTCGAAGGCGCTAAAGCCATATCGCAATGCAACCGAACGCACCAAAGGGGCGTAACGATAGACAAGCTGTTGCCACGCATTGGCGTCGCCGCGCCGGCAGGCATCGATGAGTTGGGTGTTGGTGACCATAGAGACCCAGAAGGAATAATTACATCATTGACCTTACGTAAAGCTTAAGTCTTATCAATTATACACCAGAAGCGCTAAAATGGAAAGAGAAGGACAATTCTCCCGTATCGCTTTCGTTGCCAAATCATATCGTATCGATGGTGGGCTGCGCCGAATGCGGGCGGCGGCGTGATCCATACGGCATCTGTGACGCGCTTCGCCGTCCGCAGGCGGAAGATATAGCTTGCAATTGGCTGACAATTTAGCCGGCATAGAATGAGGCGCGGCGAAATTGGCGATTTGCCGACCTTTGGCGTAAGATTGCTCATGCAATTGTGAAACAATGCGCAAATTCATGATCTGCTGATCAACGGGGAGGCTGACTTTTCGATATGACCACCTTTCTTTTCCATGCCCATTCGGGTTGGCGATATGTTGTGATTGTGGTGGCGATTGCTGTGATCGTTAAATTCTTGTTTGGCCTGTTGGGAAACAGCAAGTGGGGCCAATGGGACCAACGGCTGGGCGTCGCCATGCCCATTACGTTGGACATTCAACTCTTGTTGGGGCTTGTGCTCTGGATTGCTCGCCAACAGTGGTTGATCCAGGCGCCTGCCCGCACTTGGGAGCACCCCGTCATGATGATTCTGGCCGTTGCTGTCGCCCACGTGACGTGGAGTCGTGTTAAGAAAACGACGCAAAGTAGCGCCAAGTTTCGCACCGGCTTGATTGGCTATGTCGGGGCCGGTCTGCTGCTCACGGTGGGCATCATGCGAATCACGGGGATGATGGGGCCGATCTAGCCAGTTCACCAGCGAAGCGGTGCGGCGCAACCAGCGCACAAGCAGGGATAGGTGGGGGGCTGGTGGTCTGTCTATTTGATGTCTATACTAAGCTCTGTTGGAAAACCGGAGTTACTCGAAGGAGTAAGCGTCTTCACAAAGTCCGGTTTTCAAATCAACCGCCCTATAGAATCCGTAGTAGCGATTTGAGGCGCTTTGTGTCGCTCCGCTGCATAAGCGACCCAAGTCGCCACTACGGGTGAATCCTATACGGGTGAATCCTAAAATGAAATGCTCGTAACCATGCGCGTTACTCATCTACGCGGCCAAAGACCGCAACCACGTTTTGGCCCCCAAAGCCGAAGGCGTTGACAAGGGCGTAACGGGCGTTGCATGGCGCGGCCTGATTCCCCACGATGGGGATATCGAGTTTCGGGTCCGGCGTATAGTTGATCGTGGGTGGCATCATGCCTTCGCGCAAGGCGCAAATGGCCGCCACTGCCGATTGCGCGCCGGCGGCCCCCAACGCATGCCCCACCATACTCTTGATACTTGTGATCTTCAAGTCGTAGACATGCTCGCCAAAGGCGCGTTTGAGCGCCTTGGTCTCGCCTTCATCATTGAGCACCGTGCCGGTGCCGTGGGCGAAAACGAGATCAATGTCGCGAGGTTGGAGTTTGGCGCCCTTGACCGCGCCGGTTAGCGCACGCGCCGCGCCGTCTCCTTCCGGGTCGGGTGCGGTGATATGATAGGCGTCACCCGTGAGGCGGCCGCCAAGCACCTCGCCGTAGATGCGCGCGCCACGACGGCGGGCATGCTCCTCGGTCTCTAGGATCATGGCGCCCCCCCCCTCGCCGGCCACAAACCCGTCCCGATCCACCGAGAAAGGCCGGCAAGCATGTTGGGGGTCATCGGTGCGGCTAGACAGCGGGCCCATCCGCCCAAATGCCGACATGGTGAGCATGGAGACGGCCGATTCGGCGCCGCCAGCGATGATCACATCAGCCTCACCCCGTTGCAGAAAATGAAAGGCTTCGATAATCGAGTAATGGCCGCTGGCGCAGGCTGCGGTGCTGGTCATCACCGGGCCGCGGGCGCCGGTCTCAATCGAAACGAGGCAGCTCACCGCATTGGCCATGGCTGCTGGCACCACAAAAGGCCCTACCGAGCGCCACCCGCGCTCGGCCATCTCTTCGGTGGCGAATTCGATTTCGGTGATGCCCCCCCCACCGGTTGCCATCAGAACGCCCACATTGTCGCGATTGGAGGCATCAATGGTCAGGTTGGCGTCGGCGAGCGCCTGTCTGGCAACGGCGATGGCGAATTGGGTGGAACGGGCGATGCGGCGTGCAACCTTGCGATCCATATAGTCGGCTGGATCGAAGTCTTTGACCTCACACGCGATGTTGTGCGGCATATCCTTGGTGTCAAACAGCGTGATCCGGCCGGCGCCCGATTTCCCCGCCAGGAGGTTTTGCCAGAAGGTGGCAACATCATTGCCGATTGGCGATACGGCGCCCATGCCGGTGATAAAAACTCGCGTCATGCTCAATAACTCGCTTTCATGGCACACAGGGAGTAGCGGTTGGCGTTCCCAGGTTACCTGTTCTAATGATGGTGTTGTTGTGATCAACACCGGCGCTTGCCAAAAGTTGCCGACCAGGTCAGGTGTGGGTGCGCAATGGTGCGATTATATGAGACGAGACCGCTGCGCGTCAAAAAGCTTCTTGCGCCGGTTGCAACCGGCTTTGTCCGATATAGGTACAGTCACTTCAAAAGTGACTGTCACCTCACAGAAGCGCCATAAATTTCGGACACACCCGTTGCAACTCGCCCAGTTGACAACCCGTGTACAATAGGGTTTAGATTTTTTTGCCGGACACTGTTATCTGCAACGCCGCCCACAGGGCTCCTGATCCGGCTTCTGACCGTGAGGAGCCGGGGTCCTCTGGGTGCAGGCGCTGAACATCAAGTCGCTGCGACGACATTTTGCTGTCAGAAGCGGCTTTCCAACCTTGCAAAAGCTGATTGATCATCATAGGCCAAATCATGAACCAGGCACCCCAGAATCCATCCCAATCCATCGATCCTCCGGCGAAGACTGAGGAGCAACTGCCGCTCCTCTCTACGCTCCACCTTGACCTTGAGGTGGTGGGCGGCCTGCCACCCGAATTGCGCGACCCCCTGCTCGATCTGATGCGTCACTGGGGGGCGCCGGCCGAACAACTGGCGCTTGCCGCTGCGCTGCGCGCGGCTCATGGGCCGTTGCTGTCGCTGCTCGACTACGAGGCCAATGCCTATCTATTGGACAATCAGCCCCAGGCCGCCCTGGACGTGATCGAGCGGCGCCAACGGCGCAGCACTACCATCGCCAGCCAGGTCATCGAGGCCCAGGCGCTTTTGGCCTCGGGGCGTGATGCCCATGCCCAAGGGGTGGCGGATGACATTAGCCACGCCTACCCAAAACATGTTGGCGCAGTATGTGGCGCGGCCCACATCTATGCCGGTCTTGGACGCTTTGACCATGCGCGCCTGCTCTTGGAAGGATATCTGGCTCATCGCCCCGGCGACCAGTTGGCCACCCTGATGCTGGCCCGCCTGGCGTATGAGGCCGGCGATGCCGATGGGGCCGACGCCTATATACAGCGGCTGGGCGCCGGGATTCCAACCGAGCTGGGCAATGACCATCTTCAACAACTGGAGCAGTTGCTCGTGACAATGGGCCGGGCCGAAAGCGCCAAAGCTGTCCAGTTGGAGTTGGGCCGGCGTCGGCAGGTGGAGTTGGCCGCACTGCAACAGACGCTGGCGCCCTATACGGCGCAGCAAGGTGATGCCCACGTGGATCCTGCGCAGCTCTATCATCAGTTGAGCGGCCCTGAGTCGATCCCCGTTAGCCGTCAGGAGCAACGCACGATCCAACTGGAGGCTGTGCGCCACTTTGGCTTTATGAAGCTCCGTTCAGGGCAAATCGAGGTGATGGCCTCGGTGTTGCGCGGGGATTCGATCCTGACGGTGATGCCGACAGGGGCAGGCAAATCGCTCTGCTATCAGTTGCCTGCGCTGATCCTGCCCAAACCCACGCTGGTGATCAGCCCGCTGATCGCCTTGATGAAAGATCAGGTTGAGAGCCTGCCCGCCGCCGCCCGCGCCAAGGCCACCTTTATCAATAGTATGCTCTCTGAAGAGGAATTGGCGCAGCGGATGGCCGGCATCGCCCAGGGCGCCTACAAGCTCATCTACGCCGCCCCCGAACGGCTGCGCCAACGCGCCTTTCTGCGCGCCCTGCGCGGCGCAGGCGTCGATCTCTTTGTCGTCGATGAGGCGCACTGTGTCAGCCTCTGGGGGCACGATTTTCGCCCCGACTATCTCTTCATCCAGGAGGCGAGACGCGAACTGGGCAACCCGACCGCACTGGCCATGACCGCCACCGCGCCGCCCCGCGTGCGCGACGAGATCATCGACTACATCAGCGATGACGGCGCCGATGAGGATCAGGGAGAGGGCGCGCCGGCCTCGTCTCCACACCGCCCGCGCGCTCTGCTGCTCGACATCTTTCGCAGCAACCTTCACCTTTCGGCCCTGCATTTTCACAACGAAGACGAAAAGTTGGCGGCGTTGATCCACTTTGTCACCAACACGGCGGGCGCCGGCATCGTCTACGTCAACAGCCGTCATAAGGCCGAGTCGCTGGCGCACCACCTGCGCGGGGCCGGCATCAGCGCCGAGGCCTATCACGCCGGCTTGGCCGACCGCAACGCGGTGCAGGATCGCTTCATGAGCGACAAGACGCGCGTGGTGGTAGCCACCATCGCCTTTGGCATGGGCATCGACAAGGCCGACATCCGCTTCATCGTCCACTTTCATCCATCGCGCAGCCTGGCCGCCTATTATCAGGAGGTAGGGCGCGCCGGTCGCAATGGTCAACCGAGCCAGGGCGTGCTCTACTACAGCAACAATGATTGGGCCAATCTGCGTCGCTGGGCCAAGGCCGATGAGTATGCGGTGGAATTTTTGGAAAAAGTCTATGCCGCCATCGCCACTCAACTCGGCATCGAACGGCCCGCTGTCGATGGGGATGGCGAGGAAAAAACTGACCCGCCCACCCCGTTCGTGGTCGGCGCCGAGCCGGCAGGTGGGGTGGTGGATGCGCGCCGGTTGCAGCAGGTGGTGAGCGCCGACGAAACCACCGTCCGCGTGGCCGTGAGCATGTTGGAGCGCGCCGGATTGCTCACCCGTAGCTTTGACCTGCCCCAGGAAGTGACCATTTCCATCCCGCGCCGGGCGCCGAAGACAACCGAAGATGACGACGAATATCGCCAACTTTTGCGCGGGATGAACTTGCGCCCCGGCCAGGCCAATATGTTCAAAACGACCGACGTGGCGGCGTTTATGGGGTGGCCGCTCTACGAAAGCGAGGCCATCTTGCTCGATTGGCAGGCGGCAGGCTGGCTGGAGGTTGCGGGCGAGCGCCGCGCCATGCTCATTGATCTGGCCCCGCTGCCGGAAGACGGCCCCGCCGGCGCGCGCCGCGCCCTGGAGCGGTTGGTGGCGCAATCGGCTGCCATCGCCCAGCGCCGCATCGACGAGGTGGTGGGCTACGCCACAGCCGATACCTGCCGCCACGGCTACATCAGCGCCCATTTTGGCAGCCCGCCGCGCAGTCGCTGTGACGTCTGCGACATCTGCACAGGCATCCGGCCCGCGACGCCGGCCCGCAGCGCCATCTCGACACCTCTCCCCGATGACGCCGACATCGAGCCCATGCTGATCGACTGCCTGATCAGCCTCCCCAAGCCGGTGGGGCGCAGCGGGCTGGCTCGCATCCTGGCCGGCAACCTGCGCGCGCCCGTGACGCCCGACAAGGCGCGCCACTTTGGGCGTCTCAAGGCGCTGGGCGAAGAGAGCATCCTGGGCTATATCGATGACCTGATCGAAGATGGCCGGTTGCGCCAGTATGAGCGACAGGGCTATCTGGCGCTGGCTCCCACCATGCGCGGGCGCGCCGAGGCCGAAATCTGGCTGGCCGAGCACCCTGATCTGGCCGATATGGCGCCTGCCCCCGCTGTCGATTCCGAGCAAGGAGACGAGCCAGCCGAAGCCGAGACATACACCGCGCTCCAAAAGGCGCTTTGGCTCTGGCGCCGCCGTGTGGCGGATCAGCAGGGGGTTCCCCCTTATGTGGTCATGAGCAACGAACTGATGTTGCGGATTGCCGAGAGCCGGCCCAAGAACGAAGAGGAGCTTGCCCATTTGCCCGGCATGGGCGAGCAGCGGATGCAACATTACGGGCCGGCTGTGCTCGACCTGGTCAAACTCAACCCTGCACACGAAGGGGACGCCAATCTGCTGGTGGCCCAGCGCGCGGCGCAAACCGAGGCGACGGATGCGCTCAAACAGAAGGCGCAACAGGCCGCCAACGCCGTCTCGCCGCAGGTGGAACGGCGTATCTTCCTCAAGTTGCAGGAACTGCGGCAAAAAACCGCCATCGGCGAACGGGTGGCGCCATATACCGTAGCGGGCAACACGTTGCTCAAGAGTATCGCCCAGCAAGCGCCCAGCACACGGGAAGGGCTGGAAGCGATCCTCGGCTTTCGCAGCAGTGGCCTGCGTGACAAGGCTGAACAGGTTCTCGCCATCATCGCCCAAGCCCGGCAAGGAGCATAGAAGTGTCGCCTGCCACTCCTCACCGCGTCATCAAACTGTCAGCATTGTTGTCAGCCTGCCGTCATCCAATCTCCTTCAACACACGCTATCATTGCAACCAATCTGTTGCGATTCACGTAGAGTGTTACGGAAAACAGAAGGCGTTTGGCAGTAGAATCGGATCAATCTTGGAACTGCCGAAAATATTCACCCAGGTGGCCAGTCCCCGCACCAATGAAGCTTGGCAAATGACAATGAATGCATGATTAGTCTCGTTGTCTTAGCAGAACAGTCTCTGGAAGCACAAGTCTCAGGAAACAATAGACAGGAGAAATTCACATGGCATCGCTTTTGGATAAAGTCAGCACGCTAATTTCAGCCAACCTGCACGCACTGGTCGACCAGGCGCTCAAGTCCAACAGCCTGGCGGTCATCGATGAGTATATTCGCCAGGTGGAAAACAATCTGGCCGATCTGGAGGACGCGGCCGCAACCGTGGGTGGCGAAGTCAAGTCGATCAAGCGGCGACTGGCCGACCACGAGCAGAAACAGACCGAACTCGACCGCGGTATCGACGCCTTTCTCATGGAAGGGAACGAGGCCGCAGCCGTGGCGGCGCAGAGCCGCCTCAACAGCGTTTCTCGCCTGGTCGAGACTTATCAAG
>JAHDWG010000156.1 GCA_023384495.1 Caldilineaceae bacterium
ATCCGCACTACAATAAAGAGTAGAGAAGGTGACAGTCAAAGGTGATTGTCACCTGAATTCAGACCACCTACACAACACCAGAAAGCTCTGCCCATGAACCGCCCACCTGAAGAATTTGTCCGTGTCCAAGAAGAACGGCTCCTGAACTTTGCCATCGCCTGTTTTGAAAAAGCAGGGCTGGCCCATGACCACGCGGCTACCATCAGCCGGCTGCTGGTCAACTCCGACCTGCGCGGGGTGCGCAGCCACGGCACCCGCACAGTCAACGGCTATTGTCTGGCCTTCGAACAGGGCAGACTCAACCCCAGCCCAGAGATTCGACTTGTCCACGAGACGCCCACAGCCGTGGTGATCGAAGGGGACGGTACGCTGGGCTATTTGCCCATGGTGCGCGCCACCGAACAGGCCATTGCCAAGGCCAAAGAGGTGGGCCTTGGCATGGGGCTGGTGCGCTACATCGGCCACTATGGCTCCGCCGGCCACTATGCGCGCATGTGCATGGAAGCCGGCTGCATCGGCTTCTCGGTGCAGGGCTATCGCAACCAGGGCCAGCAGAAGACCGACGGCGGCGGCCCCAACCCCGACGCGCACCTGGGCTACTTTGGCAACCCACCCATCTGTTTTGCCATCCCGTCGGGTGACGAGCCGCCCGTGGTGCTCGATGCCGCCACCTGCATTCTGGCCGACAACCAGCGCGGGCCGGAGTATGAGGCGCTCTTTTCCATGATCCCGGCCGCCTTTTTCAAGAGCATCGGCTACGGCGCAGTCGCTACGCTGATGGGGGGTGGGCTGACCGGCTTTACCCTTTCTGACGAGAGCTGGCAGCGCTGGTCTGCGGCGCGCCACGGCGGGATGGTGCTTGCCATCGACATCGAGAGCGTCGTGCCCGAAGCGCTCTTCCGCGCCGAAACCGACCGGCTGGCGCGCGATGTGCGGACACACTATCGCCCCATGCCGGGCAACGACCGCGCCCGCTTGCCCGGCGCCGTCGAAGAGGAGATCTTCGCCCAGCACCGCCGTGAGGGAATTCGCTATGGCGAGATGGAGCAGGAGAATGCCCGCGCCGTGAGTGCGCGATTGGGCGTGCCGCTGCCCTGGGAGTGATGGGATGGGCGATCAGCAGACGGAGTTGAAACCTTGTCAATGAAATGGCAGGCCGGAAAACAAAAACAGCAGCAACACAGAGGGCGCAGAGAAGACACAGAGATACACAGAGTTCGGCGCTGTGTATCCAGCATACCAGAACACAGAGACAGCTCTGCGATCTCCGTGACACCTCTGTGTACTCTGTGTTCCTGCTTTTGATCTGGCTTGTCTGGTGAAGGTTGGAGGGATTAGGCGGATGCGGGCGCCGTTTGAGGAGATGAAGCGGGAGTTTGAGCGGGTGTTGCGGAACCGGGGGTTTTCCCCTGAGCGGGCGGCGCGTTGTGCGGCCATCTTTGCCGAGAACAGCCTGGTGGGGGTGGCGTCGCATGGGCTGAACCGGTTTCCGGGGTTTATCGAGTTTGTCGAGCGCGGGCTGGTCAAGCCAGAAGTCGAGGCCGAGCTAGTGTCCTCGTTTGGCGCGTGGGAACAATGGGATGGCAACTTGGGACCGGGTCCGCTCAACGCCTATCAATGCACCGAGCAGGCCATGACGCTGGCGCGCCAACATGGGGTCGGCTGTGTGGGGCTGCGTAACACCAACCATTGGATGCGTGGGGGCTACTTTGGCTGGCAGGCGGCGCAGGCCGGTTTTGCCCTCATCGCCTGGACCAACACCAAGCCTAATGCGCCGGCATGGGGTGGGCTGGACCCGCGCATCGGCAACAACCCGCTCGTGCTGGCCGTCCCCAATGATGCCGCACCCGTCGTACTCGACATGGCGATGACGCAATTCTCCATCGGGCGCATGGAGACGGCCCGCCGTAGCGGCGCCACCCTTCCCGTCCCCGGCGGGTATGACGCAGCGGGCAACCTCAGCCAGGACCCCGCCGCCATCCTGGAGGCCAACCGCGCGCTGCCCATCGGCTACTGGAAGGGGTCGGGGCTGGCAGTGCTGTTGGACCTGGTGGCGGTGCTCGTCTCCGGCGGGCTGGCCACACACGAGATCGGGCAGCGCGAGACGGAGTATGGGGTTGCCCAGGTCTTCATTGCCTTTGATGTGACGCAGGGCAGCAGCGCCGCGCTGGTCAACCAGGCGGTTGAGGGGGTGATCGCCGACCTGCGCACGGCCACACCCGTCGCGCCAGACGACGAAGTGCTCTATCCCGGCGAGCGCGCCCTCCGCACCCGGCACGAAAACATGGCGCACGGCATCCCCGTCGAGCCGGCTATCTGGGAACGGGTGTTGGCGATGTGAAGTGTCGAGAAACTTGGCGGAGGAAAAACGGTGAAAGTCTGTGCGCGACCCTCATTCACAATTGACAATTCACCATTGCGCATTGACCATTACATACCCCATCCACCAATCCTTGCGCGAGCGGGGGTCCATAAACTGGCCGGTGTCGCGGATGGCGATTTTGACGGAACCGTTGCGGCTGGCGTAACCCAGCCGCTCGCCGTTGCGCAGCCCGGGCAGACGGCTGCGCCCCTCGGCGTTGAGCTGTTCATAGAGCGCAAGCAGACCGGCGTCCACCTGGATATCTTCCAGATGCACCACATAGCCGTGGTCCGCCCCATCGCGACGGGTGTAGGCCAGGGTGAGCCGCGTCGGCTCGGCGTAGAGCACCATGGCCCGATAGCCGCCAGCGTAGATCTGCGGCTCGCGCACAGGCGGATAGAGCGGCTCGTAGGGCGCGACCCGCACCTCGATCAGCGTGACCTCATAGTCGGCCAGGGGCGGGCCGCGGCAGCCGTCGGGCCCGCAGCCCCAGTCCCACTCGTTGACCTGATAGGCCGCGGTGATGGTCGGCGCGCGCATGGGGCTGAAGATGCCATCGAGTTGGGGCGCATTGGGGTCGGTGTCGCCGCCCAGGTCGATAAGCGAAAGGGCGCCCACCGTGGGCGTATAGCTGCGCAGCGCCAGGTTGAGGTCGCCATGCTGGGCGGCGGGCCGGTTGTCCGCCCGCCCGTCGACGGGGATCGGGTCATAGCTTGCCGGCGGGGGTGGCGGGGGCTCGTCGGTATAGACGAGCGGCAGAAAGATGGCCGGCGGCACGGTGCCGGGGGGCGGCTCTTGCGCCTGGGTGGGCTGTGCGCCCAGCGCGGCCAGCAACCCAATCAGCAGGCCGATGCTCCCAAACCAGGCATAACGGAGCTTGCTCATGGATGTCTCCTATCGCTCTGGCTGCGGCGCATTGAGCACCGAGCCGCCCAGTTGGATCAGCGCCGCGCCCACCTGGCGCAGACAGCCGGTGAGGTCTTCCTCGATCTGCCGCACCGAGAAGTGGAGCAATTCCCAGCGGTCGGGGAGCAGATGCGCAGCGGCCTCGTGCGTTGCGCTATCTTCCAGGCAGCGGATGCCGAGATAGCCGCCGCGCGCCCGCAGCGCAATGTCTACCGGCTGTTCGCCCACCAGCCGGTTTTTGAGCGGGCGCAGCCGGTGCTCGCGCAGCGCCTGCCAAAGCGTCTCCACCGGGTCGTCCTTGCGGAAGAGTTCGGTCACATCCGTGGCGGTGAGCAGGCGATCCAGCGTGGTGTGGATAAAGGTCACGCGGTGGTATTTTTCGGCGGGGATGGGCCGCGCCAGCCGTTGCAGCGGGCCAATGTCGATGCGAAAGTAGAACTCGTCGGCGCGGGGGTGACCGGCCTCGGTAGGGAGTAGCTCGCGGCGGGTCAGCAGCCGGTAGCGCCGGGTCGGCGCAAAATAGGTGACGGTTTGCGCTTCAGCCTGCTCTTTGAAAGCGCCGGTCTGATAGAAGGCCAGATAGTCGGCGCCAATGCGACGTGGCGCCCGCCGCTGGGGGATGCGATACCAGCCCTCGGCGGCGGCGCGGCGGAGATCGTCTGGATTGTTGACCACCACCACCAGCACCGTGCGGCGGCGTGCTTCGGCATCGGGATAAAGCATGGGCTTTTGCAAGGTTGGAAACCCGCTTCTGACAGCGAAAAGTCGCCGCAGCGACTTGATTTTTAGCGCCTGCACCCAGCGGGTCCCCGGCTTCTCACGGTCAGAAGCCGAATCGGGAGCCCTTTGGGGGCCGGTGCAAATAAAATGTGTCCAGTAGCAAAGTACGTTGTATTATACATGCTTATAAGAAAATCTCAACCCATAGGAGGAGGCAATTTCCATGCGTTACACCACCCTCATCTCGACCGCCGAACTGGCCGCCCACCTGGACGACCCCCAGTGGGCGGTGGTCGATTGCCGCTTCAAGCTCGACGACAAGGCCGCGGGCCGCCAGGGCTATCTCGCCGGCCACATCCCCGGCGCGGTCTACGCCCATGTGGACGAAGAGCTCTCCGGCCCCATCATCCCCGGCAAGACGGGGCGCCATCCGTTGCCCACGGTGGAACAGTTCGCCGCCACGCTGGGCCGTTGGGGGATCGACAACGAGACGCAGGTCATCGCCTACGACGACGCCAGCGGCGTCTTTGCCGGGCGGCTCTGGTGGATGTTGCGCTGGCTGGGGCATGACGCCGTGGCCGTGCTCGATGGCGACTTCCGCGCCTGGCAGGCCGAAGGGCGGCCCGTCGTCGCCGGCGCCGAGAAACGCAGCCCGCGCGCGTTCGTCTCCCATCCGCGGCCAGCGATGCAGGTGAGCGTGGATGAGATGCTGGCGAATGTACAAAGTGGGCAATCCAAAATGTTCGATGCGCGCGACGAGGCGCGCTATCGCGGCGACGTGGCGGGGCTGGACCCGGTGGCCGGTCACATTCCGGGCGCGCAGTCGGCCTTTTACGCCCACAACCTGGGGCCGGACGGCAAATTCCTGCCGCCAGCGCAATTGCGGGCGCGCTACGAAGCGTTGTTGGGCGGCAGCAAACCGGAAGAGGCGATCTTCTATTGCGGATCGGGCGTCAGCCTGCACCACAACCTCATCGCGCTGGAGCACGCCGGGCTGGGCCGGGGCGCCCGCGCCTACATCGGCTCGTGGAGCGACTGGATCACCGACCCCAGCCGCCCCATCGCCACCGGGGAGGGGACGTAGGGGTGGGACGGTCGTACCGCCAAAGACGCCTGGGTCTGCAGCGACAATCCCAAACAGTGCTTCCCGCCCATTCATCCTGTTACTCAACTACTGGTCGACGCGAGAGAAGGTATCCAGCACGGCTTCAGCGGCAAGCTGACAGGCGGCCTTGACCTCGTCAGATGCCTCCAGTGGCGTTTCTAGCCGGATGATGTATGCAATGCCAAGCTCAGGTGGAGAAAATGCGTAAGTGAATTCATTGGGGGTATATTCCGGCTCATTCGCTACAGACCATGTGACACCGCCCAACCTCTTCTCAACGATGATGGCGCCGGGGGCCAAACCCCGCGCAAGATCCCGTAAAATGATGCGACAGCCATCAATGGCATGATGGACCAATTCTGGGGAGGAAAAGCTCTCTGTCTTTTGGATCGTTTCCAGACGCCATGTCTCAGACGGATAGGTGATGGTATAGGGGTAAGCGCCGGTATACACATCGGGCACAGTCAACTGCACGGTCGGTTCAATCATCGGCAATGGAGAGGAGAAAGCTGTCGGGGTAACAATCATCAACGGCGATGGGAGGGTCGCCGACGGGGTATTGACCGCTGTCGGCGTGTTTGCAACGGGCATGGGCGTTGGCGTGGGTAGTGATTCTTCATTCTCATTACAGCCGCTGAGCAAGAGCACCAACATCGCTATCATGCCCATCAAGGCCCGGCTGAACGGCACAGACATGCGCCCTCCTCTGTTTCACGACCATTGTGAACTGTGAATGTTAGCGGCCCCATCCACAGAATTGATGGAGACTTGTTTATCCAACGATAAGAGATCTCGAAAGGTTCACAAGCAGGACGAAAAATCGGGTTCCTCCAGAGTTTGGGTTGCGCCAGCGTGGGGTGCGACGCACTGGCAATCAAAGGGTTCCGCCACCGCCCAACCTTCCTCGGTGGGCGGCAAGGTTGCCGTTGAGGTTACGGTGGGCAAGGGCGCCTCCAAAAATGGGCGCGGCGACGCCGGCTTGCGCGCGCGGCGGCTTCCCCGGTGGGGGCTACCCCATGCGGCGGCGCACGTCGACGATGTTGGGCAGGCGGTCGATCTTGGTGAGGATGCGCATGAGCTGGGCCACGTCGGTGATCTCCAACTCGGCATTGATGATGGCGAGGTTGTCCTTCTGGCCGGTGAGCGCCTCGACATGGCGCATGTTGACGCGCTGGTCGGCCACCAGGCTGGCCACATCGCGCACCAGGCCGGCCCGGTCATACGCCGTGATCTGGATCTTGACGGGGAAGGTCTCATCCGGTTTGGTGACCCACTTCACATCCACCAGCCGGTTGGGCTGGCTGCGCGAGAGCACCATGTTGATGTTGGGGCAGTCGGTGCGGTGGATGGTGACGCCGCGGCCTTTGGTGACATAGCCGACAATCGTGTCGCCGGGCACAGGGTGGCAACAGCGCCCAAGCTGGGTAAGCAGCCCCTGCACCCCCTGCACAATCAGCCCCTCGTGGGTGGTGACCCGCTCCGACTGGTTGGGGCTGTTGTAGAGCGCCTGATAGTTGCCCTGGCGCGCCTGTTCGCGGCGTTCGTATTCAAGCACACGCTGGGCAATCTGTTGCGAATTGATGTCGCCATAGCCAATCGCGGCCAGCAGATCGTCGGTCTTCTCGTAGTTGAAGAGCTTGGTGAGAATCTCCTGGCTGAGGGTCGACGAGAGGCGGTCGAGCTCCTTCTCCAGCATCTCGCGCCCGCGCTGGATGTTCTCGTCGCGGCCCTGGCGGCGTAGCCAGGTGCGGATTTTGCTGCGCGCCCGCTGGGTAGCGGTGTACTCCAGCGCCGGGTTGAGCCAGTCGCGGCTGGGGCCGCCCCGCTTGGCCGCGATGATCGTCACCTGGTCGCCGTTGCGCAGCTTGTAGTCCAGCGGCACGAGGCGGCCATTGACATTGGCCCCTCGGCAGCGATGGCCCAGCTCGGTGTGGATGCTGTAGGCAAAGTCGATGGGGGTGGAGCCGGCGGGCAGCTCGTGGATATCCCCCTGGGGAGTGAAGACAAAGACCCAATCTTTGAAGACATCGGTCTTCATGCTGTCGATAAACTCGTCGGGGTCAGTCACCTCCTGGCGCCACTCCATCAATTGGCGCAACCAGTTGACCTTGTCTTGGAACTCGGCGTCGTGGTGGTTGCCCTCTTTGTACTGCCAGTGGGCGGCAATGCCATACTCGGCGATCTGATGCATCGCCTGCGTGCGGATCTGCACCTCCATGGGCCGGCCATCGCGGCGGTTGAGCACCGCGGTGTGCAGGCTGCGATACATGTTGTTCTTGGGATTGGCGATGTAATCGTCAAACTCGCCGGGGATGGGTCGCCAGAGGCTATGCACCACGCCCAACGCGGCATAGCATTGCTGCTCGGCTTCGACAATGACGCGAAAACCGTGGACGTCGTAGATCTGTTCGAAATCGATTTCCTTGCGCTTCATTTTGCGCCAGATGCTGTAAATATGCTTGGGCCGGCCTGTGACCACGGCGGGGATGCCGGCGTCGGCCAGCGCGTGCTCCAGCTCGGCCTTGACGCGGATGATCAGCTTTTCGCGCTCGGCCTGCTTCTGCTGCATGGCCTTGGCCAGGTCTTTATAGCTGTTTGGGTCGAGCCAGCGGAAGCTCAGGTCTTCCAGCTCGGACTTGATGCGCCAAATGCCCAGCCGGTTGGCCAGCGGGGCGAAGATGTCGAGCGTTTCGCGGGCGATGCGGCGGCGTTTGTGCTCTTTCTGTGTGCCCAGCGTGCGCATATTGTGCAGCCGGTCGGCCAACTTGATGATGACGACGCGAATATCCTCCACCATGGCCAGAAACATCTTGCGCAGCGATTCGGCCTTGGTGTTGGAGATGCCCTGCTGGGCGTTGCTCAGTTCATTGATGCGTTTGAGCTTGGTGACGCCGTCGACGAGCATGGCGATAATCGGGCCAAACTGCTCACGGATATAATCGATGCTAAACTCAGAATCTTCCGCCACATCGTGAAGCAACCCCGCGGCCAGTGTATCGGCGTCCATGTTCAACTCGGCCAGGATGCGGGTGACGGCGATGGGGTGGTGAATGTATGGCTCGCCGCTCTCCCGTTGCTGGGCGCGATGGGCATAGCTGGCCAGAAGAAAGGCGCGGGCAAGCGTTTCGTGCTCTTTCGGGGTAAAGGTGCGCGGCAAGGATTGGAGAAGCTGGTCAAAGGCTTGCAGCTCTTCAGAGGGGATCTGCCAGTCAATTTGTCCACTTTTGTCGCCGAGGGGCAGTGGCTGCAAGCGTTGAAAAAGCGTGACAAGGGGTTCAGTGGCGATGGTGGGCAAGGGCGCATCAAACACGGAACGGGGGATGGCCGGCGTGTTCTGTTGGAAACCAGCGTCGTTGGGTGGCGGGTCAACGACGGCAACCGTCGTCATCTGTTCACCGGTCATAACCTCCGCTTGCGCATCGGTGAAATCGACCATACATGCTCCTTGTCTGCCGAGCAACACAGCGGATTGTCGAGAGATTTCGGCTCATTGGCCCGTTGTGGCGTCAACCTGCGCCTGCGTTGCATAGACCTTGCTCCATATTCGCCAGGTAGTGTAACCGTAGATTATACCCGCGTTGGGGGTCGTCTGCAAGCACCACAAAACAGGGTCTAGGGCAATGGCGAACTACGTAAAGGCAACGAATAAATTCGGCTTCTGACAATGAAAAGTCGCCTCAGCGACTAACCTGGCGCATGCGCCCAGAGGGTCCTATACTTCTTATTGTCAGTTGCGGGTGTTAACCCGGCGTTCGTCAAGTTGGCGATTGCCTTGAACAGGGTCTGATGTCCCAATATTGTCGCATTGGCGCCAGCGCCGTCGCGCTCTATGTCGAGGGGTGGAGATGGGCGCCGTCTACATGGCTTCCACCTTGTCTGCTCCAGAAAACCGTGCTATACTGCGGTGGATCCGACAGCCGGACATTGCAAAGACGCTTATTGCTGCTGGCGCATTGCATTATTTTCCACAACCCATCTTCAAGGCGTTACCACCCAAACTCAGGAGCTTACAACTATGCGAACACGAATGACATCACGCCGTATCCTATCGATTGTCCTGGCTCTCATTCTCTGCGCAGTTCCCGTATTGGTTGTGGCGCAGGACGCCACCGATTCCGTCACCGTTGGCGATCAGGAATCCGACGGTGCGAGCGTTACGATTGCCAGCGTCACCGCGGCGGCTGCCGGCTGGATCGTCATCCACCTCGACGCGGATGGCCGCCCTGGCCCGGTGATTGGCCAGAGCGCCGTCGAAGCCGGTGAGAATACCGACGTGGTGGTTGCGCTCGATCCGCCGCTGGAAGAGGAGACCGCACTCTGGGCCATGCTCCACGTGGACGAGGGTGTGGTAGGCGAATATGAATTCCCCGGCCCCGACGGCCCGGTGCGCGATGGCGAAATGATCGTCATGACGCCCTTCACCGCGATGGTGGCCGTCAGTGACGCGGCCATGGACGAAGAAGCCGCCGATGAAGAAGCCGCCGACGAAGAAGCCACCGACGAAGAAGCCGCCGACGAAGAAGCCGCCGACGAAGAAGCCGCTGACGAAGAAGCCGCTGACGAAGAAGCCGCTGACGAAGAAGCCGCTGACGAAGAGGCCGCCGACGAAGAGGCCGCCGACGAAGAAGCCGCCGACGAAGAGATGGATGAGGGTGAAGCGCCCGAATTGCTGCCCGTGACCGGCGCTGGGTTGGCCGGCGCTGCGGCGCAGGCGATCCCGGCGGCATTGGCCGTGGCGGGCGCGCTGGCTGGTGGCCTGTGGGTGAACCGCCGCCGCCAGAGCTAACCGTCGCTTGTTGCGAAACACATGGCTCTTGCCAGCGCAGGAGCCATGCTGTTCTCGCTTGTTGTGACCATGTTGTTGCGGGGAGTTTGCACGGGTTGTGCGAACTCCCCGTTTTATCTGGGGATATAGACCATGCGGCCCTTTTTTGCCGACTATCTCGAACGCCTGGGCATGTTGCAAAGCGAGATTGAGCAGGCGCTTGCCGGGCTTTCACAGGATGCCATCGACTGGTTACCGGGGGCGGGCATGAACTCGATTGGCGTGCTGGTAGCACATGTAGCCGGCTCCACCCAATACTGGATCGGCGATGTGATCGGGCGGGGCGCGACCCAACGCGTCCGCGCCGCCGAATTTCAAACGGCCACCCTCGACGCCAACGCGTTGCGCAGCCGTCTTGCCGCAGCCGTGGCCGACAGTGAGGCGCTGTTGGCGACGTTGACCGAGGCCGACCTCACCCGGCGCCACCCCTTGCCCGGTCGCGCCGACGAAGTGACGGCCGGCTGGGCGCTGCTTCATGCGCTCGAACACATGGCGACCCATGTGGGCCACATTCAACTGACACGACAATGGTGGGAGCAGCAGCATGATAGGTGAACGGACATTACCCCGTCTGTATGGGCCTTATGGGCGCAATGCGCTGGACGTGGCCGAACAGTTGGCCCCACATGGCGCCAACGCATGTTGGTTTCACATGTTCGACGCCAGCGCGTTTGAGCTGTGCGCCCGCCACAACCTGGCTGCGTGCGTGGAATTCAAGACCTTTCGCGCCGACTTCGACCAGCACCCGGAATTGATCCCAATTGGGGTGGACGGCAAGCCGATCCGCTATGGCCGATTGGTGCAGGGCGTCTGCCTGTCGCAGCACGAATTTCTGGCGCAGACCGAGGCCGCGCTGGTGGCAGGCGCGCGCGCCTTTCAACCAGCCGGCATTTGGCTCGACTATCTGACTTATGCCGGCTGGTTTGAAGAGCCCGAGCCCGACCTACAAGAGAGCTGTTTCTGCCAGGCTTGCATTGACGAATTTTGCACCGCCACTCAGGTTGACGCCACAACGCCGGCGCAGATTCTGGCCCATCACGCCGCAACGTGGACGCAACACAAGTGCGCCCGCATCGCCGCGTTCGGCGCACACTATGCCCAGCTCATTCGCAACCATTTGCCCACTTGCCTGGTTGGGGCCTATATGTGCCCGTGGACGCCAGACGAATTTGACGGCGCGCTGCGTCGCATCTTTGCGCAAGACTATTTGCTGTTGGCCCCATCGATTGACATTTTCACGCCGCTTATCTACGTACAAAAGAGCGGGCGGCAGCCCGATTGGGGCCGGACTTTTCTCGAAACGGCGCCGCGCTTTGTACCCGCCGGCAATCCCGTACAGCTCATCCTCGATGCGCTGGATTTTCCCGCGAGCCTGGTTGCAACAGCTGCAGCCAACCCGCCCAGTTGGGGGCTCCAGCTATTTGGGGGCGCCGCCATCTTTGCCGACCCAACAAGCGCTATGCGCTTCCAGGAGGCAGTCGCCCAAATCGAAGCAGGCATCGCGCCCGCGTAATCTCCCCTACTAGCCAAATTTGCTGCAAAGCTGGTATAATCCGTCCATGTATGGAATCGACCTATTTCAGGTTGTCTTGTATGCAGTTCCGGCAGAGCGCCTGGCGCGCCGGCCTGTCGGGGTAAGGAGTGCTCATTGAATCGAGACTGGACGCGCAATGCGTTTGTTTATCTTTTGATTATGGTCTCGCTGGCCGTGCTCTTCTTCAACGTGCCCTGGTCATCGCAGACACCCGACGGCATCACCATGTCGGATCTGGCGCGCTCGGTGCAAGATGGGAATGTGCAAAGCCTGGATGTGCGCGGGGCCGAGGTGCGCGTCAAGCTGCGCAACGGCGTCGAATATCTGACTCGCCGCGAGAGCCGCGTGCCTATCAGCGAGACGTTGGTCGGGCTGGGCGTCACCCCGGAGCAACTGGCGCGGGTGGATATTCACTACGCAGCGCCAAGCAACAGCGGTAGTTGGTTTGCCTTGCTCATCAACCTGTTGCCCCTGCTCTTTATTGCTGGCCTCTTTTTTATTCTCTTCCGCCAGACGCAGGGCAGCAACAACCAGGCGCTCTCGTTTGGCAAGAGCCGGGCGCGGCTTTTCACCGGCGATAAACCAACCGTCACCTTTGATGATGTGGCCGGCTCGGATGAAGCCAAAGAAGAACTTGAAGAGGTTGTGGAGTTCCTCAAAGAGCCGCAGAAGTTTGCCGCACTAGGCGCACGCATCCCCAAAGGCGTGCTGCTGGTGGGCCCACCCGGCACAGGCAAAACCTTGATGGCTAAGGCCGTTTCAGGCGAGGCAGGCGTGCCCTTCTTTAGCATCTCGGGCTCAGAGTTTGTGGAGATGTTCGTCGGGGTGGGCGCCAGCCGCGTGCGCGACCTTTTCGAACAGGCCAAGCGCAACAGTCCTTGCATTATCTTTATTGACGAGATCGACGCCGTGGGGCGCTATCGGGGCACGGGATTGGGCGGTTCGCATGATGAGCGCGAACAGACGCTCAACCAGATCCTCGTGGAGATGGACGGCTTTGGCACCGATACGAATGTGATCCTCATCGCCGCCACCAATCGGCCCGATATCCTCGACCCGGCGCTGTTGCGCCCAGGCCGCTTTGACCGTCGCGTCACCATGGACCGGCCCGACATCCAGGGTCGCAAGGCGATCCTGGGCGTCCATGTCAAGGGCAAGCCGCTGGCCCCTGATGTGGATCTGAATCGCATTGCCAAGCAGACGCCTGGTTTTGTGGGCGCCGACCTTGAGAATGTGGTCAACGAGGCCGCGATCCTGGCGGCGCGGCGCAACAAACGCGCCATCAGCATGGCCGAGCTGCAAGAGGCCGTCGAGCGCATTGGCATGGGCGGGCCAGAACGACGCAGCCGGCTGATGAGCGCGCGAGAGAAGGAGGTCGTAGCCTATCACGAAGCAGGGCACGCGGTGGTGGCCCGGCTGGTAGAGAACGCCGACCCCGTGCAGAAGATCACCATCGTGCCGCGCGGGCAGGCCGGCGGCTATGTGTGGCGGGTCTCAGAGCAAGACCGTGTGCTGGCCACCCGTTCTCACTATTTGGACAACATTGCCGTTGCCCTCGGTGGGCGCATCGCCGAGGAACTGGTCTTTGGTCATATTTCTACCGGGGCAGGGATGGACATTCAGCAACTGACGCAGATCGCACGCGCCATGGTCACCAAATATGGCATGAGCGAGAAGATGGGGCCGCTCCAGTTTGGTCAGCAAGAGGAGTTGGTCTTCCTCGGGCGCGACCTCGCCGAACAGCGCGATTACAGCGAAGAAGTGGCCGAAGGGATCGACGCCGAGGTGCGCTCCATCGTCGACAAGGCCTATGCACGCGTCAAAGAGATGCTCAGCGGGAACCTCAACAAGCTGCACGCCGTGGCGTCGGCATTGATCGAGCGAGAAACACTCAGCCACGATGAGTTCGAGCAGATTTTTGTGGGCGCGTAGGCGCCGTTGCTGGCTACTCCTCTCCCATCGCTTGCTCGTCGTTCTCTTCCTTCAATAATACATCGCGGCCCTGACCAGCGCCCTGGTCGGGGCCGACAATGCCTCGATCCTCTAATTTCTCCATCAGCCGCGCCGCCTTGGGGTAGCCAATGCGCAGTTTGCGCTGTAGATGGCTGACGCTGATCTGCCGCAGCCCGCGCACGGCGTCGATGGCGTCGTGCAGCAGATCCCCTTCGTCATCGAGCCGGTCCATCATGGCGGCCCAGGGAGGCGGCGTGGCCGAGCGTTCACCTTGTTCCTTCCAGAACGCAACGATGCGTCCGATCTCGTCATCGGCCACAAAGCAGCCCTGAACACGCCCCAACTTGGCCGCATCCGAACGCATGATGAGCATATCGCCGCGCCCCAACAACCGCTCGGCGCCCGGCGTGTCGAGGATCACCCGGCTGTCGGTCTGGCTGGTGACGGCAAAGGCGATGCGCGTGGGGAAGTTGGCCTTGATCAGCCCGGTGACCACATCCACGCTGGGGCGTTGTGTGGCCAGAATCAGGTGGATGCCCGTGGCGCGCGCCATTTGCGCCAACCGGCAAATCTGCCGCTCCACATCCTCGGCTGCGGTCATCATCAGGTCGGCCAGTTCGTCGATGATCAGCACGATATAGGGCAGTGGCTGGCGCGTATCGTCGCCCTTCTTGCCCTTGCGCACCAGTGCGTTGTAGGTCTCCAGATTGCGGACGCCCGCTTGCTGAAAGAGACGGTACCGGTCATCCATCTGTAGCAGCAGCCAGGTGAGCGCGCCCATCACCTGCTCCACATCGGTGATCACAGGCCCCAACAGGTGCGGAATGCCGTTGTAGCCAGGCAATTCCACCATCTTCGGGTCCACCATGACAAAGCGCAAGCGATCCGGCCCGTGCTGCATGAGCAGGCCGGTGACAATGGTGTTGATGCAGACCGACTTGCCCGCGCCCGTGGCCCCCGCGATCAACATATGCGGCGCCTTGGTCAGGTCCATCACCACCGGCGCGCCCGCCGTGTTGCGCCCCAGTGGCAAGGCGAGCGCGCCGCCCTGGGTCATGGCCTTGCTCTCGAGGATGCCGCGCAGGCTGACCATTGTCTTTTCGGTGTTGGGCACTTCGATGCCCACGTAGGGGCGGCCCGGCACGGGCGCTTCAATGCGCACCGCGGGCACCGCCAGCGCCAACGCCAGATCGTCGGCCAGGTTGACAATCCGACTGACGCGCACCTTGCGCCGTTGGCCGGCCCGTTCCAGATAGAGCGGCTCGACGCCAAACTGGGTGACGGTCGGGCCTGACTCCACATGGATGGTGCGCACGGGCACGTTGAAATCGGCCAGCGTCTCTTCGATCAGCTGCTGCATGAGCGCCACATCGACCCGCTGCTCGGCGCCATTGTCAGCGCCCAACAAGTCGAGCGGGGGCAACGCTGCGCCCGATGGGGCCATCTGCATGGCAGCAACCTCGCGCGGGGGGCGCCGAACGTTCCCTTGCCTGGTGGCAGCCCCGTCGCCGCCCGGCGGTTCATCGGTGGTTGCGGCGCGACGGCTGCGCCGAGGACGTGGAGGGGAAGCCGGCGCGTCCTCATCCGGCTCCGTATGTTGCCCTTGCGGCGTGACAAAGCTGCCCGCCCTCGCCACCTCACGCGCCATTGGGTCGGCCACCGCCGGGGGGGGGGGCCCCCGCGCGCGCCCCCCCCCCCCCGGGGCGCCCCCCCCCCGCGGCCCCCCCACCCCCCCCCCCAC
>JAHDWG010000157.1:0-1849 GCA_023384495.1 Caldilineaceae bacterium
TCAGCGCTATCTGGTCAGTGGGCTGACCGCCGGCAGCGTGAAAGGGTAGGGGAATGGTCAATGATCAATACGCAATGATCAATGAGTCAAGGTAACCCCTCCGCCCTTTCAGCCAGCGCGCCGGCTCGCGCCCCGTTATCCCCCACCCCACCCGTCATGGAAGACTTTGTCTTTGGCGGCGTCGAGGCCGATTCGCAGACGCGGCTGGCCGCCGAGCTATCGCGTGCGACGGGCCTGCGCCACTTCCACCAGATCGACCCGCGCGACCCGCAGGCCGGCCAGCCGGTGACGGTGACGGTCTACGCCGGGCCCGACGCACGGGCCGACCAGGTGACGCTCTACGCCACCACTGACGGCAGCGACCCCGCCGGCGCGCGCGGTGTGGCAGCCAATGGCTTCGCCATCCCGCTTCAGCGGGTGGAGGTGCGCTGGGCGCCGCTGCTCTGGGACTTTGTGACCGTCTGGCAGGGCGAGATCCCCGCCCAACCCGATGGGACAATGGTTCACTACCGGGTGGAAGGTTGGTGCAGCTATGACGAGCGCGTCTCGCTCTGGAGCCGCGAGAGCAATCTCGACCGCACGCCCGAAGCGCCCACCCGCTATGGCTACCATGTTGATACACTGACGCCGCCACCCTGGGCGCATGAGGCCGTGGTCTACCACATCTTTGTCGACCGCTTTGCTGCTGGGGGGCAAGCAGATGGCGACGGTTCGCCGGGCCCGCTGCCCCGGCGGTGGTTGGCGCCCACCGAGTTGCACAGCTTTGCCGGCGGCAATTTGCGCGGCGTCGTCGAGCGGCTCGACTATATTGCCGGCTTGGGCGTGACGGCCATCTGGCTCAGCCCCATTTTCTGCACGCCCTCCTATCACGGCTATGACACGACCGATTTCTACACCGTCGACCCCCGCTTTGGCGCAAACGACGATCTGCGGGCGCTGGTAGAGGCGGCCCACGCCCGCAACCTGCGTGTGATCCTCGACTTTGTGGCCAATCACACGAGCACAGCCTTTGCGCCCTTTGTCGAAGCGCAGCGAAACCCAGCCAGCCCCTATCGCGCCTGGTTCAGCTTCGACCCAGCCTACAAACAGGGCTACCGCGCCTTTTTCGACGTGGCCGACATGCCCCAACTCAACACCGAGCACCCGGCGGTGCGGCGCTATCTCATCGACGCCGCCCGCCACTGGCTCGTTGAGTACGGGGTCGATGGCTACCGTCTTGACTACGCTGCCGGCCCCAGCCACGCCTTCTGGAGCGACTTTCGCGCTGCCTGCCGCCAGGCCCGGCCCGACTGCTGGCTCTTTGGCGAGGTGACCCTGGCCGGCGACCCGCTGCGCGCCTACACTGGCCGGCTCGATGGCTGTCTCGATTTTACGCTCTGCCGGCTGTTGCGGCAACTCTGCGCCGGGCCTCAGCCGGCCATTTCGTTGGCGCATTTTGCCAACGCGATTGTCCATAGCCACGCCTTCTTTGGCGATCTGCTGCTGCCTGGCTTTCTCGACAACCACGATATGAACCGCTTTCTCTGGGTGGCGGGCAATGACAAGGCGCGGCTGCGGCTGGCGGTGGCGCTGCTCTTTGCGCTGGGCGGGCCACCGGTGATCTACTATGGGACCGAGGTTGGGCTGAGCCAGCCGCGCGGCAAGGGGCCCTGGCGCGAAGAAGCGCGCCACCCAATGCTGTGGGGGGATGCGCAGGATGGGGATTTGCGGGCTTTTTTCCAAACATGGATTGCCGCCCGGCGTCGCCACCCGGCGCTCCAGCGCGGCCAACCGGTGACGCGCCACCTGGACGAAGAGATGGGGACCTGGCTGGTGGAGCGCCAACATGGGGCGGATCGGGTGCTCATCG
>JAHDWG010000157.1:1859-15140 GCA_023384495.1 Caldilineaceae bacterium
TGAACATGCATGACGCGCCGGCCGCCATCCCCTTGCCGCCCGGCCGCTTTGTCGACCTGATGGGCCGCGCCGCGCAGGATGTGATGCACGTGGCAGGGCGCACCGTTGCCCTGCTGACGCCGCAATAACCCTACGTCGCCAGCAGCCGCTGCGTGAAATGATCCCAGTGGGCGACGAGCGTCGACAGATCGTGAACTTCGTTCAATCGCTTGTCGCTAGCGAACGTACATTCGTATATCTGCAACTGGACGCCATCGGTGATGATGAAAAATCTGCATCCTTCAAGGCGAGCATAGGAGCGAACTTGTTGGATAATTCCTTGATGGAGAGATGCTCCAGGCGCGATTACGTATAGAAAAAGATGCGGCGGAGTCTGCTCATGTTGATTGAAGGCTGCAAAGTGAACAAAAGCCGTAAAATTGGCGGAGGCGGCTGGAATGCGAACGGGGTATTGTAACGCGATCTTGCTGTCTTTGAACCCCATCATTTTCAACAGGGGGTATCCAACCCGAACCTCAACTTCATATTCGTTTCGTGGTGGCTCTCGCTGTAGCGCTTGTAACCATTCCTGCCTGCGTTCAGCGTCAATGTGGGCGATCGTGGCCGCGAGGGCAGATGATAGCTTCTCCACCGATCCTTCGAGGGACTGAACGTGCGCCGCGCACTGGTCGCGCTCCCGCGTTAAGTGTTCTCGTGCATATGTATGTAACTCAGTGATGCGGGCAAGTTCGTCTGCGTGCGCCTGTCTGACCTGTTCCAATTCCGCCTGATAATTTTCAGTGGCGCGCTCGCGATTCCTGAGCAACGTTCGACGAATGTAGATGTGCGAGACGCTGAGCAAGGCGGCTACAACCAAAAAGTTAATTAGACTGCTGAGAAAAATCGTTTGAGAGGTAGACATAAGCGCCTGGACCTGGAGGATATGTGTTGATGCGCGCTTGTTGGAAGTTTCAGGCTTAGCTGTCGTAAGCTCTCTCTCATTATAACAGATAACCGACATGAATTGGTCACAATTCTATCAACAGCGAAAAACCCGCACGCGGCCCCTGATTGTCGCCCATCGGGGCGTCCCCGTGATGCAGCCCGAAAACACGCTCCCGTCGTTTGCCCTGGCGTTGGAACAGGGCGCCGACGCGCTGGAAACGGACCTGCGCTTCACCCGCGACGGCGAGATCGTGCTCTTCCACGACGCCACGCATGACCGACGGCCAAGGCGCGGTGAGTGACCACACGCTGGCCCAACTCAAGGCGCTGCGCACCCGCGCGCCAGATGGCTCGCTCACCGAAACGCCGATCCCCACATTGAGGGAGCTGATCGAGCGGACCCAGGCGCAGACACCGCTGTTACTCGAACTCAAAGACCCCCGGTTTGCCCAGCGCCCGGCGGCGGAACAACTGGCGCAGCTACTCCAACGTCACAACATGGTGGAGCGCTCAGCGATTGTCTCATTCCACCCCGAATATGTGGCCACGGTCGAGGCAGTGGCGCCGGCCATCCCTACCGGCAACATCACACTGTGGAATCCGTTGCCCACAGGTCGGGCGCAATTACTGGGGCCGCTCTGGCCGTTGCTCTATCTCAACCCGCTCTATGTGGCCTGGGCGCACTGGCTGGGCAAGGTGGTCTGCCCACTCGACCCTACCCCCGAGCCGCGCATAGGCTACTACCGGCGTTTGCGCGTCGATGCCCTGTTGGCGGATAATCCGGGTAGGGTGTTACATCGACTTGAACGGTGACTGTCCTTGCCATGAAGACGATTCGGTGGACGGCTCATGCCTTGCAAAACCTAAGTGATCGCGAAATCGATCAGGCGCTCGTAGAAGATACGCTTGCGCATCCTCACGATATCGCCCCAGCTCCTCCTGGACGGCACATCTACATGCGACGTTATTGGGACCACTCCTTACAGCAGGAAATGCTGTTACGGGTCGTCATTGAAGAGAGTTCGATGGAAACCGTTATTGTGACACTGTACAAGACTTCGCGGATCAGTCGATATTTGAGGGGTGTTGAATCATGAAGGTTGTCTATGACAAAGAAACTGATACACTGACCATTATCTTTCGCGATGAACGAATACGCGAGAGTGATGAAATTCAACCCGGTGTGGTAGCCGATTTTGGCTATGATGGCGGCATTGTGCGGATCGAGATTCTCAGGGCGTCCGCAGTGGTTGAAAAAACGACAGAAATGCAATTCGCTGTCGCCGCCTAGCATCTATCCGGCACTGGTTGGGGCGCCGAAACGCCCCGGCTACCCAGCATGGCGCAGAACTCCCAGATGAGCATCAACGAGACGAAAGGCTAAACGTCGAATGCGCCTGCCGGACCTGGCCGAAAAGCCGACCTACGTCAACCGCATGTTTGCGCGCATTGCGCCCACCTACGATCTGATGAACCGGCTGATGACCTTTGGCCAAGATCAGCGCTGGCGGCGAATGCTGCTCGATCTCTGCAACCTGCCGCCCCACGGTCGCCTGCTGGATGTGGGAACCGGCACCGGGGACATCGCCGCATCCGCGCTGAGCCGCTATCCCAACCTCCGGTCTGTGGGCGCCGATTTCACCTACGAGATGATGGCCGTGGGTAAGCAACGCGCTGATACCCAATCTCTGCCCTTTGTCCAGGCCGACACCTTGGCCCTCCCCTTTGCCGACAACACCTTTGACGCCGTGGTCAGCGGCTTTCTCATCCGCAACGTGGTGGACCGTGTGGCCGCCTTTCGCGAACAAGCGCGCGTCGCCAAACCCGGTGGCCGTGTCCTCTGCCTGGAGACTGCGCCGCCCGACAATGCGTTGCTGGCGCCCCTCTTTCGCCTCTATTTTTTTCGCGTCGCCCCGCTGGTGGGCGCCTTGATCAGCGGCGACCGCCAGGCCTACACCTATCTGCCACACAGCACGGTGGATTTCCCCTCGCCGTCGGCCCTGCAACGCGTGATGGAAGCAGCCGGTCTGCATCACGTGGTCTATCACGAGCTGATGTTGGGCGCCGTGGCCATCCACGTGGGGACAAAGCTGGACGCTCCCTCCGATTGACCAACAACAATCCTGTCACGGCTTGCCATGGCTAGACAAATATAACAGAGCTCATACAGCGCGCACATGCTTTACAAACATTGGGCTGTTATGCTGGTCATAAGCCCATCACATGAAAAGTGGGCGACCTGGTAGCCAAGCAGCTTTGTTTTGGACGCCTGCATGCGGCAAAGACAGCCGTTTCGGCGCTGAGGGTTCTCATGGTTAGGGTTCATTTTACCTCCACGGATCATATCAACGCATGGCGTGTGCGTGATGCGCTGGCCGCCCATCCACTGTTGGGGGGCGCCACTGCCCATATTACGATCTGCGCCCATCTTCACGGCATTGTGCTCGAAGGCTGGGTGATTGATGAGTCGACTCTCAACCTGGCGATGCGCCTGGCGCGGCGCGCAGCAGGACGGCGGGCTATCCAGATGCGGCTCTGCACGCGCCAGGAGCGGGCGCAGAGCGATGCGCGCCAGACGCCCGAGAGCGCGCCCAGCTTGCCTCGCCGGTGACCCGGCGCTTGGATTTTCCAAAAGATTCGGGGGGATGCGCTTTGCATCCCCCCGATTTGTTTCACATTTTCCTGCGGTTACTTTGAAAACCGGGCTTTGCGAAGATATTTACGTCTTCGGGTAACTCCGGTGTTCAAACAAAGCTCAGTATAGAGGGTCGATTCTGGACTGAGCGTTCATGGCTGCGCAAAGTAGGCCCAGCGCACAGCCCACCAGATGCGTTCGACCCGAGTGATGACGGGGTCTGGGTTCCCCGGGTCGCGGTAGTAGCAAGTGGCCACATGCTTGGTGTCATAGGCCACCACCAGCTTGCCCTGGGCGTCAAAGGTGACCATCGGCACAGCGTCGAGCCAGGCAAACGCCGTCTCCTGATTGCATGTGAATGGGATCGCCGGCGGGAACTCGGCCAGCAGGTCGTCGCTCGTCTCCAGAATGCGCCGCTGCCACTGGCTCGCCTCTGTACAGCCGCCGTCGCACCATAGATGGGCAAGCACCCCGCGTTGCCCCGCATCGTAGGCCATGTGCATCCGCCCCTGCGCATCGATGGCGAGATCGACATTCTTGCCCTCGCCGCTGGCGATGTGGGTCATGCTCCACGCAGCGGTTGGCGCACAGTCATCGGCATCGCACCAGGCGTAGAAGAGCCGGCCGCCCACGGTGATATCGATGGACGGCGGCTCATAGAGCGCAACGCGCGGGCGACCCGCGGCGTCGAGCGCTAGATCCCAGTTGGCCCACATCTTATCCGCCGGGAAGGCCAGGGGCGTCTCCGTCCAGCTGTGGCGATCGTCGCAGCCGGCGTCGCAGGCGTGATAGTAGACACCAACCGGCAGCCCGCTCAGGTTGATCCGAGTGATGACCCGCGGTTTGTCCCCATCAAAAACCAGCGTGGCATAGTCGGTGGTGATGGTTCTACCCTCGATGGGGCCAAACATGAGCGACTCTTCCCAGCTCCCAGGCTCGGTGCAGTCGGTTGCGTCGCAGCGGGCGTAATACATGGCGGTGGGGCGCCCATTGCCCCAGCCGTTGCCATAGACAAAACGGGGCCGATCTTGCGAGTCGAGCGCAAACGAGTGCTGGGGCATGTCGGCGTTGAAAAGCTCGACCCCCATGGCCTCGGTGACGCGCAGGCCAAACCAGTTGTTGGCATTGGTGCAATCCTCGTCACAGGCCCAGAAGTCATAGTCATAGCCCCGGCTGCCGTTGCGGCGCACCAACATGCGCGGCTGATTGGCCTTGGTGACCGCAATCTGCACCTCGTTGACACTGTCGTCCATGGCGACCAACGCGCTCCAGTTTTCGGAGTGGGCGCATGCCTCGGTGGGGCCGGGGCAATAGGTGTAATAGGCCGGCTGGTTGCGCGGCTCATCTCGGTGCCGTTCGTCCGACGTATAGAAGGAGAGATGGATCCCGCCTTGCGAATCCACCGCGGTGGCGGCGTTGTAGGTGAGCCAGTCGTTGAGCGCAAAGAAGCCGGGGCGCGCCGGCGGCGGGACATCCGTGGAGGTCGCGGTGGGTGTGGCGGTCGGGGTCTCCACCGTGGCGGTCGCGGTGGGCGTCGGCGTACTGGTGGCCGGGTCCGACGGGTTGGTTGTGACCGTCGGCGTGGGCGTATGCGGGTCTTGCGCCGCGCCTTGACCCTGGCTGACCACAGGCAGATAAATGGCGGCGGGAGGGGTCGTATGCGCCCCTGTGTCGCTCGCCACCGCCTCGGCGTAGACCCGCTGCTCATCGCCCCTCATCAGGGCCACTGCCAACCCCAACCCCATAAAGAAGGCAAACAACAGTAAATTGAAGCGAAACTCACGGTGCATCATCTTGGGCCTCCTGGTCTCCGTAGATTGAATCGACCTATGCGCTCGCGTTGATGCGCATGTCTCGATTCAACCACGGTTTGGAGCCCCAAAACAGCAACCAACCGTCACCGCCAGCGTCACAGAAAGCGCCACAACATCCCGCTACTGCGCCTGTTCAAGCAGCGCGTCGAGCGGCGATTGGCTGCCGCGCCGCCACGCCTCGGCCCACGCAGCCGCATCCAGTGCGGCCTCGCTCTGCGCGCGCGTCCGTTGGCTCATCTCTTCTTCGTAGCGCGTGAGCGCGTGGCCCGTCTCTTTTCGCAGCCGTCCGGCGCCGGCCAGCAACATGACGGCTCGTTCCGTCGCGCCGTCTGCCATGCGCACCGCCGCCAGCCCCTCCAACGCGGCGATCAACCCGCTTATGCTCCCCAATTCCTGATAGATTGCAAGCGCGCGCCGGAAATAGCCACCTGCCTCGACGGGCTGATCAGCCTGGATGTAGGCCAGCCCCAGGTTGATCAGCGACCAGGCCACCCCGGCCTTGCTCTGGCGTTGGGTGAGAAGCGAAAGCGCCTCTTCAAAGTGGGCAAGGGCGCGCGCCGTCTCACCTTCACCCAACAGGGCGCGGCCCAGCAAGTTGAGCGAAGTAGCGATGCCGCCTGGCCGCTGCAGCGAACGGCTCAGCGGCAGTGATTCGTTGAGCCACTCGACCGCCTGCCGGTAATCGCCCTGCGTAATCGCCGCTGCGCCCAATTGGTTGAGCACGGTTGCAACGCCCCACTCGTTGTCCAGCGCCCGGTAGGTCGCCACGCTTTCAAGAAAAGAGGCTTGCGCCTTCTCATTCTCGCTATCCATGAGCAGCAAGTTGCCCAATTGGAAGAGCGCCCAGGCGATGCTTGCCGCGTCGCCCAACGCCCGCCAACGTTCCACCCCTTCTTCCAGGCAGACTCGGGCGGGCTTTTGTTCACCCAATAGATAGTAGAGCTCGCCCAGGGCCACCAGCGCCCGCGCCCGTTGCGACTCGTCGCCGAAGGGCTTCCCGTGCGCCTGTTGCAGCCATGCCCGGCCCTCCTTCCAGCGCCCCGTCAGATACCAAAAGCGACCGAGCGCACCGGCCAGTTGCAACCCTAGCGCCGGCGCATGGCCTTCGCTCAGGCTCCACGCCAGCACGGCGCGCAGATTGCCCTCGTCCACCTCAAGCCGCCGCAGCCACGTCTGCGCATCGGGTTCATAGAGACGCGGCGCCAGCTCCTCAACCCAGGTGACATAATATTGGGCATATTGCTGGCGCTGGGCTGTCTCATCACAGACCTCCGGCAGCTTTTCCGCCAGATATTGGCGCAACATCTCGTGAATGTCATAGCGGGGCGAGCTGCCACTCTCGGCGACGCCATCACTCGCCTTTTGCACGAGCGACTTGTCGATAAACGTGGCCAACATGAGCAGCCCGGCGCCGGCCACGGCCTGCGCCGCGGCCCGGTCAAAACCACCGCGGAAGAGCGCCAGCCGCGCCAGCACGGTGCGTTCGTGCGCGGTCAGCAGCGTCCACGAATGGTCAAAGACTGCGCGCAGGCTGCCGTGCCGCCCCATTGCGTGGCGGCCTTGGGCAGTTAGGAAGTCGATGCCGCTGGCAAGCTCGGCGGCGATCTCTTCCACCGTGAGCGCGCGCGCCCAGGCCGCCGCCAGTTCAATGCCCAGTGGCACCCCATCGAGCAACGCGCAGATCTGCACAATGGCAGGCCGGTTGGCGGGCGTCAACGCGACATGACCCGCCACCTGCCTGGCGCGCTCCAAAAAGAGCAAGACCGCATCAGATTCCAGCAGGTCAGACGCCATGTTCGGCGCAGGGGTGGCCAACCCGGTCAGCTCAAAGACGTGCTCGCCTTGAACGTGGAGTCGCTCGCGCGAAGTCACCAGCAGGCTCACTGTCTCCGTATATTCGAGCGCCTGCGCCAGGAGCGCAGTCGTCTCATCCCCCTGGTCGGGGCCCAAGAGCTGCTCGATATTGTCGAGCAGCAACAGCAGCGAGCGACCGGCCAGCAACGCCAACAACTGTTCGGCGGGGTCCCCTGCGCCAGGCGGGGTAACGCCTAACGCCTGCGCCACCGCCACCGGGATATCGGCGGCGTGCGTCACTGCAGCCAGCGGGACAAAGAGCGCGCCCTGGGCAAAACGCTCGGCCATTTCATGCGCAACCTGCAGGGCGAGGCGTGTCTTGCCCACACCGCCAGGCCCGACAATGGTGACCAGCCGGTGTGTCTCGCCCAGCAACTGGCGCAATACGGCGCGCTCTGCCTGGCGACCGATCAACGCGGTGGGCGGCGCGGGCAACTGGGGAAGCGGTGCGGCGGGGGGTGCGCTGGCCGGCGCAGCGGCGGGTAGTGGCGAAGGCTCGGCAATGCCGCGCGCCGTACGGATAAAGTGTTCGCGTTGATCGCCGGCCACGTGAAGCACATCAGCCAGCCGCTCGGCCATCTCGATGGAGGGTCGCCGCTTCCCGCTCTCGAAAAAGCGAATCGTCTGCACCGAGCAGTAGACAAGCTCGGCCAGCCCTTCCTGTGTAAGGTCGTGGTGGGCGCGCAGGCGTTTGAGCCAACTGCCAAACAAGGGTGGTGTACTCATGGGGTATCCAGCAGTGAAAAGTCGCAGCAGCGACCAAATATCAAGCGCATGCCAGTGTTTCTCAGTGTCAGTCGCCGACTTGAGTCGTTGTCAGTAGCCACAAACGGCATATGTCAACAGAACCTACTCGCCTGCATTGTAGCACAGCCTGTGTCACTTTCTGTAGCGTTTAGTTGCTGTTTTTTGGGCCGGCGCCGTGGTTTACTATGGGCACAGTCACCCGAAAGTGACGAACGGCAACGGAGAGAGCAGACCAGCTTGGCGGCTCTATCAGAAAGTGGGGTCATAGCATGTTGACATCGGTGAATCGGTCTACGGGTTGGGTGGGCAATGAACGCCGGCAGTTTCAGGTTGCTGGTGTATCGTTTGCGCTCAAGGTTACGGGTGTAGAGAGCGGCGGCGCCTGCGCCGTGGTTGAAGTGACCGTGCCGCCCAACTTTGCCGGCCCGGCGCCCCACCTTCATGAGCGAACGACCGAGGTCTTCTATCTGCTCAACGGCGTCATGGCGTTCACGCTGGGGCAAGAGACAACCATTGCCCGCCCTGGCGACGTGTTACGGGCGCCGCCCGGGATGGCGCACCGCTTCTGGAACCCCACAGCAGCGCCAGCCACCTATCTAGCCTTCCTCACACCGGGCGGATTCGAGCAGTATTTTGTGGAGTTGGCCGAACGGTTCGCCAATGAACCGTCCTGGCCGCCGGGAAATGTAGACCAGTTGCTCGCCATCGGCGCCAAGTACGACATGGTTCCGGCCTAGCGCGCATCGTTCATCGTCTATCGTCCATCATCTATCGTCCATCGTCTTTCGTCCAAATCATCAACAGGAGCACCAACATGTTTACCCACACACTCAAACAGCACCTATTCATGGCCGCAGCCACCATGCTGGCGGCCGTCGCGTTGAGCGCTTGCACCCCTGCGTCGGCCAATCCATCCACCGCACCGGCAGCCGTTGCCGAAGCGGCGGTTGAGGCAGGCGTTGTGACGCCACCAGTGGTCGAGATCGTCACCAAAGACCACTTCTTCGAGGCGCCGGCAGAGATCGAAGGCGGCTGGGTCACGGTCAAATCACGCAATGAGGGGGCCGAACCACACCATGTGCAACTGGCGCGCCTCAGCGATGGCGTCACGTTCGAGGCCTTTGTCGAGGCGCTGCAACAGGGGCCTGAGGTTGCGTTCCCCATGCTGTCGCTGGCCGGTGGCCCCGGCCCCCTCGACACCGGCGGTGAAGCGGCCGTGACGGTGGAACTGGCGCCCGGCCAATATATACTGGCCGACTTCCTGCCCAGCGCCGACGGGGTTCCCCATATCGCTAAAGGGATGCTGGCGCCCCTGACCGTGACCGCAGCCCCAGAGCTGGCCGTGGCGCTGCCCGAGGTTGCCGGTGAAGTCAAGCTGATGAGCTTCTCCTTTGCGTTGCCGCAGAACATCCAGGCCGGCGAGCAGGTCTGGCAGGTGACCAACGAGGGCGACCAGTGGCACGAGATCTCGCTCATCAAGCTGGCCGAGGGCAAAACCATGATGGATGTGACACACTGGATGCACGCGCCCGATGGCCCGCCCCCCTTCACCAACGTCGGTGGCATGCAGGGCATCGACCCCGGTGAGAGCGCCTATCTCCATCTCAATTTGACACCGGGCGAGTATGCGGTCCTCTGCCACATCCCCGACCCGGCCAGCGGCAAGGCGCACACGGAACTGGGCATGGTAATGCCCTTTACGGTGAAATAAACGGGGATGCGTGAATGCTCTTCAGACTCTCGAATCGTCCCCGCATCCTCCGAGATTCTGGAGTCTGAAGAGATTTCAGCGCACAACCTTCTGTATTTCGGTCAGGCAAGCCACCAAAGGAGAAAACCATGTTCTGCCAATTTCGCATCACACTCTTTTTGAGCGCACTCGGTCTGGCGGTGATGGCAATCTTGTTGGGCGGCCTGACCAATCGCGCCGCGGCGCAGGGGATGACCAACCCGCTGGGGGTGTTGCCGGTCGCCACGTTGAATGGCCAGGTCTTTCTGCCGCTGGTGACCGGCGGCGCCGGCCAACCGGACGAAACGCCCCAACTGAGCAGCATCCAGTTGGTCAAACAGGCGGAGAACGCCGGCCAGCTCACCTATGAGCAAGGGTTGGTGCACCGGGTGCAGGCGGTGGTGGGTAACCCGGCGCTGCCGGCCAGGTATGTGCGCGGCAACCTTGGGCTGGACGGCTCCACCACGCTCGCCGAAGCGGTGGCTAAGTTCGACATGATTCCAGCATAGCGCGCATCCATCATCTTTCGTCCAAATCATCAACAGGAGCACCAACATGTTTACCCATACACTCAAGCAGCACGTGATCATGGCCGCGGCCACCACACTCGCCGCAGTTCTGCTCGCTGCCTGCGCCAATGCACAGGCGCAGCCATCCACCGCACCGGCAGCCGTTGCCGAAGCGGCGGTTGAGGCAGGCGTTGTGACGCCACCAGTGGTCGAGATCGTCACCAAAGACCACTTCTTCGAGGCGCCGGCAGAGATCGAAGGCGGCTGGGTCACGGTCAAATCACGCAATGAGGGGGCCGAACCACACCATGTGCAACTGGCGCGCCTCAGCGATGGCGTCACGTTCGAGGCCTTTGTCGAGGCGCTGCAACAGGGGCCTGAGGTTGCGTTCCCCATGCTGTCGCTGGCCGGTGGCCCCGGCCCCCTCGACACCGGCGGTGAAGCGGCCGTGACGGTGGAACTGGCGCCCGGCCAATATATACTGGCCGACTTCCTGCCCAGCGCCGACGGGGTTCCCCATATCGCTAAAGGGATGCTGGCGCCCCTGACCGTGACCGCAGCCCCAGAGCTGGCCGTGGCGCTGCCCGAGGTTGCCGGTGAAGTCAAGCTGATGAGCTTCTCCTTTGCGTTGCCGCAGAACATCCAGGCCGGCGAGCAGGTCTGGCAGGTGACCAACGAGGGCGACCAGTGGCACGAGATCTCGCTCATCAAGCTGGCCGAGGGCAAAACCATGATGGATGTGACACACTGGATGCACGCGCCCGATGGCCCGCCCCCCTTCACCAACGTCGGTGGCATGCAGGGCATCGACCCCGGTGAGAGCGCCTATCTCCATCTCAATTTGACACCGGGCGAGTATGCGGTCCTCTGCCACATCCCCGACCCGGCCAGCGGCAAGGCGCACACGGAACTGGGCATGGTAATGCCCTTTACGGTGAAGTAGGCGCTCGGCTTGTGTCGACCGCGGACGGGGTGGACCCAGCCGGCATGTACCTGTTTGACCCACCGGGGCCGCGGTCGATTCTTTGGTACACCCAATGGGTATTCGGATGCTCAAATTGAAATGATTGTAAAGGAGAGGAAAAATGGAACTGCTACAGACGCCCACAATCACGACTTTTGTCGTCGATCCATGGGCCGACCTTCAGGGTCGCGTGCAGGGGCGGGTCATCACGCCTGCTGATCTTCAATACACAGCCGCGCGGCAAGCGTGGAATCTCACCGTCGATCAATACCCGGCCGCGATCGTCGCCGCCCAGGAGGCCGCCGATGTGGTGACAGCTGTGCGCTTTGCCCGTGAGCATGACCTGGGCATTGCCGTTCAGGCCACGGGACACGGTAACGTGCGCCCGGCCAATGGCGCTCTACTGATCCTCACCGCCGGGCTGGATACGCTGCGGATCGACCCAGCCCGACAGACAGCGTGGGTGGGGGCCGGTCTCAAATGGCAGCGCGTGTTGGACGCAGCTCAGGCAGTAGGTCTGGCGCCCCTCTTGGGCTCGTCGCCCGACGTGGGTGCAGTTGGATACACCCTGGGTGGCGGTATGGGTTGGCTGGGGCGCAAATATGGCCTCTCTGCCGACAGCGTACACGCCTTTGAAGTGGTCACCATGGATGGGCAACTGCGCCGGGCAAGTGCAATGGAGAACAGCGACCTCTTCTGGGGGTTGCGCGGCGGCGGCGGCAGTCTGGGCATCGTGACGAGTATGGAGATTCAACTCTACCCGGTCACCACGGTCTACGGGGGTAACCTCTTCTATCCCATCGACCAGGCCCAAGCGGTCTTTGTGCGCTATCGGGAATGGGTTGCAAACGCGCCCGATGAGTTGACGTCGTCGATTGTGATCATGAACTTTCCACCCATTCCCGATGTACCAGAGCCCATGCGCGGGCAAAGCTTTGTTATCGTGCGGGGATGTTATGCCGGCCCCGTTGCCGAGGGCGAAAAGCTGTTGCAACTCTGGCGAGCATGGCAGACGCCGTTGATTGACGACTTCAAGCCCATGCCCTTCAGCGCGGTCGCCACGATCAGCGCCGAACCCATTGATCCGCTGCCGATCTTTAGCACAGGCGCCTGGCTGCGCACGTTGAGCGATGAGGCGATTGCAACGCTCATCCGCTATGGCGCGGCGCACAACGGCAGTCCGCTACTCTTTGCCGAGGTCCGCCATGCAGGGGGCGCGATCGCACGCGTGCAGCCAGAGGCCGGCGCCTATAGCAACCGCAGCGCCAACCACCTGCTCCACATGCTGGGCATCGTGCCCACGCCAGAGGCGGGTATTGCGCTACGGCAACACACCGACCAGGTCAAGAGTGCCTTGCAACCCGATCTCACTGGTGGGGTCTACATGAACTTTCTCGAGGGCGAAGAATCTCGCCAGCGGGTCAGCCAGGGGTTTACGCCGGCGGCCTACCAGCGGCTGACCACACTGAAGGCGGTCTATGACGGTGAAAACCGGTTGGCCTACGGCTTTAACATTACGCCTGCGTAATATGGCCTTTCCCATAGCGGTAGATTTTGGGATAAACCCAAGCAGCGCATGGCGTGGGGCGCACGCCATGCGCTGCTTGGGGCGCCACCCTTGCTGGGCAACAGGGCATCATTTTATTGGTAGAGTAATGAGCCTGGCCAGACCCTATCTACCTGGAGTGAAACGATGCAGCACTTATAACGGATGCAAATGAGTTTGGTTGTCGGTTTGATCGTGTTTGCCAGCCTGTGGCTGACCATGACTGGACGCATGACACCCACCGTTCATGCGGTAGAGAAGGGGCCAGAAGCACCAGTCGGGCAGCTTTATTTGCCGTTTGTCAGTAGCGTGGGCGGGGTACTCTCCAACGCACCTACGGCGACGGCAACCGAATCACCGCCCGTAACTGCTACGGCCACTGGGACGCCTGGAGTCACCCCTACGGAGACGCCCACGGCCACCCCGACCGAAGCGGCGACGCCACAGCCCGGCAACGATGTGCCGGCAGAGGTGGTGGCGACCTGGTTTGAAGGCCAGTTGCTGCCGCTGGAATACTATCAAGAAATTGAGCTTATCCGTGAATAAGCCGCTGAATCCG
>JAHDWG010000158.1:0-11357 GCA_023384495.1 Caldilineaceae bacterium
GGGTCGGTCGCGACGCCGATGATCAGCTCGTGGGCGTGAGGCCGCCGCGCCATCGCCTGTACGCAAAAACCGGTGAGCGTCGCACGCGGCCCCGTGCGACGCTCACCCAGCGCTGTCAGAAGCGGGCTTCCAACCCTGCAAAAACTAGGGCGTGACCACCGGGTGGCCTTGATACGCCGCGCGGATGGCGTGCGCCAGTTCGTCGCTTGTAACCTCTTTGTGCCAGTGCCCTACTGCCCCGGCCCGCAGCGCCTCCCGCAGCAAACGCTTTTCGTATGAGCCGGTGAGGATCAATACCTGCGTCTGCGGATAAACGGTGCGGATCGCGCGCGTGGCGCTGGCGCCGTCCATCCGTGGCATCATGAGGTCCATAAGGACCACATCGGGTTGCTGGCGTTCGCAAAAGTGGAGGGCTTCCACCCCATCGCTGGCTTCGCCCGCCAACTCCAGGTCGTCATAGGCGAGTAGAAAGGCGGTCAATGCGCTACGCACCGCCCGATGGTCGTCTACGATTAGGACGCGGATGAGGCGTCTGTTTGCGCCAGTCAAGCCCTCGGCTGCGGAACCATCCTGGGTTACTGCCAGAGCGGGATCGGAGGGTGTTGCTGTGCTCGCCGCGCCACGAGCAGATTGGGTCTCGGTGATGAGCATGGGAGCTTTTCTCCGTTTCATAGACCATCGTCCGTCGGTGCTGGCAAAATCGACGCCAGCGAGACAGCGATAACGCTCTTGGGAAAGTCACGGACATAGGCTGACCATCCATCGGCATGGAAATCGGTGTGGCGCTGACCATCGATCAGATAGCAAAACTGATAGCTGGTCCCAACTGGCAAGTCGAGGATGGCCCGCCATACCCCCTGTCGATCTTGGGTAAGGGGGAGAGTTGTCGGGTCCCACCGATTGAAATCGCCGACCAGAAAGACCTGGTCCGCCCAGAGGGAAGCGGGCAACTCAAAGACGACGCGTACATGATCGGGTTTGGGCGAGGGTGTTTTGTAGATCATTGTTGTCTCCATGCATCCACCCGGGCGTTGCCGTTGCAGTTTATTTCAGCGGTGGCAATTCCAGCCCGTACTCCAACAGCTTGCGGCTCACGTAGCACTCGCCGGCAGAGACCGTGCGGATCGCCTCGATCAGTTCATCGCCTACCTTCTCTTTTGGCACAAAACCCAGGACACCCAAATCAAGCGCCTGACGCACTTCTTCGTGATCCATATCCAGGGCAAATGTAAGCAAGATCATCCGGGCGGATGGACAGAGCATGCGGAGACGCTGGAGGATGTCCAGGTTATGATGCATGGATGGCGCCCGGTCGATCACGATGATGTCCGGCTGGCAGTAGCTGATCGCGCCGGCGGCGCTCTCCTCGTCGCTCGCTTCCCCCACCACGACAAAGCCCGGCTGCGTCTCGAGCAAGATGCCCAAGAGTGTACGCATCGCGGCATACCCATCAACCAAAAAAACCCTAATACTCATCGCTGTTCATCCTGTTCCACCCCGCGAGATGCGGTCACCGCCAAAGACCCAGGCGAGGGCAACTGCGCAGAGTGATCGACGCAGTTGCCCTATCGGGGGTATGGATAGTGTATAGGCCGGGCTGCCGCCCGACCAGAGGGTAACTTTGACAGTTGTTGTAGGGATTTTTAGACGAATGCAGCGCCTAGTCGGACGAGATGATCCCGTTCCGGAGGGCAAAGAGGACCAGTTGGGGCAAATCGGTGATTCCCAATTTTTGCATGAGCCGGCTGCGATAGGTGTCCACCGTCTTCGGTGACAGAAAAAGCCGCTCGGCAATCTCTGCGGTTGAGTTGCCTTCCACCACCAGTTGCAGCACCTCGCGCTCACGGCTGGACAACCGCTCCACCGGGTCTTCGATTTCCATCAGCAGCCGCTGGTCGATGTAGTCGTCGATAAACTCATCGATAATTTTAGCGCTCAAATGGCGCCGGCCCGCCTGCACGGTGCGAATCGCTTCGATCAACTCGTCCCCGGCGGCTTCTTTCAGCACATAACCGCGCGCACCGGCGCGCAAGGCGCGGTAGATGTGTTCGGGATTGGCGTACATCGACAAGATGATCACTTGGGTCGCAGAGTGCTCGCTGTGGATCTGACGCGCAACTTCGATGCCGTTTAACCCCGGCATGGCAATATCGATGACAGCAATGTGTGGGCTCAACTGGGCGACGGCGCGCAACGCATCATGCCCATCGGCAGCTTCCCCCACAACCTTGAAGTCGGGCTGAGATTCGAGCAAAAGGCGCAACCCGGCGCGCACAACGCCGTGGTCGTCGGCCAATACAATCGTAATCGTCATCGAGCGACCTCCACCGAAATCGTCGTGCCCTGAGCCGGCGCTGAATGGATCTCAAACCGGCCACCCATGGACTCAACCCGCTCGCGCATGATGAGCACCCCCCACCCCTCCGACTGCTCTCCGGTGGCCAGGTCGGGCAATACCATCCCACGACCATTATCGGCTAACGTGAGCTGCACATGCTGCTCTTCCGCCGCCAGGGTAATCGTCAGCTCAGTAGCCTGGGCATGTTTTGCCACGTTGTTGAACGCTTCCTGAGCGATCCGGAACAGATTTTGTTCCATCTCTTCCGGCAGGCGCGGGAAGGATGGCTCGCCCTGCACCGTGACGGCGAGACCAGTGCGGCGGGCAAATTGCGTGGCGTACCAGCGCAAGGCGGCCAACAACCCATAGTCGGCCAGCATGGGGGGGCGCAGATCCGACATGACATCGCGCACCTGTTCGGTCAGTTGTTCGACCAGCGTGCGCGCCTCATTCAAATTGGCGTCAACGGCTCCCTCTGCCGCCGTTCCGGAAGCAAGTTGGGTCTGAATCAGCTTCAAACTGAGGTTCAACGCGGTCAGGTTCTGCCCGACCAGGTCATGCAGGTGGCGGGCCAGCTCCTGCCGTTCCTGTTCCTGGGCGCGGGCCAGTGTTCTGTTCAAAGTGCGCAGCAGGGTGCGCTGTTGCTCCACTTCCGCCAGCAGACGAGCCTGTCTCTGTTCGGCCTGCTTGCGCTCGCCGATGTCCACAACGGTAGCCAATACGGTGACCCCTTGCCCGGTTTCGATGGGCGCCAGGCCAACCTCCACTGGGAACTCGTGACCGTCTTTGTGGAGTCCAAACAGGTCGCGCCCGACCCCCATGGGGCGGGCGGTGGGCTGGCTGGAGTAGCCGACGCGATAGGTCGCATGGTCACCGCGGTGCGGGGGCGAGACCAACAGGTCAACCGATTGGCCCAGCAGTTCTTCTCGGTTATACCCAAAGGTGTGCTCCAGCGCGGTGTTGACCAGCCCGATTTTGCCTTCGCCATCAACCACAAGCATGCCGTTGGGCGCTTGTTCGATCACATGGCGAAAGCGTTCCTGGGCTTGCCGGCGCTCGGTGAGGTCAAAAAACGTGATCACCACACCCTCGATGCGGCCATCGGCGGTGTGGTAGGGACGGATACGCACCAGGAACCAGCGCCCCTTCTCACTCTGCACCTCACGTTCTATCAATCTCTCACCCTGCAACACGCGCCGGGCATCGGCCTCCAGGTCGGCGTAGTTGAACCTGGGCTTGAGATGGCCGATTGGGCGGCCCCGGTCACCGGGCATGAGGCTAAACAATTCGGTGATGCCCGGTGTGTAGCGTTTGATGACCAGTTGTCGATCCAGGAAGAGCGTGGCAATCTCGGTCGCCTCCAACAGGTTCTGCAGATCGCTGTGCGCCTGGCTGACTTCCTCGACCTTCCCCTTCAATTCCTGATTCACCGTCTGCAATTCTTCGTTGATCGACTGTAGCTCTTCCTTGCTCGTCTCCAGTTCTTCAAGCGTCGATTTGTATTCCTCGTTGATCGACTGCAACTCCTCGTTGGAGGCCCTCAGCTCTTCCTCAGAAGTTTCATGTTCCTCCATCATGGCCTGGAGCTGCTCGCGCGCCCGTTTCAACTCCTCTTCCAACTGCTGAATGGTGGTATCGCGTTCGCGCACTTCGGCGTTGCCGAGCCGATCTTCCCTCGTTGCCCGCTCGTCTTCGAGAAAGCTGACCAGGGCCACAGGGGGCTCGTCGACCCGGCGGCGTGGCCGCACGGCCATACTGACCAGATGGGGGGAACCGTTGAAGTGGACAGGTACGGGCAGGGTTATCGTAGCCCGGTCGTGCTCAAAGGCCTCAAAGAGCGCCGAACGAAGTTCAGTCTGCAACTCAGGCCGGATGAGGCGCGTGATATCGTCGGTAAGGAGACCCCCCGGATGCAGGAGATAGCGCCCCACCGTCTCGGAAAGATGCAGGACGGCAAAGTGCTCGTCCACCAGCAGGCTGGGCGGCGCAAATTCCTCGAGCAGTTGCTGGTGTAGTTGCACCTCAGAGCGCCGCACGGATGGCCGAACCGCGCCTGCCCGCCGCAAGTGCGGTACAGACGACGGCGTTGCTGCCAGCGGCGGGAGGACCGGTTGGGCGCCGCCACGCTGTTGGCGCTGATAGATACGGTATTTCTTGTCAATGGTGGTAAAGACTTCCGGCGCGCTTTCGGCCGATTCCGCGCTACCCAGCAACAGATAGCCGCCTGGACGCAAGGCGTAATGGAGAATTCCAAAGACCCGCTCCTGCAACTCGCGCTGGAGATAGATCAACAAATTGCGGCAACTGACCAGGTCGAGGCGAGAGAAGGGCGGGTCCTTGAGCAGGCTGTGCAGGGCAAAGAGCACCCGTTCGCGCACCTCAGCTTTGACGCGGTAGAGGTCATCCTCTTTGAGAAAGAAGCGTCGAAGCCGTTCCTCGCTGACATCTTCAGCGATAGCGGCCGGGTAGAGGCCCTGGCGCGCAATGTGCAACGCCTGCTCATCCAGGTCGGAAGCAAAGATCTGGATTTCGGGCGCATACTCTAGCTTTGCCGCCTGCTCAAGCAGCAAGAAGGCGATTGAATAGGCCTCTTCGCCGCTGGCGCACCCTACCACCCAGACCCGCAGCGTTTCTCCAGCGCCCTTGTTGGCAAAAAGTTGCGGGATTACCTCTGTTTCCAAAGCGCGAAAGGTCTCGGCGTCGCGGAAGAAACTGGTCACGCTGATCAGCAGGTCCTGGAAGAGCGCCTTCGCCTCAGTCGGTGACCGGCGCAGAAAATCCAGATAGGTTTTTAGATCTGTACTGTGCGTCACTTGCAGGCGCCGGCCGATCCGGCGCAGCAGCGTCGACCGTTTGTACTGGCTAAAGTCGTGGCCGGTGCGTAGCTGGAGCTGGGCCAGAATCTGGTCGAAGGCGTCCTGGTCTTCGCCGGGGAGGGCAGCCGGTTCATCGGGCAGTCTGATGACTTGCTTGTTCTCTTGATAACGGAGCAGTTCGCGCGCCAACTCGGCCACGGGCAAAATGACATCGACCAGGCCGGTGCCAATCGCGCTCTGCGGCATCCCATTGTATTCGGCCTCCAGGGGGTCTTGCACCATGAGCAAGCCCCCTTTCTCTTTGATCGCCTTGATGCCCAACGCACCGTCGGTGCCGCTGCCGGAGAGGATGACGGCCACGCCGTCGCCCCGTTGTTCGGCCAGGGTGCGGAAGAAAAAGTCAATCGGCGCCCGCGCCTGTCGTTCGGCCTCAAGCGGGATCAATTGCAGTTCCGCGCCCGTATTGGCCAGGTTACAGTTGGGCGGAATGACATAGACCCGATTGGGTTCAATCGGGGTCGTCTCATTCACTTGGATGACAGTCATCGCCGTGTAGCGCTGCAACAGCGAGGCGAGGTAACTCTCTCGTTCCGGCGCCAGGTGCATGATCACAACAAAGGCCATGCCGTTGTCGGGCGGCATGGCCGCAAAAAATCGCTCCAACGCCGGTAAGCCGCCAGCCGAGGCGCCGATCCCGACGACTGTGCATTGCACGTCCGATTCATCCGTTGGGGTGGCCTCTGAGAACCGCGCATGTTCGCTCTCATTGGTCTCGTCGCTCATACTATGCTCCGGCTCTGGCCTTTATTGCCCGTACACAACAGTCATCATAACCGGCGGACAACCCGAACAATGAAAATGATAGCGTACAGCAGGAACACAGAGAATACCGAGGGGCCCAGAGGGCGCCCCCAGAGCTTTTTCTCCGTGTTTTCTGTGCAGTCTCTGTGCTCTCGGTGTTGCGCTGTTTTGCCCCGTTTTCAGAACAGATGATCCACACGGCCATCCGTAATGATTGGTCCGCCAGATACGAGGATATGCGCGATTGGAGTCAATGTCAAGCGTTACTGAAAAGAGCGATCAGCGTTCTCAACTCGGCGCCTGTAATGGGCGGCGCCTTTCCTCTTGTCGGTAATTTTCGGGGGCACGATCAAATTCCTTGCTGTGGGTAGCTTGGGGCGCACGCGCAGGCGGGCGTCGAGCGCCAGAACGCCCTGGTCATCGGCCAGAAGCGGATTGATGTCCAGTTCGTAGATCTCCGGAAGGTCTGCAATCATTTGGGCCACCTTCAGCAGCGTGCTATAGATCGCAACCATATCCGCAGGCGGCTGGTTGCGATAGCCAGCCAGCAACCTGGCGACACGGGTACGGGCTACGAGATCGCGCACCCCACCCCGATCGAGCGGCGGCAGCGCCACCGCCCGGTCGCCGATCACCTCCACCGCGCCGCCCCCCTGGCCAAAGAGGATCACCGGGCCAAAGATGGGGTCGGTCGCGACGCCGATGATCAGCTCGTGGGCGTGAGGCCGCCGCGCCATCGTCTGCACGCTAAAGCCGGTGATCATCGCATCGGGCCGCGCAGCACCCACGCGGCACTGCATCGCCACTGCCGCCGCCCGCACCGCGGCTGGCGTCTCCAGGTCGAGCACGACGCCACCGACATCGCTCTTGTGGGTGATCTCCGGCGAGACGATCTTGAGCGCCAGCGGGCCGCCCATCTCGGCGGCCAGGGCGGCGCATTCATCCGGCGTCCTGGCAAACCGCGTCGTGACGGTTGGGATGTGATAGGCGTCTAATACCGCTTTGGCTTCCAGTTCGGTCAGGAGGTCACGCCCCGTTTTGAGCACACCTTCGATAACAGCGCGCGCCTGTTCGGCATCCGAGGCTCCTGCTGCTGGCGCACTGGGCCTCGTCTCTTCCAATAACAACGCCTGAGTGCGCCGGTAGTGGACCATCTGCAAGAAGGCGTCCACCGCGTCTTCTGGCGAATCATAAGTGGGGATGCCAGCCTCGGCGCAGATGTGGCGGGCGGCTGCCGTGCTCTCGCGGCCCAGCCAGCAGGTCAACACGTTACGCTGGGCCGCCTGGATGGTCGGTGCCAACTCGCTGGCGATCTCATGGCTGGGCACAATGGCCGACGGCGAGTGGATAAAGAGGACGGCATCGGCGCCGGGGTCGTCGAGCAGCGCCTGTAAGGTCTGCACATAGCGCGGCGGCAGCGCATCGCCGATAATATCGACCGGGTTGCCGTGTGACCAGTTGGCTGGCAGGAAGCCATCCAGCCGCTCTAGGGTCGCCGGGGAGAGTGACGCCAGCTCGCCGCCGCGCAGGATCAGGGCGTCGGTGGCCATCACGCCGGGGCCGCCGCCATTGGTGAAAATGGCCAGGCGTTCGCCCTGCAAAGGCCGGGTGCGGGCCAGCGTCGCCACTGCATTGAAAAGATCCTCGATGGTGTCAACGCGCAGGATGCCGGCGCGGCGCAGCGCCGCCTCAAAGACATCGTCGGCGCCGGCCAGCGCACCGGTGTGCGAAAAGGCAGCCTGGGCGCCTTCGTTCACCCGGCCCGCCTTGACTGCAATGATCGGCTTGGTGCGGGCCGCCGCCTGCGCCGCCTTCATAAATTTCGGCGCATCCCGGATCGATTCGATGTAGAGCAGAACGGCCTGCGTCGCCGGGTCACGGCCCAGATACTCCAGTACGTCTCCAAAATCGATATCCACGCTGTTGCCCAACGAGATAAAACTGGAAAAACCAATGCCATCGGCCTTGGCCCAGTCTAGCACCACGGTCGCCAGCGCACCCGACTGCGTCACAAAGGCGATATTGCCGGGCAGCGGCTGGGTGTGAGCAAAGCTGGCGTTCAACCCAATGCCGGGAACCAACAGGCCGACACAATTGGGGCCAAGCAGACGCACACCGTAGGCGCGAGCGGCTGCCCGCGTGGCCTGTTGCAGCGTCTGCCCCTGGGGGTCGCGCTCCTGGTCCAACCCGGCGGTGATCACCACCGCCGCCTGTGTGCCGCGCCGGCCAAGCTCGGTGACCAGGCCGGGCACGGTGCGGGGCGGCGTGCAGATCACGGCAAGGTCAGGCGTCAACGGCAGGCTCGCCACGTTGGGATAGGCCAACACGCCGGCAACCGCCTTGTGCTTGGGGTTCACGGGCAAGATCGGCCCGGCAAAACCGCCGGCCAACAGGTTGCGCATCACCGTGGCGCCTACGCTGCGCGGCCGGTTGCTGGCGCCAAAGAGCGCCACCGATTGGGGGTTGAAAAGCGCTTCAAAATTACGTGTGCTCATGTGAATTCACCAGTGTCAGCACGTAGAGCGCCCCTTCGTGGAGGGCGCGGCGGTTTGGCTCCAGCAGCGCACGGTGGCGCTCCGGCAGCCAGGATTCCAGGGCCGCATCGACAGCGCCCAATGGCAACACGCCAGAAAGGGCGATGAGCGCCCCCAACATCACCAGATTGGCCACGCGCAGGTCGCCCGCCTTCTCCGCCAGCTCGTTCGCTGGGATCAGTGTAGCTGTCACGTCTTGGCGGGTTAGGGGCCGGGTGACCAGACTGCTGTTGACCAGGAAGAGACCCCCCGGTTTCACGCGCGGCTCATACTTGTCCGCCGAGGGCAGATTCAGTGCAACCACACAGTCGGGCTGCCGCACCAGGGGCGAGGCGATGGGCTCGTCGCCAATCACCACCGTGCAATGGGCCGTGCCGCCACGCATCTCCGGCCCGTAGGATGGCAGCCAGGTCACTTCCTTGTCTTGCTGCATGGCGGCGTAGGCCAACAACTGGCCGGCAAAGAGCGCGCCCTGGCCGCCAAAACCGGCAATCACGATTGAGGTTTCCATTCACCCCCCTGCATGAGATTCTTGAAATCGCCTAGCGGGAAGACTGGCGTCATCTCGTCCCGGATATAGTCGAGCGCTGCGGTCGGTTCCAAATGCCAGTTGACCGGGCAGGCGCTCAGGATTTCGACGATGCTAAAGCCGAGACCCTCCATCTGCGCCTGCAACGCCAGCCGGATCGCCTTTTTCGTCTTGCGGATTTCGGCCACCGAATGGACGGAGCGGCGTACGGCATAGGCCACGCCGGGCAGCGTCGCCAGCATCTCAGTGATATGCAAGGGATGGCCATGCAACTGTGCAGTGCGGCCATGCTGGGTCGTGGTCGTGACCTGGCCGGGCAGGGTCGTGGGCGCCATTTGCCCGCCGGTCATGCCATAGTTGGCGTTGTTGACAAAAAAGACGCTGATATTTTCGCCCCGGCCTGCGGCGTGCATGATCTCGTTGCCGCCAATAGCCGCCAGATCGCCGTCACCTTGGTAGGTGAAGATGATGTGGCCGGGCATGACCCGCTTCAGCCCCGTCGCCATGGCCGGTGCGCGACCGTGGGCGGCCACGCAGCCATCCAGGTTGAAATAGGCATAGGCGAAGACGGCGCACCCAACCGGCGCCACACAGATGGTGCGCTCGCGCACGCCCAACTCGTCGATCACCTCGGCGATCAAACGGTGGATGATGCCGTGGGTGCAGCCGGGGCAGTAGTGGGTGGGCACATCACACAGGCTTTGGGGGCGCTGATAGACAACGGCCATCTCCGCCGGTGTTCCATTGACCGCGGGCGCCGGCCTCACCAACAGTGCTTGTTTCATCATCAGCCTCCTTGCACCTCCTGCCCCAGTTGCGTTAAGACGCCTGCAATCTCATCTGGCAGGGGAATGACGCCGCCCATGCGGCCCAAAAAACGCACCGGGACTCGCCCACGCACAATGCGGTTGACATCCTCTAGCATCTGGCCGGCGTTCATCTCCACCACTAGCAGCCCCTTCGCCTGCCCGAGTAACGCTTCAAGCGCGGCTTCCGGATAGGGCCACAGCGTGATCGGGCGGAAGAGGCCCACGCGCAGGCCAGCCGCACGCAGTTGGCGCACCGCCGACTTGGCGATGCGGCCCATCGCGCCAAAAGCCACCACCAGCAGGTCGGCGTCGGTAGTCAGATAGCTTTCGGAGCGGGTCTCTGCTGCGCTGATCCGCGCCAGCTTCTGTTGCAGGCGCTGGTTCAATGCCTCGAGTTCGCTCTCGACCAAATGGAGCGAGCTGATCACCCGAGGCGGGCGGCCATTGGCGCCGGTCAGCGCCCAGTCGGGGCGAGTCTCGGGCCACGTTTTGAAGGGGGGCATCACCACAGGCTCCATCATCTGACCCAGCGCGCCATCGCCGGCAACGATAACGATGTGGCGGTAGGCGAAGGCCAGGTCAAAGCTGACGTACATGAGGTCCACCGCTTCCTGCACCGTAGCCGGGGCAAAGACAAGCGGGTGGTAATCCCCATGCCCGGCGGAACGGGTAATCTGGAAATAGTCACTCTGGCTGGGCGCGATGTTACCCAGACCCGGCCCGCCGCGCATCATGTCGACCAATACGCAGGGCACTTCGCTGGCCGCGATGTAGCTGAGCCCCTCCTGCATCAGGCTGATCCCCGGCGAGGAGGAAGCCGTCATGGCGCGTGCGCCAGCAGACGCCGCGCCATAGACCATGTTGATGGCCGCCACCTCGCTCTCCGCCTGGAGAAAAGCGCGCTTCAATTCAGGCAGGCGCCACGACATATATTCGAGCAGTTCGGTCTGCGGGGTGATGGGGTAGCCGAAGAAGGCCTCGACGCCGGCGCGGATAGCGGCTTCGGCCAGCGCCTCATTGCCGGTCCACAGCGCTTTGTCCATTGCGGCCTCCTTTTGCGCCGGCGCCCATTGCGGGTGAACGGCTCGTTTCGCGATAGACGGTGAAAACGCTGTCGGGGCAGATCAACGCGCACACGGCGCACCCCGTGCAGTGGCGGTCCGTCTCGTCCAGGCGCACTGTGTGATATCCCCGGCTGTTATAGCAGCCCGACAGGCGGATCACTCCTTGCGGGCAGGCAAGGATGCACAACTGGCACCCTTTGCACCGCTCACTTTGGATCGTGACTGTGCCCTTGATCATGCCGTCTCCTTTCTGGACGCTATACTCGGCTCTGTTTGAAAACGCGCATTTCTTTGCAGTTTTGGCCGGGTCCCAATGTGCGTTTTCAAAGCAACCACAGTTTAGCTAATGCTCCGTCGGTCAAACGGGTGCAAGAGCAGGATCGGGACAACGGCGTGACGCAGCACATGCCCGGCCACGCTCCCGAGCAGCGCACGTTGAAGCCCTGTGCGCCCGTGGGTGGTCTTC
>JAHDWG010000158.1:11367-15135 GCA_023384495.1 Caldilineaceae bacterium
ACGGTATAGCCGGCAGCCCGCAATTCATTGGCCAGGGGCAGCAATTTGCTCTCCAGATCGATGGCGATTGTATCCTCGATCTGGCTGGCATAGGTCGGATGCATCGCCTGCTCCACCTGCGCTGGAGAAAGGCGAAACAGGGTCGAGTGATGCAGGCTTCTATCGGCAACCAGGTCGGCGATGCCGCCCGTGCCAGCGGCTGGAGCGTCTGCAACCTGAAAGAGGATCAATTCGGTCTCCTCAGGCCGCAAGTAGCGGCGCACAACCGGGAGAATGGCCTCACTGAATTCAGAGCCATCCAGGGGAATCAACACCTTGTTGCGAGGCATGTTTGCACCTCCAATTCTCTTCTATCTTTACCGCTCTATGCAGCTCGCACCAACGAGCGCATAAGGCGCGTCAAATCAATTACCGAGAGGCCGCTGCCTCCATAGCCAGCATACCATAGCTTGACAACCGCGTCGCCCACCAACTAGACAGGCTTCAACCTGTCCAGTTGGCGGTTTTTTGCCCATCGGGGCATACCCGTGAGGCCCGTGCGCCACACTACACGCTTTCCTGTAGCGCCGCTGCATCAGGCGTGACCCTGCGCATTTTGATGCGCTTTGGCGGTGATGCAGACAGACCGTGAAGGGACCTGGCCAGGTGGGGAGGCTAATATCTGGCTACGTGACCAATAGCAACTTCGCCATTTAGTCAGTGCGCGCGTTCAAAAAGGGGGGTACAATATAAGGTGCTTATCGATGTATCAGCGCGTCTACGTATTCCACCACCTCGATCTGTAGCCTGACAAGGCGCGACCAAAAGGAGAGTCGCCTAAAGCCCAAATCAGCGCAAGTGGCGCCCCTGTGAGTTCTCAGAAACTATCTCAAAATCGGTTGTGGCTCTGACAGATTTTCGGGTGGTACAGGTGTGACACAGAGATTTTGAGATAAGTTCTCAATGGGGAGGATTTACAATGTCAGAACATACATTTGGTAACTTCCGGAGGACACGCCGTGAGTTTCTTCGCGACGCGGCCATCCTGGGCGGCATCATGGTGGGCGCAAGCTATCTCAGCGCCTGCCAGCCGCCAGCACCTTCCCCAGTAACCGGGGAAATTGTTGCAGTAGAGCCAGCAATTCCTGGCGAACTGCCCCGCAACGAAACCCTCTATATGGCCGGCTTCCAATGGGGCCCGCCAACCACCTTCAACCCCATTGCAGCTGGACCTATCACCTGGCCGGCCGGCGGCCAGCATCCACACATCCATGAGACGTTGTTCGGGTTCAATCTGGTGACCGGCGCGCTCGACCCTGTCTTGGGCAAAGAGCTGGCCTTCACCGATGAGACCACGGCGGTCGTCACCATGCAGCCCGGCGCCCGCTGGCAGGATGGCGAGCCACTGACAGTCGAAGATGTGCTCTACACCTTCCATCTGGCCGAGCGCCATGAGGGTCTGCCCTATGGCACCTTCTGGGATTATGTCTCTGAGGTGACCGCCATCGACGAGGGGACGCTCCAGTTCACGTTGAATCCTGAACGCCTCAACGCCGGCATGTTCAAGCAGTTTATGGCCACGGTTCGCATTCTGCCCCAGCATATCTGGGAGGAGCGCGAGGCGTCGGGCGAGCCCTTGACGCTGATCGTGGACGATGATCCGGTTGGCTCGGGGCCGTACAAGGTGCTGAACTTCTCACCGGAGCGGGTGGCGCTCGCGCGTGACGACAACTACTGGGGCCAGGAGATCTATGGTCTGCCGGCGCCCAAGTACGTTGTTCACCCGATCTTCAAGAGCAACGACGACGGCAACCTGGCCCTCCAGCGCGGTGAGGTGGACCTCTCGCAGCAGTTCGTTCCCCAGATCTGGAAGATGTGGGAAGAGTTGAACTTGCCCGTAGGCACCTGGTTCAAGGGCGAGCCCTACTACATCCCTGGCTCGATCCCGCTGCTCTTTGTCAACGGGCACAAACCAGGGCTGGACAACCCACTCGTCCGCCGGGCCCTGGCCCACAGCATCAACTATCCGCAGATCGCGGCGACGGCCATGTCCCGCTACTCGATTCCGGTCAACTCCAGCCTGATCATCCCCGACGGCGGTGAGGCCCGCTTCTTCAGCGAGGAGCTGGTGCAGAGCTACGGGTGGGAGTACAACCCCGAAAAGGCCGTCGAGATCCTGGAGCAGGAGCTGGGTGCGACCAAGGGCCGTGACGGCATCTATGTGCTGCCCGACGGCGCCCGCCTTGGCCCCTACACGGTTCAGACCCCCTATGGCTGGACCGACTGGATGACGGCCATCGACCTGGTGGCGCAGAACGCGACCGATGTGGGCATCGAAGTCCGCACCGAGTTCCCTGATGCGCCCGTGGTCACGACCCGCATGCAGCAGGGTGATTTCGAACTCACCCTCTGGTTTGTGGCGGGCGCTGGGCCGGCGAGCCCGTGGCTACGCTACCGCGATGTCCTCGACAACCGCGGCGTGCCCGAGTTCGGCCAGACGGCATTCTGGAACTATGGTCGCTTCGAGCACCCGGACGTTCCCGGATTGCTGGACATGATCGCCGCATCGACGGACGAGGCCGAGCAGAGGGCGCTCTTCGGCGAGATCGACAAGATCTTCATGGAGAACATCCCGGCCATCCCGCTCATGTACCGGCCGCTCGAGTTCTACGAGTACAACGAGAGCGTCTGGGCCGGCTTCCCGAATGAGGACAACCCGGTGGCGCCGCCCACCGCAGGCATCCTGGGCACCCGGATCCTCTCGGTCATCAGGCCGGGGGAGTGAGGAAAAAGTGATGAATGATGAGTGATGAGTGTGACCTGATTCACTTATCACTCGTCACGTAGTACGGTGTAGACTATGACAAAATTCCAACGCTATTTGCTTAACAAAGTCCTCTGGTTCATACTGGCGTTTTTTGTGGCGCTGGTCTTCAATTTCTTGTTGCCCCGGCTGATACCCGGCAACCCGGTGGATAAGCTCGTGGCGCAGATGGCGGCCGGCGGCGTCATGGCTGGCGAAGCGCTCCAGCGCATCTACGCTTCGTATATCGAACAGTTCGGCCTGGACAAGCCGCTGTGGATGCAATTTCTGCTCTACCTGCGCAACCTGGCTCAGGGCGACCTGGGCATCTCCTTTGCGCGGGCGCCGGCGCGGGTGCAAGACATGATCGCCCAGGCCCTGCCCTGGACCATCGCGCTCCAGTTGCCGGCCATTCTCATCGGCTGGTTGCTGGGCAACGTCTTGGGTGCGCTGGCCGCGTACAAAGGTGGATGGCTGGACAAGGGGGCTTTTTCGGTTTCACTCCTGATCTCGAGCATGCCCTACTATTGTCTGGCCATTCTCTTGCTCTACACGTTCGCCGTCTACTGGCCGGTCTTCCCGCCGGGTGGCGGCTATCCCTACGCCATGACCCCGTCGCTGAGCTGGGCATTTGTTCAAAGCGCGCTGCGCCACTACTGGTTGCCCTTCCTCTCGCTGGTGCTGATCTTTGTCGGCGGCCAGGCCGTGGGCATGCGCGCGATGGCGATCTATGAGCTGGACGCCGACTATGTGCGCTACTCGCGCGGCATGGGCGTCTCCGACAACCGCATCGTGGCTTACATCTTTCGCAACGCCGTGCTGCCCCAGGTCACCGGCCTGGCGCTGGCCATCGGCTCGCTCGTCGGCGGCGCGCTAATTACCGAGATCGTCTTCTCATATCCAGGGATCGGCACCCTGCTCTTTAGCGCCATCCGGGGGAACGACTATCCGGTGATCCAGGGGATCACGCTGCTGATCATGGTCTT
>JAHDWG010000159.1 GCA_023384495.1 Caldilineaceae bacterium
GTTGACCATCGAACACCCAACGGATGCGCGCAGGGTCGCCATAGAGCGCGGCGCTTTGGCGCAACAGCCGCAACAGGCCCCGCCCCTGTAGTCGCGGCCAGGGCAACAGCAGGTAGTGACGCCGCGCCCCCACAACCATCAACGTGTAGACCGGCGCGCCTCCCGCTGTGACGCCCACGGTTGGCGCGATGCCCAGCGCGGGCATATCGTCGCGGCTGCGCCCGGCCAGCCGGCGGATCAGGCGGACGGCCAGTCGCGCCACCCGGCGCTGATAGGGGCTGCCATAGAACGCCTGCACGAGCTGGTCAACGCCCGCAACCCGATAAAAACGGTTGACAAAGCGCACCAGCCCGATGGGCGCATCGGCAAATCGTTCAACCCAAAACCCACGCAATACTCCAGAGCGCCCAAGCGCCCTTCGCGCCGCGGGCGAATAACGCCGCAAGCCAGACCGGCGGGCCCAAGCGGCCCGCCCGGTGGGGCTGCCTGGCGTGCGACCGGCCCGCCACCGGGTTCGTGGCCGCGCTCGACCGCCCGCCCAGGGTGACGGCTTGCGGCGCCACGGGCGTGGACCCACTCGCCGCGGTTGCGGCTGTATGCGCCGGCGCGGGGGCGTTCGCGCGCGCATCCCTGGCGGCGCACGCCGCACCGCGGGCGGGCGGGTGCGCAATTGGATTCGTCGTCGATTCATGATCACACCGTGTTTGTGGCAATAAAGCGCAGAATGTCATCCGTGATGGCGACGGCCCGGTTGGATGCGCGCGTCACCGGGTCAAAGCCGATGTGGACGCCCACCAGAACGCGCCCGCCCATGGAGCGGTCGCGGCGCACCCAGACCGGGCTGCCGCTGTGGCCGGCCTCGGTGTCGTTCTCGTAGCTCAAGAGGCCATCGCGCAGCCGGATTGTCCGGTTGTACGACCGCCACTGGGTCGCGCCCCCCTTGTCCACCGGGTAACCGGAGAGATTGACGCGCAGCACACCGGGGTTTTGCGGCAAGCGCGTCGAGAGGGAAGTACCCAGGTCGTCAAAGGCCGGGCGTGGCCGCTGACCCCACCAGCCGGCCCGGCTGCCCAACGCATCGCGCAATTGGATCACGGCAAAGTCGCGGCGGGTGTTGTGATCCCGGCGATGGTCATAGCCCGGGCTGGGGATGAGCCGGCGGGCGAGCGAAGCGCCAAAGGCCGGCGGGTCACCCCCGTTGCGCGCCGGGGTGATGGTGAGGTTGGCAGCCGGCAGCCGGCGACCGGTCAGCGGGCTAAACAGATTGTGCGCCGCGGTCAGCACCGTGCGCGGGCCCACCAGCGTCCCGGCGCCGACAAAGGTGCGCCCGCCGGTGCGTATGACAATCTGGCAGATATAGCGATAGGGCGCATCGGTGATGCGGTTGGTGCTGGTGACGCGCCGCCGCGTGTCAGGCGGAAAGACGAGGTAATCGGCTTCGTCCTGTTGCGGGCGGGTGGCGTAGCCAGGCGCAGCTTCCAGAAGTTCAGCGGTCACTGGGTTCATGATCTGCTCCTCGGCGTGGGACTGAGTTGAAAATCGCTAAAATCGCCGCTGGTGAAACTGGCGCTTGCGGCGACGCCCGGGCAGCCGTTGCCAGCGTCGCTGCTGCGCCTGGCGAACCTGGGGGCCGGTCAGCTTGCCGGGATGGCCACGCCCCACACGCCGCGGGATGTTGAGCGAACGCGCAGCGGCGAAGAGCGCGCGCTGTGGCGTCATGGCCGGCCCGCCGCGTTGATACACCTCCTTGGCTCGTTCTACGAGCTGGCGCAGACGGGGCCCATACACCGCAAACAGAAAGCGGGCATGTGTGATGAAGTAACGGGTCAGATCAGGCGGCAATTTGGGCGTCAGCGCGCCTATGACGGCGTCGAGGAAACCGCCCGATTCCGTGTCCTGCCAGCGTTGCCTCGATGCTGCTGGGCCGGTGGGGCGCCCCCGGTAGAAGAAACGCCGGATGATCCGCCCGCGGCGTCCGGGGCGCGCCACCACAAAATGGGGCGCCTGGCCAGGGATATGGGGCGGATGCCAGACGACACGCACGCGGGGCCCCGCGTGGGCTGCGGTGCGCCGCGCCGCCTGCTGGGCCGCCGTGCGGTTGGGATACCAACGCCGGGCGGTTGCCGGCATGGCCATCCCAGTCTCCGCTTCGCGCCGCGATTGTCCCCGGGGGCGGGGCCGGGCGCCGGGGGGCGCTTTGCGCGGCGGGCGCCGGCCGTAGTAGAAATGGCCCGACACACGCCCAACCCCTGGGCATGTAATATGGTAGTGCGCAAGCTGGCCGGGGGCGTGGGGTGGGTTCCACACAATGGCGCAGCCCTCGCCCAGTTGCGCAGCCCGGCGCAGCGCGGCCTGGCGCGCCTGCCCCCGGCTGGGGAACCAGCGATTGTCCGCGCCGGGGATGCCCGGGTGGGTGATGTCGATCCGCCTACGCCGCCGGCGACGGATGGGCCGGCGCAACACGCTGCCAAAGAGCCGCCCCGCCCACCCAATCTCCCCGGCTGGACCAGGCCGGCCCTCAATGCGATTTCCCCATTCAAGCACGGCGTCCTCCTTCTCCACCACAGTACGCAAACACCCACTCCTCACTCCGCCGCCTCCCATTCATACTCTTCGGCGCGACGGCCTGCGCCATATTGGCGCGCAGTGGCGTGACGCGGCATCATGCCAAGCGCCTCGGCGCTGGTGAGCCACTCTTCGGCCTCATCCGCGATCTCGGTGAGCAGCGCCTCGAACTCGGCGCGCGAGGCGTTGAGGATGTGCGGCTGGGCCAGCCAGCGCAGCACATCGCGGCCGGCAATCGCCATGCGGTTGCGCTGCGAAATGTTGATGCGCGGCAGGTTCAGATAGCGCCGGTAGACCTCCTCCACCACATCCCAGGCGTTGTCGGCGCCAAAGAGCCGGCGGATGTCAGGCTCGCCCAGGATGCGGAAGGCCTCATCGAGCAGTTGCAACACCTCGACACGCAACACGTTGACGTGGCCGTAGGAAGCGTCCTTGAGATTGTTGCGCAGATCCAGCCCGGCGCGGCGCACCACGGCGATGCTGCCAAAGCTGTGCCGGTCGGATTGGGGGCGGATCACCTCAGAGATGCGCTTGTCACGGTAGTAGCGCGCCACCTGTGCGATAAAGTTGATAAAGAGGCTGTGAAAGTCACGGTTGGGTTGCGCGCCGGGCGGCGGGGTAGCCTGTGTATAGCCAAAGACCCGGCGATAGGCTTGCATCCGGTCGCGGGCGGTGTGGCGCAGCACCTGACGCCGGTCGTACTGGTAGAGGCCAAAAGCGCCCTTGCCCGAAAAGAGGCGCACCACGCCGGCCCGGAAGAGCTCTTGCAACTTGAGCATGACGCGGAAGATCCCGATCTTCTCATGATGATAGATGTAATAGAGATCGCCCACCGCAACCAATCGCTCGGATGCAATGTTTTCATCAAAAGGCGTCACGCCAAAGGTGATGCGCGTATCCCCCAGTTGGTCGGCGGCCTCGTCACCCACGCCGACCAACTGGGCAAGCCCCTTGTCGGGCGTGGACGGTTTTTGCATCTCCGCATCGATCACAGCGCTGAGCAGCTCATCGATCTGGTTGGTGAGCACCTCGGCCAGTTGGGGATTCTCCACCAGTTCGGAGGCCAGTTGGTTGGTCACCGTGCCGCGCAGCGTGGCGATGCGGTCGTGCAACTGTTGGTATTCTCGTTCTGTAGTCATTTTTCAGCTCCTCCAAGAGCCTTCAACCGGCATGGCCGACGGGGACGTTCGTCAGGCAGGGGCAGCCGCAGACTGTCGCGCCCGCACGGCGCTGTTCCGCCCCCACCGCCTGGCTCGCAGATTGGCGGACGGCGCCAGTTGGCCGGCGAGCGTCGCCAGTTCCGCCAGGTGGTGTTGCAGCTCAGCCAGCGCGCGTTGAACACGCGGCGTAGCGTAGCCCTCGGGCAGATCGTCGGGCTGCTGGCGCCCCCCATAGGCCGTCGTCTGCGCCTCCTGCACCAGCGCGGCTAGCGTCTGTGCGGTGGTGCGCAGCGCGATGACGCCCGCCTTGCCGCCATCGCGGATGAGACGATGGCCCTCTTCGGCAGCCACATGTTCGGCCCAGCCCAGCAACTCGGACACGAGCAGCGGGCCATCGCGCAACTGCAACTGGGTCGCCTGACGCTCCGCCGCGCCCATAAAGACCGAGTTCATGGTGTAGTAGACTTCCTGCACCGACTCGGCGATGACCGTGAGCGCCCGCCCAATCAGCACCAGTTGTGTGCCCAGAAAGACGCCTTGCCCACTGCGGTCGAAGAAGTTTCGCTGCGCATCCCAACTGCGGCGCAGGTCGATGAGGTAGTCCACCGAGACGCCAAAGCGGGTCAGGTTCTGCTCCTCATCCACCGTGTTGACATTGTCCGGCTCAAGGTCCAGCTCCTCCTGTAGTTCACCCAGGTGGCCACCCAGCGTGTCAAGTGAGTCGGCGTCACCCAGCAGCAATTGGAAGAGCATGTCCACCCGTTGCACGCGAGGGCCGCCTTCGTGGCCAAACTCGCTGACCAGCTCGGTGAACTCCGACTCGATGATGGCAAGCAGCGCCTCTTGCTGTTCAGTGTCGGTGTCCGTGCCCAATGTGGAAAGGTGCTTGAGTTGGGGCAGCGCCTGGTCGAGCGCGTTCTTGGCGCGGGTGTAGATGCTGGCCTGTGCGCCGGTGATGGCGCCCGCCTCCACCTGCACGGCGTAGCTGCGCGGCGTCCATTGCCAGACAGTGCGGCCCTCCACCTCTCTTGCCGTAATCGACTGGTTGAGCGCAGTGAGAAAGCCTTTGGGGTCTCCCTTGCGGGGTCGCCAACTGAGCGCGTGGCGCAGCGCCCGCTCGACCACCGGGCCGGCGGCGCCGCGCGCGCTCCCCCCACGCCCGGTGGGGATGGCGGCTGCGTCCACCTCTTCGGTGAGGATTGGGAAGGTGGTAAAGTCGCTTGGGGGCGCGGGGAGCCGGCCACCGGCGCCGCCGCCGTCGCTGGTCAGGTTCACAATAGCTTCGCTGTTGATGACCGCCGGCACGCGGCGTAGCGGCCCACCGCCCGGGGCCTGGGGCAGCACCAGGTAATAGAGGCCAGCGCGGTCGGCATTCCATTCATATTGACCGGCGTCATCGGCGCTGACCCGGTCGATCACCTGCCCATCGGCGTCCTGGATTTCCACCACGGCGAAGGCGAGGGGTTCGCCGTTGGGTGTGGTGATGGCGCCGCGCACACGGTGAACTGCCCGCTGCACGAAGAAGTCAGCAGCCCAGGCCTGCTCATGGCCGGCGATGGTCACCCGGCGCTCCGCCGTGTTCTGGGGGTTCAGCTCCCACTCCTGGCCGCCGGCCAGCGGAAATTGCTCTGCTGCGAGCGTCACGATGTAGGCGCCAGGCGCCAGTCCATCAAAGGCGTATGCGCCCATCTCGTTGGTCACCGTCTCGTCGAGAATGCGCAGATCATCGGCGCTGCGCAACAAAACGGGCGCGCCGGCTAGCCCATCCCCGCAGCTTCTGTCCACAACGCGCCCCTGGAGCCGCGCCCGGCAGGCGCGATAGACAAAGCGCGCGATGGCGGTCTGACCACAGAGCACCGAGACCGTGCGCCGCCCACTGGTAGGCTCGCTCACCTCTAATGATTGATTGGCCTGCTGTGGCGATTCGAGCACACCGACGGTGTAGAGGCCAGGTTCCAGACCAGTAAATGCGAGCCGGGTCAGGCCGGCTCGGCGCGTTTGCAGCGGCGGGCCAGTGATGTTGTCGCCACGCCAGAGGCCGTAGCGGGCGCCGGGCAATAGACGGGGTTGCGCCGCGCCGGCGTCATAAACGAGAAGGGTTTCGATCTGGATGTCGCCGAGCCTGGCGCTATACCCAACCGCGACTCGGCCGGCTTGCCCTGGCGCCAGCGTGACCTGAACTTCTTCCGATGTGGGGTCATAGAGACAGCCGTCCACCTCAATAGACTGTGCGCGCAGTTCAAAGACGCCATAGCGATCCAGATCGAAGTGCACCAGGCCCTGATCGTCGAATACTTTGCAATCGATGCGCTGCGCCCCCTGATAGAGATCCACCTGGGCGGCCCGCCCAGGGACCCGCACCGGATGGCCTGCTTCGTCATGGGTGAGCCGCACTGCGATGACGGTCAACTTCGCCGCTTCGGGCTGCAGGCCCACCAACACGCGGGTTGTGGTCGATTCCTCGATCATGGCCTCGATGGCGCCGTTGTTTACCTTGCACGCCGCAAAGGCATCCCGGCCCACAGCCGTATATACCTCACCAATACGCCAGTTGGGCGGGCTTTCGATCTCGATGGTTTGCGTTCCCGGCGCCAGGTTGCGCCAGACGGCCAGGCCCTGCTCGTTGGTTGATTGCGTTGCAGGCCGTGCGCCGGCCACCGTGACCTCGACGCCCGGATGGCCGCGCTGGTCTTGATAGAGGCCGGTTTCGTCGGTTGATGCATAGTCGAATATGCGCACTTCCAGCGACCCAGCGCAGACCGGTGTGGCCGACGGGTTGGTCTTTGTTTTGCCAACTGGCGCGGGGGCTGTTGATGTCATCTGTGCTGTCTGCGTTGGCTGTGCTGTCTGCGTTGGCTGTGCTGTCTGCGTTGGCTGTGTCGGCTGTGTTGGCTGCGATTCGGGCTGCTGAGTCGTATCCTGCTTACCCTTTGCCATGATACATTCTCCTTATACGTCTATCGTTGAGCGGCGCTGCCGCCGTCAGTCCACTGGCGTTCCCATTGTTTGCCCGACCGCGACGGCTGGGTAGGCCTGTTGATTCCAGCGTTCAGCGGGGCCAAAGAACTGTTGACCGATTGCTGTGCTCTGCACCATAACAGCGCCGGAATACTCAGCCAGATCGCGCATGCACGCAACCAGCGCGTGGCGGCCCGCAAAGAGGCCATTTTGCACGGCGTCTAACCCCTGCTGCACGCTCGAGAGCCAGGCCGGCCATTCGCCGCCCCGCTGGCGCCCCATGCGAACAAGCGGCGTCATGCGGTTGTGGGAACCCAAGTCGAAACAGCCATATTCGATCTGGGCCAGCCGCTCGTCACAAGTGATCAGATGCGGCCAGATTTCCCCCGGTGGGCGCCGATCGTTCGCGGCGCGGCGGGCGCTGTCGACGATCTGTTGCGCCTCGGCAAGCCAGCCGAGCTGGTCGGTTACCGCGTCGCCGAAGAGATCGACCAGCGCGCTCTCGTCGCGTTGGGGTCTGTCTTCGGCGATGGTAATCTGCAGGGCGAGCAGGGCGGCGCGCAGCTGCTCCAAGGCGGCCATCAGATGCTCAAGGTTGGTCGATAGCATGGTTGCTCTCCAGTGCAAGACAGCATGGCCGGCCATTAGCGCCGGCTGAGCGCCCCGTAGAAGTTGCGGGCGATCTGGCTGGGCGGGGCCAACTGTTGGTCGAAGGCGTGGCGCACCGCGCCGACCAAGAAGCGAGCCGGCATGATGCCGGGGTCCACACCGTGGGCGATCCGCTGCGCCGCCTCCTGGGTCATCTGTTCGTGACTCTGGTCAAAGCAGAAGACTTGCGCCAACTGCTTGCCACCCAAATTGGGGTGGGGTTGATAACAAATCGTGTCCACCACCAGCCGGTTTGCCTCTGGGAAGGCGCCCAGCATGTCGCGCGGGATGTTGCCCTGCTCTGGCCTTGGATACATCCGCCGCCAGAGCCGTTCCAACTCGGACGCCTGTCGCCTGAAGCCCATGCGGCGCAAGAGCTCGGTGTTGATCAGCGTCCGCAGATAGGGCGTCGGGTGGACGCCGGTCGGGCTAAAATGAAGCGCCGCCGCCGGCGTGCGACCCAGCACATCCAACAGAGAGACCACCACGCCTGGCCCGCCAAGCAGCGCGCCGGCCAGGTCCGCCCAGATCTCTTTGTGCCAGCGGGCCCAGGTCTGCGCGACGGCGGGTGGCGCGCCCGCTTGCAACAGGCGAGCCAGAATCTGGCGCGGGACCACATTCCAAAGCCCGAGGTCGTTTTGCAAGTTGTGCGCCACCTCGTGATGTACGGCGCCCAAGGTCCACGGGTTGATCAGCCGGTGGTTGGGCAGTTGCACCACCGGGAAGGGATTGATGTTGCGCCCCAGCCTCGTCAGCCGGATGCCGCGCCGGTAGGTGGCTGGGGTGAAGCCTGTCTCCATATACGAAAAGGGCGCCGGCGAGGGGATCGACCGTGGCGCGCCCAACCCCGTATAGATGGCCTGGTAACAGTCGAGCGCGATGCGGTCCATCCCCAACAGCATGTCGGCAAAGCGCGATTGGCGCTGGCCAAACAACTCCAGATAGAACTGCCAGATCCGCTCGATAGCCTTTGCCCGGCTGAGCGCCGCCTGCCGGTGGGCGAGGATCGCCTGCAAGTTGGCCGTGGTCGGCGCGGCCACGCCCCGTTCCGCCTCGTGGTCGAGCACAGTCGAGATTGTCTGCAGCCGGCCGCGCAGATGGGTGATGAGCTGGTTGGCCGCCTGAATGTGGGCCGCCGATGGGCTGGCCGGCCCCGCGCCAAACTCGGTGGGGCGAAACGGTCGCAGCGCCGCCAGGTCGCGCTGGGTGTTGACCACCTGTGAGCGGAGAAAGCGCTGCGCCACCGAAGGCCGGGGCTGTTGGTCCAGGATGGCCAAAGCCTGTTCGAGTTGCGCGTCCGGCGCGGCCAGGTTAGTTGTCGTCCTCATCATCCCACCAATTGGGTTCCATCGCGCGTCCTCGGCTGGCCCTGCGCGCGCCAGGCTGGGCCTGCGCTGGTTCCGCTGCCTCGACGGCGCGCGCCCCGTCGAGAAGCAGCCCTTGCAGCGCCCGGCGAAACAGCGCATGGGCGCTGGCGGGCGTGATCCGTTTGCCCTGCCGCTGGGCCGCTGCCAGCGTCGCAATCACGCGGTCTGTGATCTGGGGCAACTGCGCCAGTTGGCTACGCGTAGCGCGACGGCGTTGCAGATGGCGAGCCCAGCGCGCCAGGGATTGCATCAGCGCCGGCAACAGGGCGCACAGCGCGGGGTCGAGCGCTCCATGCCGGCTGGCCAGCAGGGGAACCAGGCTGGCGGAGAGCATGGCGGCCCCGCCGGCGTCGCTGGCGACCGCCTGTTGGCCGAGCCAGGCCGCCAGTTGTCCGGCTGCCGGGCCCAATGGTGGGCCGTCGCCGCCATCTGTTTGGGTTGGCCGGTGGCCCGCCGGCGCAAAGCCATCCCAGCCAAGCAACTCGTACAAGGCGGTATGGTATGCCCTGTCTGCCTGTACATCAGCCGCTTGCGCAGGCTCGTTGTCGCTGCGGTCGGGGTCCTCACCGGCGGGCGCCTCCGCCTCCCAGGGATCGGCGCCCGGCAGCCCTGGCGCGCTGGCGGGCAGGGTATGTTCGGCCAACCCATTGCCGCGATCGTCAGGGGCGCTGGGCGGGGTTGTGTGTTCGGCGCCGTTGGGCGCCGCCGCGCTGGCGGGCTGTGGGCGTGCGACGCCATTGCGCTTTCCTCCGGTGTGATTGTGAATCGGTTTCTGATTCGGCATGGCGGCTCCCCTCATATGAACATCGTTCGTCGGTGCAGCCCAGTGAAGCCGGGCCAGGGATCGGGTGACGGTCACTTGGCTCGCAGGAGTCGCTGGCGTCGCAGCACCTGTTTGGTTTGCCGGGTGTTGGTCTTGGCCTGTTGTACGGCCTTCTTGGCGGCCTGCCGGTTGACCTTGATCGCCTTGGCAACCTGTTTGGGGTTGGAGAGCGTCTTCTGCGCCTCTTTGGCCAGGGTGGCCTGGACGCGCTTGGGGGTGATCGGCTTGCCGGCCTTGGCCTGTTTTGCCAATGACGTCGCGGCTTTGGCGGCCACCACCGGAAGCGCCTTGACCGCCTGTTTGCTGGGGTCGGCCTCGCGCAGGGCTTTGCCAATCGCCTGGACGCCCCGCTTGAGCAAGGGCGCGGCCATGGGCAGAACCTTGGCGGCCAGCGGCAGCAACGCCGGGAAGAAGGGGTCGGCTTCGTCTTCATAGTCCTCGAACTCTTCCAGGTCGCTCTGCTCCTGCTGCCCCGCCAGCCCGCCTAGTAGCGAACTGGCCAGCCCGCCGATCGCGCCGAGGAATTGGTCGGCCTGGGTTTCGCTTTCGGCCTCGGCAGCCATTTCCGCCAGGTAAGCCATCTCGTTGAAGGTCTCCATTTCGCCTTCGAGATTGGAAGCCACGGTATTGAGTCCGCTGCGTACGAGTTGTCGCCACGGCACGCGCCGCGCCACCCGGGCGACCCGCTTGACCACGTTGCCCAGGAAGGGGTCGGCCTCGAAGTCTTCGAAGTCTTCAAAGTCCTCCAGATCCTCAAAGTCTTCAAAATCTTCGTAATCCTCAAAATCCTCCATATCTTCGAAGTCTTCAAAGTCCTCCAGGTCTTCGTAGGCTTCCAGATCTTCCATCATTTCCATGTCTTCATACATGAGTCGATCTCCTTGTGCAGTCTCTGCGCACTCTATGTTACACTGTTTTGTACGATTTCCAGGCCAGTGGCCCTCACCTCAGCGGACCATGGCATAGACCGGCAGCAGCCGCCGCGGCCTGCGCCCCATGCGGCGGGCTCGACCATGGGGCGCCAGACCGGGGAACGCCCCGGGGCGGGCGGGCGGCTGGGCAACCATGCGGTTGCGCTGCAACACGCCGCGCACGCGGGCCGGGGTGGCCATGGTTGACGCCAGGTTGCGCGCCATCGCGCCGGCCACCCGGCGAGGATTTGCCGGGCGTCGCTGCAACTGCGCCGCGGTGCGGGCCGCCACCCGCGGCAAGGCGCGGATCATCCGGCGCGTCGGGCGGCGCCGGCGGAAGAGTTTGCCCGCTGCGCGGATGCCCTTGCCGATGAGCGGGATCGCCTTGGGCAACACTTTGCTTGCCAGGCCGGCAATGGCGCCGATAAACTCATCCGCCTCAGCTTCGCTTTCCGCCTCGGCAGCCAATTCAGCGTAATACTCCATTTCGTAGAGGGCTTCGAGATCGCCGCCGGCAGCCTCGAACGATGCTTCAAAGGCCGCCTCGTTTTCGGCTTCAAATTCGTAGTCGCCCTCATATTCAGCCTCACGCAGGACTTGATTGGCGATGCGCGTCGCCAATGCGCCGCCTGCCGGGCCGGCAATGGCTGTGCCCAACGCGCCCGCTCCGGCCCTGGCCACCCGCTGCAAGACATTTCTGGCGGCGGGGTGACGGGCTGCCGCGCCCGCCAACCGGCGCACCCTGCGCAATGCGCCGCCGAGGAATGGATCGGCTTCGAAATCTTCAAAGTCCTCGAGATCCTCGTAGTCTTCCATTTCCAGATCTTCAAACTCGTGGTCGTCAAACGCCTCCAAATCCGTGAGAGTGGCATGTCCATTCATGGTTGCTGCTCCTTTGATTTCGTTCCGTCTCGATCCGAATTACGCTGCGACACATGCAAGTGGCGGATATAGATATATGGGGATAAAACCGTGGCAATAGCGTAGCGCATGGCGCGCTGCGCGAACAGTCCCACGTGCGCGGCGCCCCGGGTGAGCTACCCTGGGTACCCCAAGCATGTGTCACACGAATAGGGCACTTCTTTTTAGGCGGTGACGCGCTATAATGGGACAATTGCCCGGGGTTTTCCGGGATGGCGTTGTTGAGACGAATCAAACAAAACCTGAATCTGAAGTTGGGGGGTGAGAGCAACTAGCAACGTTTACGAAGGAGGTGTCTACCCATGGCCTCAACGCGCGCGCCACAGCCGCCGGCATCGATTGAGCCAGATGTCAAATTGCTCCTGCGCCGGATCATGGAGATGCTGGACAAAAACGAGGAAGGGAACCCCCGATTCCAACAGCCGACGGATGAAGGGCCGGCTGTGACGATACAAGAAGTGCAGAGCAAGGGGAAGTTAGCGGGGGATGGGATGGCGCCCGAGGAGATCGTGCTGCATGTGCGGCTCAATAAGCCACGGCCCAGCCCGACCGCGGTTGAAACGAATCATCAGGAACGGCACAATCTCAGCCCGCGCGAGCAAGAGATCGTGCGTTTGGTGGCCCGGGGGCGCCCCAACAAGGCCATCGCCGCCATTTTGGAGATCAGCCCGTGGACTGTGAGCACCCACATCCGGCGCATCTTTGCCAAACTGGGCGTCAACTCACGGTCAGAGATGGTTGCCTGTGCGCTTGCACTGGGCATCTCGCTTGAGTGAGCCCAGGTGAAAGCCGCTGGCAGGGCCAACGCTTTCCATAACATTAGACGCCCTATCCGCGCAGATTGGGGCACGCCGCGCGGATGACGCCGGCCACATATTCGATCTCAGCCAGCGAGAGCGACGATGCCGAAGGCAAATAAAACCCATCGCGGCAAAGCCGTTCGGCCACGGGGTAGCGCTGCCCTTTGAACTGCCGCCAGTAGACCGGCTGGCAGTGCATGGGGATGAAGAAGGTGCGCGTCTCGATGCCGTGGTCGGCCAGCACCTTGCGCAATTGGTCGCGGCTCATGCCATAGGCGGCCTCGTCCACCGTGATGCCGTACATCCAATAGACGTTCTTGGCCCAACTGGCCTCGGGCGGGGTTGTAATGCCAGGGACGCCGTGGAGCCGGCAGCTGTATTCGGCGGCGTTGCGGCGACGCTGTTCCACAAAGCGCTCCAACTGCTCCACCTGGGCCAATCCCACGGCGGCCTGGAGATTGGTCATGCGGTAGTTGAAGCCCACAAACTTGTGCCAGAAGTGACGCTCGGTGCTAAAAGCGTGGTCGCGCAGATTCCACGCCAGGCGGGCGATCTCTTTGTTGTTGGTCGTCACCATGCCGCCTTCGCCCGTGGTGATGATCTTGTTGCCATAGAAGCTAAAACCGGCGGCGTCGCCCAGGCTGCCACAGCGGCGGCCCTTGTATTCGGCCCCGTGCGCCTCAGCCGAGTCTTCGATGACCATCAGCCCATGACGCTGGCCCAGCTCCAGCAGCGGGTCCATGTCGGTGGGGTGGCCATAGATATGCACCGGCACAATCGCCTTGGTGCGCGGCGTGATCTTGGCTGCCACCTGGTCGATGTCCATCTGCCAGTAATCTGGTTCCATGTCCACCAAGACGGGGGTGGCCCCGCAATAGGTGACGGCGTTGGCGGTGGCGATCATGGTGAAGGTGGGGATGATCACCTCGTCGCCCGGCTCGAGCCCCAGCGTGGCCATGGCCAGGTGCATGGCGACGGTGCCGTTGGCGCACGCGATCCCATACTGGGCGCCGCAGAGTTGGGCGAAACGCGCCTCGAAGTCGCGGATGAAGCTGCCCGCGGACGAAATCCAGTTGGTCTCAATGGCCTGGGTGACATATTTGAGCTCGTTGCCGCCCAACGTCGGCTCGCAGACCGGGATGATCGAGCGGCGCGGCTGTTCGTCGAAATCGGGGATGGGGCGATAGGTGAGCTTCACCTCTGGGTCGGCCGCGGGGATGATGGCGGCCAGATCGCCCATTTCCTCAAGGGTCAGTTCGGCAGGTTTGAGCATCTACCAGATCCTCTGTAGTTCTTGATAAGCGAGCGCCAAGGAAGCGGGGGCCTCCGCAGGCGGTTGCACAGGATGTTCTTCGATCAAGCGCTTCACATCCGCTCTGCAATCACCGGGGTATTTCAATATAGATTCTCGGTAACATGACAACAACTCCCTCAGTTCCCCATGACCGATTCATCGAGCGCCAGCCAATCATCGCATTGACCCATCTTCTCGTCAAGTTGGGGCGTTGGCGCGGCGGCGCAACCGCCACACTGCCGCCACATATTTGCGCCCCTTGACCAGATAGTCCCACAGGTTGGCGCCCGTCTTGCTGACGCCGGCGTTGCGCGGCGCGCACACATAGGGCAGCTCGACCAGGCGGAAGCCGGCCTGGTGCGCCCGGCCCAACAGATCGATGCAATATTCGCCATAGTCACCCCGCAGGCGGATCCGGCGGAAGAGCGCAGCCCGACCGGCAATGAAGCCGCTGGTGTAGTCATGCACGTGGCTGCCCAACAGGAGCATGGCAAAGCGGTTGATCACCCCACTGAGCGTGCGCGCCATCAACCCGTGCGCCACATCCGCCCCACCTGGGATCCACCGCGAGCCGACGGCCAGGTCGGCGTCCTGCTCCAGCAGCGCCGCCACCAGCCGCGGCACATCCGCCGGGGGCATGGAGAGGTCGCAGTCCATCCAGGTGACGATGTCGGCGCCGTAGGTGTCGAGCGCCTCGTCGATGCCCCGTTGGATCGCCGACGTGAGCCCCTTTTCACCCGTGCGGCAGATGAGCGCCACCTTGACCCTGCCCCGCGCGTCGTCAGTGGCCCCCATTGCGCCCGACTGGTTGGCCTGCGCGGCGACCTCCTCGACGATCTGCGCTGTGCCATCGGGCGAGTTGTCATCCACCACCAGCACCAGGTGGGGCGTCTGCGCATGGGCCAGGATGCCGGTGATGAGTGGGCCAATGTTGTCGCGCTCGTTGTAGGTGGGCAGAACGGTGCAGACGAAGGGTGATTGGCTCATGGGCGGTCTCACAGTTTCTGGGCCAGGGCGTAGAGGCTGATGCCAAAGGGAAAGTCGGCGCGCGCCAGCCAGCGCGCTTCGAAGCGCAGGATGTGGGCAAAGAGCCGGTTGACGGCTGACTCGGTAAACCCGGTCTCTTCGACCTCGAGCCACCCCCAGCGCTGCATGAGGCGCAGGGCGACCAGCGGCGGCGAGAGGAGCGCATTAGCATAGGTCATACGCATCACTGCAAAGCCGTGCGTGTGCAGCAAACCGCCAATCTCATCCCGGCGATAGCGACGCCCGGTATTGAAGGCGGCGTCGTGCGCGCCCTCAAGCCAGGGGTGAGCGCTCACCCGCAACAGCAGCATACCGCCGGGCTGCAAGAGACGCCAACTTTCCGCCAGCGCAGCGTTGATCTCCACCCCCTGTTGGTCGAATACGTCGAGCGCCAGCACAGCGCTCACGCTGGCGGACGCAAGCGGCAACTGGTGCAGATCGGCGCGGGCCAGCGTGGGCATGGCCCCGGCGGCTCGCCCGGCATAGGCCAACGCCAGCGGGTGCAGGTCCATGCCCAGCACAGTGCGCCCCGGGTAGCGTGTGCGCAATTCGGCATTGAAGACGCCCGACCCGCAGCCCAGTTCCAGCAGCGGCCCCGGCGGCAGGTTGGCGC
>JAHDWG010000719.1 GCA_023384495.1 Caldilineaceae bacterium
CGGCGAGGTCGGCGGGGTGGAGGGAGGTTACGAGCGAGACAAGCTTCGCCCACTCGCCGGCGTGTGCCAGTGAGCGCGCGTCTTCGAGGACTTCGCGGGCAGCAGCATCATCGGGCACTGCTCGGTCCTTCGTTGAGGAGGTTCCGGGTACGCGAGGGTGCGCACGTTCTGGAACGTACGCCCGGGGTTTTTCAGGGTCAATCGGTGCTTGTCAGTGAATTCAGGACAAAAATGAGGGGTGTGGTTCAAAGTTTTGCGTGGCGTGGCGTGACGGCTGGGTAGCGCTTCCAGGGGTGGTGCTCAGTGGGACGGCCGGCGATCGAGCGAGGTGGACGAGGAGGGCGTGGCCGGCGAGAGGGAGGTTGAGCGAGCCGCTGGTCGTGGCGACGGGCTCGCTGGAGCCTCGCGGTGTGCCGGCGTTGGGCGGCAATGCGTGGCCAATCGGCAGCCCAGCGGTTGCTGCAAGTGATGCTGCGCAAGGCCAACATCGGGTTGACGTTGGAGCGTGACCAGTGCATCCCGGCGCCCTTGAGGCGCACTTCCACGACGAGCTTGTTGGCGCTCTCGACAATGCCGCTACCGATCGGATAGCCGAGGGCGGTGAAGGTCGCGTACTGAATCTGGTCGTAGCGTTTGGCCAGGTAGGCCAGGCTTTGACTGACCGTCTCTCGGGCCGGGGTGTCTTCCCCCAACAGGTCGAGCAGCCGCACCAGTTCCACCAGGACGGCGATGGGTTCGCCCGTGAGCAACGTGGTCAGTTGTGCGGCACACCACTTTCCGCAGGGTTCCCCGAAGACGGCATGGCCGGCCGCGTGGATGTAGCCGCTGGCGTGGGCCCAGTCCAGGATACGGATCGCAGCGGGGCACTGGACCTCGAGGAGTTCCTGGATCCACTCCGCTCCGTCGTTGACGGCCAGCACGACCCTGGCCTTTTCGACTCCCTGGCGGTGGGTGGCCAGCGTCGTCAGCCGGGTGAACGTGGCGTGATCGGTCATGCGCGAGAGATAGCTGAGCCCGGTCGCCTGCAGTTTTCCCGAGTGGCATCCGAGCGCTGCCAGCACCAGCGTCCGCGCCTCGGCCCACTCGCCTCCAACCAGAGGGACCATCGCCCCGTCGACGCTGACTTGCTGCCACGGTGCGCCAGCTTCCGGTTCGGGTGCTTCTCCCTCCAACAACGTGACAGCCTTCTCCTCCAGGGAGACCAGCGCATTCCCCGCTGCCAGCGTCTCACGGCGGGCAGTCGCTTCGGAGACACGGGCACCGCTCAGCCGCTCCAAGACCACACTCACCTGCGCAAATGGCATCCAGCTGCCCAGCCGCGCGACGCCTTCTGCCAGGCTCGGTGAGAGGCTTCCAGGGAGCAACTCCAGTTCCTCATCGAGGGGGGAAAAGACCATGCCCACAGACCCCGCAGACGCTATAGCTCCGTCTCAGCCGGACCGTATCCCCACGGAGCGTCGTGAGCTCGCGAGCTTGCTGGCCACGGGCCTCCAACTCGCCATGACAGTCCGGGCAGCGTGGACGCTCGGACTCATCCTGGGTGGCAATGTCCCTCACTGCACTCGCGAGGGCGACATCCGCCAACACCCGGGTGCGGATCGTCGCAAGGCGTTCTTCGACTGCCTGCTCTATCTCCGCAAACGTTGCCTTCGGATTGGCCGCCCTCCACTCCGCGACTCCCAGCCAGACCTCGTCGGCAAGCGCATGCCAGTCCGCCTGAACCTCCTGGTCTATCATTCAGACACGACCTTCTCCCGCACCCGCTTAATCATCTCGCTGCTTACTCGCCTGCGCAAAACTTTGAACCGCACCCCTTTCTGGGGGTGGGCATCACTCTGGCGATCCGGGCTTCACTTCGGCGATGAAATTGGACATCACCCTGGCGATCACCTCCCGATTGTAGACATTTA
>JAHDWG010000160.1 GCA_023384495.1 Caldilineaceae bacterium
AAGATGCGGCTGTACCCGGAGCAAGGCCTGGCCATTATTCTCATGAGCAATGAATCGGGTTGGAACCGCGACAAAGTGGCGGACGCGGCGGCCAATGTGGTCTTCGCGATGATGGGTCAATAGAGCACCTGGGTGATAGGTCTGGGAGTCACAGATGACAGTCACCTCCGAGGTGACTGTCATCTACCAGAGGAAGTGCGTAACATGAGTAAGGTAAGGGAGAAAGAAATGAACAAGCTACTCATTATCAAGAAATCCATGACGATGGTGTTGACTCTCGTGATAATGCTGTCGCTTGTCGCACCAGTCATGGCCCAGGAAAACAAAGTCGCGCCGGGCGGGAATGCACCGACTGCGCCATCGCAGCCACAAAGGCCGACCGATCCCGCCGAACTGGAGGCTTTTCTGGATGAGCTATTGGCAAGACAGATGGAAGAGCACCACATTGCGGGGGCAGCTGTCTCTGTCGTCAAAGACGGCAAGTTGCTTTTTGCCAAGGGCTACGGCTACGCCGACCTTGAGGAGGGCATCCCGGTCGACCCCGAACAGACGATCTTTCGCATTGGCTCAGTCACCAAGCTGTTCACCTGGACGGCGGTCATGCAGCTCGTCGAGCAGGGCAAGCTGGACCTGGATGCGGATGTCAACGCCTATCTCGACTTCCGTATCCCAGATACCTATCCGCAGCCGGTTACCCTCAAACACCTGATGACCCATACGTCAGGGTTCGAAGACCGGCTTCTCGGCAGTGTGGTGTCGGATGCCAATGACCTGGCGCCTGTGCGCGAATGGCTGATCTCCCACATGTCGGCGCGGGTGCATCCGCCCGGCGAAGCTGTGGGTTACGCAAACTACAATGCAGTGCTGGCAGGGTACATCGTGGCGCGCGTGTCGGGCCAGCCCTACGACCAGTACATCCAGGAACATATCTTTGACCCACTGGGCATGGTACACGCAACTGCCCAGTCGCCGATACCGCCAGACCTGCGCCCACTTGCATCCGTGGGATACACCTATGCAGATGGCGCCTTCCAGCCATTCCCCGATTACACGGGGCAGCCAGCGGGTCTGCCGTCCGGCGCAGTCCAGGCTAGTGTCACGGATATGGCCCGTTTCATGATCGCGCACCTTGAGGATGGCCGCTACAGTGATGAAAACATTGCCGGGGCGCGCATCCTGGAAGAAAGCACTGCCCGGCAAATGCACAGCACCTTGTATACTCCCGATCCCCGACTCCTGGGCATGGCGTACGGCTTTGCCGATCTAAGCGACAACGGCCAGCGAACGCTTGGGCATCAAGGTTATTTCCCACCCATGCATAGTCAGTTGTTGCTCTTGCCCGACCAGCACCTGGGTCTGTTTGTTACCTACAACAGCGCGGGCGCTGGTGGGCTAACCACTCAGCATACGGGGTTCCAGCGAGCGTTTTTCGACCACTACTACCCCCCGCCCGGGGTCGAGCCAATCCAACCGCCGGCGGATTTCGCGGCGCGAGCCGGCCGGTTCGTGGGCGTTTACCGAGTCGCCAGTAGCCCACATACTACTCTGATCAAGATCATAGAGTTGTTTGGCGGCTACAGAGTGCAAATCAGCGATCCCGGCGACGGGACGCTGCTCCTCGGCGTAGAGGGCCTCGAACCGCGCTTTGTCGAAGTGGAGCCGCTCTACTTCCGCCAGGTGGACGGTCCATTTGCCATGATCTTTCGTGAGGACAGCAGTGGGCGCATCACCCAGATGTATACCGACCTCATGCCCCAGTACGCGACCGTAAAGCTGCGCTGGTACGAAACTACCGGCTTCAACATGGCGTTGGCGCTGGGGTGCGTCTTGCTATTCCTCTCGACAATTCCCGTAACAGCGATTTCCTTTATGCGGAACCGCCACCCGAACAGCGACCGGAAACCCGCCTTGCGCGGCGCCCGCGTTGCTCGTTGGATCATCTTGACGATCTGCGTTCTGAACCTGCTGTTCCTGGCCGGCATAGCACTGTGGGGCGAGCCGCCGACGGAATTGGGCAGCATCTCATTGACGGCCAAGATCGTGCTGGGACTGGGCGTCTTGGCCGCCGTGCTGACAGTCGGTGCGCTGGCTTACACGGTGCTGGCCTGGAAGAACAGCTACTGGGGCAGCGCCGCCCGGGCTTATTACACGCTGGTGACGGTCTCAGCTATCGCTTTTGTCTGGTTCCTGAATTACTGGAACCTATTGGGCTGGCGGTACTAGTTGACAAACGTTTCAAGGCTGGCGGGGGTATCATCCGCTTCCCGCCAGCCTTGAATAAAAAAGGGAGAAATCTCGTGTCAATACAAGAAATAACGCCAACGACTGACCTGCAAACACTTTCAACGACCGACAGGCAAGATCAGTATACACTTTGGCAAATTCTTGGCATCTGGCTGGCTGCCGGCGCGCCCATGTGGCTGCTGGGCTGGGTGGCTTACCCGGCGCTGAGCGCCGGTCTCCCGCCGGTTGACGCCGGTCTGCTGCGCATGAAGTTGTTGACAACCGGGCTGATTTGGCAGTTTGTGCTGGCGATGATCATCCTCTATCGCGAAGAGGGTAACATCCGGCTGGACACAATCAGCAGCCGTTTCTGGCTCAACCATCCGGTTTCGGCTAGCACGGGCAAGACCAAGAAAGCCTTATGGTGGTGGATCATTCCTTTGCTCCTGCTGGTTGCCTTCCTGGAAATAGCCTTGAGGTCTTCGCTAATCGATGTCTGGCTTAAGATTTTCCCCTTTTTCGCCGATCCCGGGGGAAACTCTTTTGAAGCGGTTTTCGCCCCTGAAATACGCGCACAATGGATCGGAAACTGGGGTTTTCTGTGGTTATTCCTTACATTGGCGGTTTTCAATACATTTCTTGGAGAGGAATTCATCTTCCGCGGGGTCTTGTTGCCGAAAATGGAAGGCGTTTTTGGCAAATGGGACTGGGTGGCAAACGGTATCCTGTTCAGCTTGTACCATCTTCATCAACCCTGGGGCATCCTCGCAACACTTCCAGGAGATCTGATGTTTGCGTATTCAGGCAAACGCTTCCGCAGCAACTGGTTCCCCATCATCTTGCATTCCGGGCAGAGCGTATTCTTCCTGTTTCTGATCCTGGGACTCGTTCTCGGCCTGGCGTGAGCCTCTATCAAGGAACCGATATGTCGCAATCCATCAGTTTGAATTCGCAAAACAGATATGAGATCAAGATTTACGGCCAACTGGATGACTCCTGGCTGGGCTGGTTTGGAGAAGCGAACGCTCATGTTGAAACCCTGGCCGATAATCGCCAGGTCACCACGTTCTCCAATGTCATCATGGATCAGGCTGGGCTGGTCGGCCTGATCCGGCGGCTGCACGGGCTGGGGGTGGTGTTGGTCTCCGTACGGCAGGCGCCAGAGGCTGATGACCCGGTGCAGACACAGACTCGGTGACGTCCAGCCTCTTTCGCTTCGTAGGCCGCCCAGTTGGCGCAGCGAAAAAGCGCATGGGGTTGGTCTTGGCGGAAACTTCTTCGATACGTACCGACCTCCTGCTGATCGCTTTCCGATAGCGTCCAGTCCCTGGCCAGCTCTTCATCAGAGAACTCTGTGGCAAGACAATGGACGGACTTTCTCAACGAGTATCTTGACGAATGAGAACGATCTCATGTTAATCGGCTACGCACGTGTCTTTACCGATGATCAAAAGCTGAATTTGCAGCAAGATGCGCTCACCCACGCCGGGTGTGAACGAATCTTGGCGGATCATCAAAGTGGGGCTCAAGCGGAACGGCCCGGGTTACAATCCGCTAAGACTCGATGAGCAGAATCTTAATGATCTGCCCCTCCTCGATCACTTCATACGTGACGGCGTGATCCGCCACAGTGAGCACATAAGTATTCGGCTTCCCGGTCGGCTCCGGGCCGGCCATGTCGGGCAAAGGCGTGCGCTGCAAAGCCCGGATGGCAGCGGTGACCTCGGCGGCTGGGCCGCGCGGAATCAGATAGAGACCCGCTATCGCCTCAGCGGTATAGCGCAGGGTCCACATCTCAGTCGATCAAGCCACGCTCGCGCAGGCCGGCTTCGACCTGCTCTTGGGTATAGAAGTTGCCGGCATCGACCTCGGCGCTGAGGCGGTCCAGATAGGCGCGCCGCTGGCGCTTCCACGTCTGCCAGGCCTCATAGTTGACCAGCACAGCCACCGGGCGACGATGGCGCTTGACCACCACCTCGCCCCCACTCAAAGCCGTATCCACCATTTCACCCCAACGGTTGCGGGCTGCTTCCCCCGCCACTTCGATCACCTTCATCGTCCACCTCGATGTGTACACCAAGCACTTCAAGAGATTTCCGCTTGACTTATCCTACTATCTGAACAACAAACTGTCAAACCCACCCCAGCCAACGAACATCCCACTTTATTCATAGTACTATCGTGTCACCACCGGCAGATAGAGCAGCTGGGCAGATCGATTGCCTTCCCGCGCGGCCGGCTCCTCTCCACTACTCTCGGCTGTTTGCGTTGAGCCGCTCGTCACGATGGGTAAGTAGCTGAAATACTCCGCTGTCGTCGCCGGCGATGGTGCTACCTCGGTCACGACAATCTGTGGCTCAGGCGTGATGGCGGTCGTGAATTCCAGCGAGGATAGGTCCGCATCAATATGCGCTGCTGTTGCGCCGGTGGTGATCACGGCCAGCGTCACGTTCGCGCTCTCGCTGTTCTTCACAAACTGCATTTCGTTGCCGAGATCTGCCCCGTTGACCTGGGTGAAATCACCGTTGCGCGAGGCGAAGGTCATGACGATAAAACTATCCCCGACCGTCGGCGTAAAGCCATTGGTTAGTGAAATTGCCAGCGTCCCGGTGAGTGTTGCCGCTCCGGTGACCGTCAACCGGTCAAACTCCGTCTCCGGCGTGAGACCGCCGATCTGCACACGCAGCGAACCGCTTCCGGTCTGCTCATAGTTACCGCTGATAGTCAGACTGCCAACGCCGTTGCCCGGCTCGACCACACCACCGTTGATGACACCGGCCGCGACCGTGCCGATGCCCGTGAGCTTGCCGCCTTGAATCCGCAACGCCGAGTTGGAACTGAGTGCCCCGCCATTGAGGACAGTCGAGCCCCCCGTCTGCGTATAACCACCATTCAAACCCAGCGTGCCGGCAGTGATGCGCACATCGCCGCTGTTGGTGACGCGGGCAAAGATGGTGTTGGTGCTTGCACCCTCCTTGACCAGGCTGCCCGCATTGATGAAGTGCCCCAACGCCCCACTGCTCGCATTGATGTTATAGCCGATGTTCTGCGCAGTGAAGCTCGCACCCACCCGGTTGTGCAACACTGCCCCGTTGTTCAGGGCAATGTGCCCGCCGGTCCATGTCGCCGCTCCACCGTTCTCCAGCGTCCGCCCATCCAGCGTCACACTGCCGTTGATGAGCAGCCCACCGGCTGCCACCGTCTGCCCGCTCCCGCTCAGCGTCCCACCAGTCCAGGTCAGCATCCCGGTGGTGGTGATGCTGTCGCTGCCGGTCAAGGCGCCGCCGCTCAGCCGCAGGGCCGGCAAGCTGACCGGCTCGCCGCTGTTCAGCGTCAGCGTCCCGTTGCTCACATTGAGCAGACTGCCCAGGTTCTGCAGTGTCACGCCCGGCGGGAAGGTGGTGGCGCCACTCACACTAGTCCCACCGCCGATGTCATACACCCCCTCGACCACAAAGCTGCCACTGCTCAGGCTGCCAAAGCTCATCTGGCCTGCCCCGCGCAGCGTCCCGCTGCTCGTCAGCGCAAAGGGCGCCGTGCTCAGACTCAGCGTCGCCCCGCTCGCCACCTCCAACAGACCACTGTTCGTCCCACCACCATTCAAACCCAGCGTGCCGGCAGTGATGCGCACATCGCCGCTGTTGGTGACGCGGGCAAAGATGGTGTTGGTGCTTGCACCCTCCTTGACCAGGCTGCCCGCATTGATGAAGTGCCCCAACGCCCCACTGCTCGCATTGATGTTATAGCCGATGTTCTGCGCAGTGAAGCTCGCACCCACCCGGTTGTGCAACACTGCCCCGTTGTTCAGGGCAATGTGCCCGCCGGTCCATGTCGCCGCTCCACCGTTCTCCAGCGTCCGCCCATCCAGCGTCACACTGCCGTTGATGAGCAGCCCACCGGCTGCCACCGTCTGCCCGCTCCCGCTCAGCGTCCCACCAGTCCAGGTCAGCATCCCGGTGGTGGTGATGCTGTCGCTGCCGGTCAAGGCGCCGCCGCTCACGGTGAGGCCGTTGTGGATCGCCGACGCGGCTGCAATCGACAGTGTACCGTTGGTGACCTTGAGCGCGCCATCGCTGGTGAGGCTATGGATGCTGGCGCTACCCGCATCAAAGGTCACGGTGGCCGTCACTGGAATATAGACATGGTCGGCCGGGCCGGGGAGCGTATTGTCGTTCCAGTTGGCCGCGGTCTGCCAGGAACCGGTGACCGGCCCGTCCCAGTACTTTTGCACCCGCAACTCGATCACACCCACATCGGTGACACCGCCCAGAACCGGCGCAACCGGCGCCGATTTACCCAGCATAAACTTGCCATCGACCGTCGCGGTGGCGGTGACTTCGATGCTCCCAAAGACCGTCGGCACACCGGCAATGGTGAAGCTGCCATCGGCCCCGCTCGTGGCCGTGAGGTGATCCACCGTGGTCACCATGGCCCCAGCCACGGCGAGATTGTTGGCATCGACCACGCGCCCGACGACGATGGTCGCCGTATCCGGCACGACCCGGATGACCACGTCCGCTGTTGTGCTGCTGTTCCCTTCGCTATCGACGGCGCGGGCGCCCAGCGTCAGGCTGGCGACGCCCACCGGCGCCGCCAGATCGTGCCGGTAGGGCGCCGTCGTGTCGGTAAAGACCACCGCGCCATCGACCAGGAATTCGACATGACGAACCCCAGCCGCGCTGCTCGCCGTGGCCGTGATCGCCACCGCCGCTCGCTCGAAGACTGCCGTCCCCGTGACCGGATCGGTGATCGCCACCAGCGGCGCATGAGGGATCTGCACATCGATGGTCACGTTCTGCGCACCGGCGGCCACCGTACTGGTGGCGCTGCCGCGCAGCCCGTTGGCCGGATGAACCGCATGGACGGTCACCACACCCTCGGCGATGCCGCCGACCTGGTAACGCCCATCAGCGCCAGCCGTGGCCGTGAAGACGCCGTTGGCAGCCATCACGGTGATTGCGGCGCCGGCCACCGGCTGGTTGTCGCCATCGGTGACCAGCCCGCTCAACGTCGCCATCGGTGCGGTTACGGTCAGACTCACAGACGTGCTGGCGCCCAGATTGCCCGCCGCATCGTGCGCCGTCCCGGTCACGGTGAAGCCGCTGCCGACTGGCACTGTCGCCGGAACCTGGAGAACGAAGACGGTGCTGGCGTTTGTCTGCGCCGGATCGACGGCCAGCGTATCGCTGAGCACCAATGCACCGCCGGTCTCAAAGCCAAGCTGGGTCACGCCGACGTCGTCCGTCGCCGTCACCGTCACCGTGATCGCCTGGCCCTGGCTCACCGAACTCATGCCGGCGGGCAAAGCGACGGTCACCACGGGCGGCGTCACGTCGCTGGTATGGACCGTCACCTGGGCCGGCAGCGAGACGTTCCCCGCGCCGTCCTCGGCATGCACGGTCAGCGTGATAGGCGTAGTGGCCGTCACCGTCGCCGGAACCGTCACAGCCAACTGGGCGACCAGATCGGTGCGCGCCGGTGTGACGACCTGCTGGACATGCGTTGTAAAGCCGCCGCTGGCTGTCAAGTCGAGCAAGGCGACGCCGCCGTTGTCCGCCGCGTGGACGGTCACGGTGAGTACGGCGCCGGGGGCGACCCCGCTGTCCGGCGCCGGGCTGGTGATCTGCGCCGTGGGCGGCGTTGCATCCGCCACGACCAGCTCAACCGGCGCCGCGTTCGCCTGCTGTTGGATCGTGTCGCGGGCGCTGGCGTGCAACGTAAGCAGACCCGGTGCGGCGTTGGCCGGCACAGCCACCTCGAAGGTCGCCGTGTAACTGGTTGTCGCTGTCGGCAACGTCACCGCATGGCTTGCCGTCACGACCCCGGTCGTCGCCAGTTCGATGCGGCTCAGGCCGGTGGCATCCACGGCGTGGACGACAACGGTCACTGCACTGCCTGTGTTTACGGTAAAACCATTAGCCGGCGACACGATGGTCACTTGTGGCGGCTCATCCAGCGTGACCGGCAGCGCCAGCTCCGGCGACAGACCGAGGTTGCCGGCGCCATCGGACGCCGTGCCGGTGAGCGTGACGATGCTTCCGGCGGTCACCGTGATGGGCACGGTCACCGTGAACTCCGCCGTGGCGACAGGCTGCGCCGGCGTGAGGGTGCGTTCCTGATTGGCGCTGAAGGCGCCGGAGACGCTCACCCCGATCTGCTGCACGCCCACCGCATCGGTGGCTGTGACGGTGACCCGGATGCTCTCGCCGGGCGCCACGCCCTGGCTACCATCCGGCAGGGCCAGGCTGACCGTGGGTGGGGTCACGTCCTGGGTCGTGAGCGTCACCTGGGCCGGCGCCGAGGGGTTGCCCGCTGCGTCGTAGGCCAGCACCGTTACGGTCACCGGCGTGTTGGCCGTCACGGTCGGCGGCACGGTCACGGTAAAGTGAGCGGTCAAGCCGGTGCGCGGCGGGGCGATGGTCTGCTGCAACTGTGTTTCGAAGCCACCGCTCGCCGTCAGGTCGAGCAGGGCAACGCCGCCGTTATCCGCCGCCTCGACTGAGACGGTAAAGAGACCGCCGGGCACGATGCTTGCGCCCCCCGCCGGGCTGCTGATCTGCACCGACGGCGGTGTCGCGTCGACGATGGTGAGCGTGCGCGTCACGACCGCCGAGCGTTGCAAGCGTGTATCGAGCGCGCTGGCGTGTAGCGTCAACTCGCCGGGCGCCGCAGTCGCCGGTGCCTCTACCTGGAAGGTCGCCGTGTAGCTCGTCGTGTCCGCCGGCACATCGACCGTCTGTACTTCCGTGATGGCGCCGCTGGTTGCCAGTTCGATGCGCGTCAGCCCCGTCTCATCCTCAGCGTGGAGGGTCACGGTCACGGCGCTGCCGGTGCTGACCGTCACGCCGGCGGCCGGCGCCAGGATCGTCACCTGCGGCGGTGGATCGCTCGTCACCGGCAACGTCACCACCGGCGACAGGGCTAGATTGCCGGCATCATCCACTGCAGTGCCGGTGAGCGTGACGGTGCTCCCGGTGGTCACCGTGATGGGCACGGTCACCGTGAACTCTGCCGTGGCGACCGCCTGTGCCGAGGTTAGCGTACGGTTCTGGGTCGTGCTAAAGGCGCCCGTGACGCCGACGCCGATCTCTTTCACCCCAGTCGCATCGGTGGCAACGACGGTGACGCGCAGGCTGTCGCCGCCCGCCACCGCCTGCACGCCATCCGGCAGCGCCAGGTGGACGGTGGGACCGTCGCTGTCGCGGACGGTCAGCGTGTGCGTGACCGGCGCCGACAGATTGCCGGTGCGGTCGCGGGCCTGGGCCACCAGTTGCACCTGCGAATGGGGCGGCGCCGTCACCGGCATGGTCAGCGGGATCGTGAGGCTGACCGCTGTGCGCGGCGGCGTAATGACATAAGTGGCCGTCAAGCTGGCCGCGCCGCTGGCCTGGAGCGTGACTTCGGCCACCTGGCCGCTGTCGCTGGCGCTGAGAACGATATCGATCACTGACCCTGGGTTCACCAGGGCGCCGGCGGGCGGAGCGACAAACTGCACATCCGGCGCCACCGTATCTTCAATCATGACAGTCACCACCTCGGTGGCGCTGGCGCGACCGCCGTTGTCCGTGGCGCTGGCCTGGAGCCGGAGCGCCCCGCCCGGTGTGGCGTTGGCCGGGATGGTGACGGTAAAGGTCGCCGTGAAGCTGGTCGCGCCGGCGGGCGCGTCGGTGGTCGCCGTCGTGGTGACCACCCCAGTGCTCTGGAAGAAGACGCGTGCAACGCCGTAGTCGTCCTGGGCATTCACGGTCACCACCAGCGGGCTGCCGCCGGGAACCACGGCGTCGCTATCCGGGCTGAGGATCGTCACCTGGGGCGCCAGGTCGGGCGCCACGGTGAGGGTCAATGTCTTGATGGCGCTAAGGTTGCCCGAGCGGTCTGCCGCCTGGGCGCTCACAGCCAGGGGGCCAGGGGTGTTGCCCACGGCCAACGGATAGGCATAAGGCTCACTCGTATCGATGGCGCGTGACTGGCCGTTGACAAAGAATTCGACCTGCGCAACGTCGCTCGCCGGCTCCAGCGTCGCCACGAGCGCGGTGCTCGTGCCCACCCGCACCGTTGTCCCGGCGGATGAGGCCAGCGATTGGATGACCGGCGCCACCAGGTCGACCGTCGTAAAGGTGAAGGTATCGCCGCTGGTCTGCCGGTTGCCGGCCAGGTCGGTGGCCGGCTGCACCGTGACGCGGTAGGCGCTATTGCTCAACAGCGGCGTATTGGGCGTAAAGACCAGCACGGTCTTGGTCGAGTTGGGGTCGACGCGGCCAGGGACCGGGGTGTCGTCCAGGCTGAGGGTGATGGCCTCGGCCACGCTGGTAAACTTGGTCAGGTCGATGGCTTCGTTGAACTGGATACGAATCACCGCGTTGAGCGGCACCGCCTGCGCCCCCGAGACCGGGCTGCGGCTGTCGATGCGCGGCGCCGTGCTGTCGCTGGTGGTGAACGAAGAGACGGTTTCCTGCTGGAGGGGCCGCCCCACCAGGTCAACGATGCCGGTCTTCACCCGCACGGTGATGCGGTCGAAGTCGCGGAACGTGGCCGCTGGGGTAAAGGTCGCCAGCGTACTGTCTGCGCTCAAGGTCCAACTGCCGCTGAGTAGACCGCTGCTGTTGCTCACGACCAGGTTGGTGCCGTTGACTGTGCCGGCCTGCACCGGTTCTGAGAAGCGCACCTGGATCGTCTGCGTCACGGGGATATTGCCGGCGCCGTTCGCCGGTATAACGGCGCTGATGGCCGGCGGCGCCGTGTCGAGCACCAGCCTGGCGAAGTTGACCACCTGGCCCTGGCTGGTGAGCACGGCCGTGGCCTTGACGATCCCCTCGCCGAGCGGGTCGGTGATGGTCAGTTCATAAGTGGCTAGCTTGACATCGGCCAGGGTGAAATTGCCGTTGCTGTCAGTGGACCCAAAACGCTGGAGTGGGCCGCTGACCAGTTCGACGGCCATGAGCGGAGCCGGTGTGACGCCATCTTCGCGCACCACCTGGCCGGAGACCGTCCCGGCCGCCGCCAGGGTGATGGGGACATCAAGCGTGGCGCCGGGCGCGCTCAAGGTGCCCGACCCGCTGCCGGCCAGGCCGGTGCTGGATTGGGTCGTGAACAGGCTCACCTCGCCGACCGGCACGGTGGCAAACTCGAAGTGGCCGGCGTTGTCGGTAAGCGTATTGGCGTTAAACAAGGGGGGTGTCGTCGGATTGCGGGCGAGGAAGACCTGCAACCCGGCTACCGGCACACCCGCCCCGGTGGTCACCGTGCCGGCCACGCGGCCCGTGCCCACAAAGTGAACGTCCACCCGCGCCACGCCGCCGGCGCTGAGCAGCTCGCCGCTGGCCGCCCCCCCATCGGGGCCTACGGCTGCTTTGGCGGTCACCACCACGGCGCCCAGCCGTACATTCGAGAACGAGTAGAACCCATCGTTGTTGGTGGTTGTTATGCCGAAATCATTACCGGTAAGCGTCACCTGGGCGTCGTGAGCCGGTGTGCCGTCGGCGCGGAAGACATAGCCTTCCACCCGCCCGGTGGGCGGCACCTGGATCGTCACATCCGCCGTCACCGTCTGGCCTTCGCTGGTCAACGTGCCGGTGGTGCGGCCAGAGAACTTCTCCGTCGGGTCGATTACGTCGACGGTAAAGGGGCCGGCTGAGACGCCGGGCAGGCTGTAGAACCCGTTGGGGCCGGTCGTGGCCCGCAGATCAACGGCAAGGGGCCCGCTGCCTTTGAGGACGACTCCTGCCCCGGCCACGGGCGAACCATCGCTGGAGAGCCGCACCAGGCCGGCCACGGTGCCCTGGGGCACCGGGAGCAGCGTCACTGTGGTCGTCATGTTTTCAGTGACCGACCCGGTGGCCCGGCCGCGGCGCCCGCTCACCGGGTCGAGGGCGTCGAGCGAGAAGCTGCCCGCCAGCACGCCCGGGAACAGGAAGTTGCCACCGGCGTCGGTGGTCACATAGGCCTCACGGGCGTTGGCGCTGAGCGCGATCTGGGCGTTGGGGATGGGCGTGACGCCGTCACTGCGCAAGAAGCGACCGGCGACGGTGCCGGCGGCGTTGTTGAGCGTCACCGTCACCGCCACCTGGCCGGGGGCGGGCAAACCGGGGACGGCGCCGCCGGTGTAGCCGTTGATGCCATCGTGCTGGGCAAAGACACTGAACGCGCCCTCGCTGACGGCGTCGCCACCGGCAAAGTTGAGCACGCCGCCGGCCTGGGTGACGCCGGTGCGTTTGGCGTGTGGATAAGCCCCTTGCTCAAGCGTCACCGCCGCACCCACCACCGGCACACCGCCGCTGCCGAGCACCGTCACCTTCACCTCGCCCATACGCAGCAGGCGCACGGGTACGATGGCGGTCTCTCCGACGTTCACTGCGGCCCGGCTTTGGCCGCTCAGCCCATTCTCGTTATCGATGGCCGTGACGGTGGACTGGCCGGGGTTGACCAACGGGAAGAGATAGCGCCCGTCTGCGTCGGTCTGAACACGCACATCGCTGAGAAAGGCGTTGTCCAACCGGACGATCACCCCGGCGCCCACCGGCGTGACGCCATCCGGCGGGTAGACGGTGCCGGAGACCACGCCGGTGGCTTGCAGCGAAAGCGTCACCGCCACCGAGGCGCCAGGCGCCGGCACATTGCCGGTGACGGCGACCGCCTCCGGGCTAAAGGGGTTGGCGGCCTCCACCGTAAAGTCGCCGACGAACACATTGTCAAAGGCAAAGGTGCCGCTGGCTACGTCGCTGTTGAGACGACGTTTGCGCGGGATCATCTCGAAATCGACGCCCACGTTTTCGCACGGGGGCAGCGCAATGGTGACACCGCCAACCTCGATGCTGCCCTTACAGTCCGGGTTCTCCAAGGGTACGAGGCGACCGACCTTGACCTGTAGTTCCGAGAGGCCGACCCGCGCGCCCAGCGGGGTGACCCCATCGTCGTCATAGACGATGCCGGTCACCTTGCCGCGGCCCTTGAAGGTGACGTTGAGTTGCAGCGTTTCATCCCTGAAGACGAGTTTGCCGCGACCGATGTTGCCGTCGGAGAAGTCGGGGTAGAAGGCGCTGATGGTGTATTCGCCCAATGGCAGATTCTCAAAACGATAGGAGCCGTCGGCCGCGGTGAAGGTCTTGTCGTTGCGCGGGCCGAGGGCAAAAATCTTGAGATTGGGCACGGGGACAGGCTGCCCACCCTGCGTCCGGAAGATGCGACCGGTGAGGGTGGCGGTGGCGGGCAGGACGATGCGCGCACTGACCGTCTCGCCGTCGTAGGTCACGTTGACATGGGCCGAGCCGAGGCGTTGTTTGACCTCATCCTGCGCAGTGAGACCGACCTCTCCCACCGGAACATCGGTGAGCGTAAACGTGCCATCGGCAGCACTCTGCACCTGGAGCGGGCCGCCATAGACCTTGATTCCCGGTACGGGGGTGCCATCGGCCTCCAACACCACGCCGTTGATCGTGCCGGCGCCGCCGGCGAGCAGCAGGTTGGCGATGACGGTCTCGTCGGCGACGATGGTGGTTTGCACCGTGGCTTGTTCCAGCGCAATCTGGTCGATGGCGCGCACCCCAATCGGCCCGGCGGGCAGGCCTTCGATACGGTAGCTGCCGTCGGCAGCCGTGGTGGCCACCCCTCCCTTGGTGGTGTAGACGGGGATGCCGGGCGCAGGCGTGCTGCCGTCGGCCCGGAAGACCTGGCCGGCCAGCACACCCACGGTGTCGGTCTGCGCCACGGGCACCAAGATTAGGTCCTGCGCCACCGTAGCCCCGGCCTGGGGAATGGTCGCCACGGCCAGCGCCTGTGACTTGCTCGGCTCGTGGACGGCATGGATCGACAGGGTGCCCACCGGCAGTTTACCGAACACAAAGGCGCCGCTGGCATCGCTCACCGCCCCGTAGGCCTCTTCCGAGCGCACCGGGTTGGTGACGCGGATCCGTGCGCCGGCCAGCGGGGTGACCCCATCCGCCGCCAGCACCTGGCCCGCCAACGTGCCGGTGCCCAACAGAATGAGGTCGAGCCCTAGCTGCTGGCCGTTATGGCGGATGGCGGTTCCCAGCCTGCCCTGCTGCCCGCTTTCCGGGTCCATATACTCGAACACCGTCGGGAGGGCCTTGACATAGTCGAAAGCGTAACGGCCTTCGCTGTCCGCATTCTTGACCGAGACCAGTTCGAGATAGGCTTCGTCATTGGCGTCTAGCTCGATCTGCGAGAATTGGAGCGGGGCAAAGGGTACGGGCGTGCCGTCGGCGTGGCGCACGGTGCCGGAGATGACGCCGCCGGGCCACGTGATGGTGGGCCGGATGGGCAACGTCACACTCGCGGGTTGCATGGGGTGGCCAAGCCGGTCGGTGACTCCGCTCACGGTGATCGTGCGGGGGATAAAGGGCCCGACCCCGTCGCGCAGGAGCAGATAGACGACCCGGCCCCCCGGCTGCAGGGCCACACCGCGCACCTGGTTGGCTTCCACCTGGTAGTTCGTGATCTGCTCTCCCAGAAACCCATCCTGCGACGAGGCCCGTGCGATCTCTTCATTGAAGACCACCGCCATCAACTGGCCGTATTTGGTCATGTTCTTGCCGGGGGAATAGAGCTGCACGGCGCCAACCGGCTGCGGGCCGAGGTCGGCCACCAGTTCGCTGACGGTGGGTGCGATCTGCTGGTCGGCGGCGCCATCGCCGTCGCTATCGAGCGCCAGTTGGTAGCTGTTGTTGCCGCCCACGGTGAAGAGCACGCGGGCGCGTCCACCGGCCTGGATGGGAACCTGCGCATAGGTCAGCCGGCGCAAACGGTTACCTTCGGGCACAATCAGACCCAGGTCAAACGCACCGGCGGCG
>JAHDWG010000720.1 GCA_023384495.1 Caldilineaceae bacterium
GGATGCGCGCATCGGCTCCAGCTTCAAGCTCTGCCAGTCCACCTTGCGCCGGGTCCACATGGAGTTCAAGACGCCGGTGGGCGTGCCGCTGGGCAACAGCGGTCTCTTCCTCACCGGGCTGGAAGGCACGGTGGACATCTACCCCGGCCATACCACCATCACCTTTGGGTTGGACATCCAGGCCGCGCCGGGGGGAGACGGCGGCATCCTCAAGATGCACGGGCGGGTGACCATCGACACGCGTGGCCTCTTTGCCTTCCAGGGGCAGGGCAGTGTGCTCAAGGGCATCGTCGGCATCGACGGCGCGCTCTGGGTGGCGTGGAACCCGCTGGACATCGGCTTCCGCGTGAGCATGGGCTATCCGCTCAAGAACCCGTGGATCAGCGGTATGTTGCGCGCCCATATGTGGCAGGGGCAGGGCTTTGCCAACCGCTATGCCTGGCTGCCCGACAACGACGAGGTCCACATCGCCGCCCAGGCCAGCGTGACGATCTTGATCAAGAAGGGCGCGGCCTTTAGCTGGTGGTTTATCGACATCCCGCCAAGCGACATCCACTTTGGCATCGAGATTGCCTTTGGCCAGTTCTGCACCAACGGCCCCTGCACCCAGTACGAATGGGGCATCAAGGGCAAGTTTACGGTAGCGGGCTATGATGTGGGCCTCTACTACACCTTTGGCCGCGACCTGACCAGCCCCGAAGTCAACCCGGCCAACCTCTCGTTTATCCTGGGCAATGACAGCTACGTGCTCATCGACCAGTACAACGGCGCCACCGACGTGCCGGTTATGGCGGCGCAGGCATACAGTCCCGAGGCGCTGGACGAGGTTGTCTCGGTCTATCGCTCACCCAATGCCATCGACGCCGAGGATGACCTGATCCCCTTTACGGTCAGCGCCAACGCCAAACAACTGCTCTTTGGGCTGGGCTGGCAGGCGGGCGCGCCCCAGATCACGCTGATCCCGCCGCCCGGTGTAGCGATTGCCGGCGGGCCGGAGATCGCGCCGGAGAATGCGGCGGCCAATGGCGCACAGTTCCACCTCTCGCTGCAGAGCACGCTGGTGAGCGTACAAAACCCCGCCGCGGGCGAATGGCAGGCGCGCATCAGCAACCTGAGCGAGGAGGGCATCGAGCATTACCAGTTCACCTACTTCGCCAGCAAAGGGGCGCCGCTGGCCGAGGGCGAGAATCTCTTTCTCACCCCGGCCACCCCGGGCGAGCAGGGCGCCGACCAATACCGCATCACCTGGCGCGTGCCGGCCGGGGCCACCGACGAGGCGACCATCAGCCTCTACGCCACCCGGCTGGGCGAGAATCAACTGGGCAACACCGAACAGGCCGTGCCGATTGTGCAAAATCTGTCGCTCAAACAGGGCTTCTTCGACTGGAACCTGACCAGCTTCCCCTTTGGCGACTATGCCATCAGCGGCCAGGTGGACGACGGCATCAACGCCGCCCCGCCGGCAGCTTCCGAGGACCTATGCGATGTCAACTTCAACCCGCTGCCCACCCGGCGCGCCTTTGACAGCCGGCGCTTTGCCATCACCCACGTCTTCACCGCCACCGGCACGATCCAGCCCAACGACCCTGGCTTCCCCGATGCGCCGTCGAACCTGGTGCTGACGCCGCAGGATGGCGCCTTCCTGGCCCGCTGGACGCCGGCCACTGATCCGACCGTGACGGCCTACCAGGTCAATGTGCAGTGGTCACCCACCGAGTGGCGCAACTACACCGTGCTGGCCGGTCCAACGCCCTCGCTGCGCGTGGGTGCGTTGCAGAACGACACCGAGTATAATGTAACCGTCTACGCCCAGGATGTAGAGGGCAAGACCAGCGATGGTATCTTTGGCATCATCATGCCGCAGGCAGGGTGGGAAGAAATGCCTGAACCGCCTACCAGTTTGACCGT
>JAHDWG010000161.1 GCA_023384495.1 Caldilineaceae bacterium
TACAGCGTCTTTGCCGGCGACAACAACCTGGTGGCCAACAACATTCGCCCGCTGGAAAGCTCGCAATTTCGCTTTACCACCGACCAGATCGACAACCTGCGTATCGAGGCGCAACTGGTGACCGAACGCGGCGAAGCGCTAAGCCCGCGGCAATCCACCGTGTTGGGGCTGGGCAACAGCACAGCCTCCGCCGCAACGGCCGCCCCCCAAGAAGCTGAGGTCGCCGCCAAGGCCGCGGTGGAGTTACCTAAGATCATCGCTGCGCAAATTCTGAATGTACGCAGTGGCCCAGGCACCAATTATACCATCCTCGGCCAGATCACGCAGGGCAGCACCTACGAGATCATTGGTAAGAATCCAGCGGGCGACTGGTGGCAGATCGACGTCGGTCTCCCGGAGAAAGGCTGGGTGATCGGCCAGTTGGTCAGCACCAATGGCGATACCGGGCAGGTTGCTGTGGCGGATAACATCCCCAATGCCCCGCAAGTGGCGGCGGCGCCCGCGGCAGCCGCACCGGCAGCGGAAGCCCCGCCGGCAGCCGCCGCGCCGGTGGTGGCTGCGCCGGCCCCGTCGGGTGGCGGCTCGTTTGGGTATGGCGTTCAGGCCCATATGGTGGACGCCAACAACGAAGCCTTCGTGATGAACCTGACCAAGGGCATGGGCTTCAACTGGATCAAGCAACAGATCGAGTGGAAGCGTTTTGAAAACGTGCAGGGCGCAATCGAATTTGGCCCCATGGACAGCCTGGTCAATGCCGCCAACGCGGCGGGGGTCAACCTGCTCTTTAGCACAGTCAATGCGCCGGACTGGGCGCGTGAACCCGGCTTTGACGCCGGCGTCGGTGGCCCCCCGCAAGATCCACAGACCTTTGCCAATTTCAATGGGGCTGTGGCGGCCAAGTACTGCGGCTCATCGCTCAAGGCGATTGAGGTCTGGAATGAGCAGAATCTCCACTATGAATGGGGCAATCGCCCGCTCAATCCGGCTGAGTATGTGGCGTTGTTGGCGCCCTCGTATGCGGCCATCAAGGCTGCATGCCCGTCCATGTATGTGATCAGCGGCGCACTCACCCCTGCCGGCAACAATCCACCCTATGCAGCCGATGACTTCCAATATCTGGAAGGGATGTTTAAGGCAGGCGTCGCCAACTATGCCGACGGCATCGGCGCCCACCCCAGCGGCTACAATGTGCCGCCCAGCGCCACCTGGGAACAGGCGTGTGAGGCGATCCAGAAGCATGGCAACAGCTTCAACGGCGCCTGCGACTCGCCCCACCACTCGTGGAGCTTCCGCAGCACGATGGAAGGCTACTGGAATATCATGAATGTCTATGGCGCCGGCAACAAGAAGATCTGGCCTACCGAGTTTGGTTGGGCGGCTGGTGGCGCGTTTGACCCGCGTTATGCCTATGCCAATGACAACACCTTTGAAGAGCAAGCCCAGTGGACAGTGGAAGCGTATCAGATGATGAAGAACTGGGGCTTTGTTGGGCCTGCCTTCCTTTGGAACCTGAACTTCCGCATGGTGGCCAATGGCACCGAAAAGGCGCAGTGGGGTATCGTGGATCCGGGCGGCGCTCCCCTGCCCGTCTACAACGCACTGGCCGCCATGCCCAAATAATGGCCTAAAGCGACGTTGGTAGCGAGGTCTTGACGCCAAGACCTCGCTGCCTCTTTTTCTGGGCCCCTTTTTGTCGGTTCTGCCTGACGCGCACAACCCATTTGCCGTTGAGCGCACCCCATTGCCTGTGGATGTTGGATTTGGTACAAGGAGGAAGTTGCCAGTGCGTTTTGTTGACCAGAACGATGTTGGGTTCCGCCTGCGATGGGCGACGGTGGTCTTGACGTTTGTATGCGGTATGTGGTCCTCCTCTCCCCGCTCACTCTTTGCTTCACCCGCTTTGCAACGGCAGACATCCGCCCCCACGGGCGGTGTCATTGTGGCGGACGCGCGCGTCAATCTGCGCGGCGGGCCGGGCATGACCTATCTCATCCTGGCTAAGATCGAACCGGGCGCAACGGTTACGGTATTGGCCTACAACCCCGCCGAGGATTGGGTCCGTATCCGGGTTGATAGCACGGGACGCACCGGCTGGGTAGCGGCAAATTTGGTGCAACTGAGAGAAGCCGCGCCGGCGCCGCTCCTCTTGTTGCCAACCCCGACGCCAGACCCGGTGTTGTCGGCGTCGACCCCCGCAACCGGCGCGGCCAACCAGCCTGTCCATACGGAACCGTCGGCCCCGGCGGCTGCCCTTGCCCTTGACCCCACGGCCCCCCCTGTGGCAGTGACGCAGCCAGCCAACATGAATGTACGCGGCGGCCCTGGCACCCACTACCCGGTGGTGAGCACGGTGCGCGCCGGCAGCGCGCTGCCCATTGTGGCGCTCGGCCCCAATCGAGACTGGTACAAGGTGGACATCGCGGGGCTTGACGAAGCGTGGATCGCGGCCTCGTTGGCGCAGAGCGGCGGCGCGCTCGACACGCTGACCGTGGTGGCCGACGAGCAGTTGCCACCCCCGCCGGCCCCCCCGGCTGCGCCCTCATCGGTCGCCGCGGCCTCCACCGCACCGTCGCCGGCTGTGGGCGATGCGCCGCCACCGTCTGGCGGCGGGTTCTTCGCCTACGGCATTCAGGCCCATCTGTGGCAGAACTCGGAAAAACAGTTTATCGCCGGGCAAATCCACGGGATCGGCTTTACCTGGGTCAAACAACAGTTGCGCTGGGAATTTATGGAAGATAGCCCCGGGCATGTCAACTGGAGCGAGGCGGACCAGGTTGTCGACGTGATGCACGGCAATGGGTTTAATATTCTCTACAGCGTCTTTACCGCGCCACAGTGGTCGCGCCCCGATAAACCTGGCACGGGCGGCCCGCCCAACGACTTCAACCTGTTTGCTGACTTTGTCGGAAAGGTGGCAGGGCGCTATTGTGGCCGCGTGCAGGCGCTGGAAATTTGGAATGAACAGAACCTCCAGCGCGAATGGGAGGGGTTTCCCATCGATCCGGCGCTCTATATGGATCTGTTGCGTCGCAGCTATACCGCGGCCAAAAACAGTTGCCCGTCGATGTTGATCATCAGTGGGGCGCCTACCCCGGCGGGCAACACCCACGACGCCGTGGATGACGTGGAGTATCTGCGCGGCATGTATGCCCACGGGCTGGCCCGCTACAGCGATGGCATTGGCGTTCACCCCAGCGGGTTTGCCAACCCCCCTGAAGTGACGGTGCAAGACTGGCAGGCCGGCCGCTATACGCCGCCCCCTTCCCATTTTGACCACCGCAGCTTCTACTTCCGCAGCACCATGGAAGAGTATCGCAATGTGATGGTGGCCAATGGCGACGTCAACAAGCGTCTGTGGCCCACCGAATTTGGCTGGGGCAGTTCACCCACTCCCTTCCCTGGCTACGAATATCAGGCGAATATCACCGAAAGCGCGCAGGCGCAATACATTGTGCGCGCCTATCTGCTTATGCGCGAATGGGGATGGGTGGCTGTGCCATTCTTGTGGAATCTCAATTTTAGCGAAGGCGAAATGGCGACCTTCCGCGTCGCCGGGCGACCGGCGTACGAAGCGCTCAAGAGCCTGCCCAAGTAGTTCCAAGATCGTTGAGGATGTCTATGACAAACGTACGCGCCGGTGGCGTTACGCTGACGGCTCTCCTGATGTTTACCATATTCCTGAGCGGTTGCTGGGGCAGTGGGCCAGAACCCACCCCCACCCCCACCAAAACGCCTATCGGTGTGGCGCAGGTCGACGCGGCCACCAGTACTCCCGTGGCGGATGCGCAGCCCGCCACGGGAAACCAGTCCGCGGCTCCGGCCCCTCAACCGGCGGACACCCCCACCCCCGAACCGACCAAGGGGGAGACAATCGGGGTGATCAACGCCGACCTGCTCAACATCCGCAGCGACCCCAGCACCACCGGCAACATCGTTGGGTCGGCCACGAATGGGCAGCGCTTCACCATTGTTGGGCGCAACCAAGATGGCGCATGGCTTCAGGTAGCCGAGAATGGGCGCCTCTTGGGTTGGGTGGCCGCCGAGTTTGTCGACATCCAGCAGGGGGACGCCGCGCCGGGAGGGCAGACAACCGACAATACGGCGCCGTCCAACGGCCAGGCCGCCGCGCCAGCAGCCACACAGCCACCGGCTGCGGTCAACTTCCAGCCTGCCAACATGCGCAGTCCAGACTTTGGCGCACAGGCCTTTCTCTGGTGGCGGCCCGAAGTGGCCAATCGTGACCTGCAACTCATGCGCGAAGCAGGCTTTAACTGGGTCAAACAGGCCTTCGCCTGGGAGACGATCGAAGGCCGCGGCAAGGGTCAGTTCGACTGGAGCATTGCCGACCGGGTGGTGCGCGAGGTCAACACCAGCGGGTTGCAACTGCTGGCCCGTGTCAGCAGTGACCCCGATCTCAACACCTTCTGGGCCGGTCACCCGCCGGGCAACGCCGACAACTTTGCCGACTTTGTCTTTGCCCTGGCCAGCCGGTACAACTGCCAGGCGGGGTCGCAAGGGTGCATCCATGCGTATCAGATCTGGAACGAGCCCAATCTCGCCCGCGAATGGGGCAACAACCGCCCTAACCCGGCGCAATATGTGGAGTTCCTGCGCAAGGCCTACGCGGCGATCAAGCGGGCCAATCCCAATGCGATTGTGATCAGCGCAGGCATGGCCCCCACGGGTGATGACAGCGCGGTCGCCATGCCCGATGACCGTTTCTATGAAGAGATGTACAAGGCGATGGGCGGCAATAGCAACTGCTGCTTTGACATGTTGGGCGTCCATGGCGCCGGTTTTGCGGCCCCGCCCGAGTTGGACCCAGCCGAGGCTGTCACTAACCCCAAGTATGGCGGCTATCGCTTCTTTGCCTTCCGCCGGGTGGAAGATATTCGCGCGATCATGGTGCGCTATGGTGACGCCAACAAAAAGGTTGTGCTGCTGGAGTTTGGCTGGACCTTTGACTCGGTCAACCCAGACTATAAGTGGCACGGCGCCGATGCGGGTATCGACCAGTTCGTGCAGGGTGACTATTTGAAGCGGGCCTATGTCTATGCCGCGCAAAACTGGCAACCGTGGATCGGGCTGATGAGCCTGCTCAGTATGCCCAATCTGGATTGGCTCAACGACGGCAACCCGCGCGATGAAGAGCAGTATTGGTGGGCCATCATGGAGCCGAGTCCGGTGGATCAGTTGAACTTCCGCGCCGCATATATCATTTTGTGCGACTACTTTAACCGCCAGCGCGGCCAAACCTGTGTCCACGACCCGGCATTGAGGCAGTAGCGGTTTCGTGATTGCGACAACTGAGCGCGACGTCGATAGAAAGCCGCGGGGCCGCGCATGGATCCGATGGATGCGTGACGGCTTTGCGGCTTTGCGCGCCCAGTGGGGTTTTGTGTGCGTTGCATTGATCCTGGTGGCGGAACTGGGCTTTTTGGTCCTCTATCGCCAGGTCAATCTCGACGAGGGCTGGTATCTCTGGGCGAGCAAGCTGGTCTACGAAGGAAAGCTGCTCTACCGTGACTTTGCCTACCCCCAGACGCCGCTGCTGCCCTATGTCTATGGGTTGGGGCAGCTTGTAGTGGGAGAGGGGCTCTATCAAGGGCGGGTGCTGACGGCGCTCTTTGCCCTGCTTGCGATTGGCCTGAGCGCAGCGACCGCGGCGCGCCTGGCCGGGCGAACCGCGGCGTTGGTGACATTGGCGCTGATCAGCGCATCGTTCTTTGCGCTGGCGCAGTTCACCTATACGGCTACCTATGCGCTGACGGCGTCTCTGCTGGCCGCGGCGCTGTGGGTGGCGCTGGCGCCCTGGCCCGACACACGGCGTAACGTTGGGGCCACCCTGCTTGTCTGCCTGGCGGTGGGCGTGCGGCTCTCGGTGGTGGTCGTTTTGCCGTGGATGATGCTCTTTCTGGTGTTGACCAGCCTACAGCGGCTCCGCGCATTGGCGACTGTGTTTGCGGCGAGCGCGCTGGGTTTGGGCCTGGCGCTCGGCCTCTACTGGCTGCTCAGCGGGGAGCTGATGGTCTATGACATTGTGGGGTTCCACACCGACCGCCTGTTGCGCGCCGAATGGCATCAACTGCGCATGTGGCACATGGGGTGGCGCACGCTGTTTGACTTCCTGGCCTTGATAGGGTTCACGGTCGCGGCCGGCGTGACCGGGGCATGGCGCCTGGGGCGCGCCTGGGCTGACCCGATGGCCCGGCGCCGGGCGCTTTTTTTGCTCCTTCTCTGCGTGATGACGGGCACCTTGTTTGTGGCGCATTTGATGCCGCGCACCACCGACAGCTATTACAATACACTGCAAATGCCCATGATGAGCCTGGCCGGCGGCGTGCTGCTGGCAATGTGGCTGGCGCACGAGGGGCCACGCGCGCGGCGCTATCTGTGGTTGCTGATTGGGATTGTACTTGTCGCTCACGCCGCGCGTCAGGGAAGTGGCTTCCACCGGGATCAATACGTGGTGACACCGGTGCGCAATCAGGTGGCGCTGGTGCGCGAGGCGGCTGCGCTGCTGCGCCGTTTCACCGCGCCGGATGATACCCTGCTTTCGTTCAGCCCCCATCTGGCGCTCGAGGCCGGCCTACGGGTGAAACCGGGCTATGAAATGGCGATCTTCGCCTACCGCCCCACCTGGTCGGATGAAAAGGCGGCGCGCTATCGGGTGGTCAATAACACGCGCCTGCTGGCCGACCTGCGGGCGGGCGCCGATGCTGTGGCCTTTACCGGGTTTGATGTTGAGCAGATCTACGGTGAACACGAGGCGATGCAGCAAGCCCTGACGGCGCACTATCGCTGGGTGGCGCAGGTGGGGGGCTTGGGCCCCTATAATGACGCTCTCGATCTCTACTTGCCGCCGCAGTTTGGCGACCCGCAGCCGCAGACGCACCACCCGGCTGATTTTGCCGCGCCGCTTGCCCTGTTGGGTTATGACCTGAATGGTTCGCCGAGGGGTGATACCGCGGCGCTGAGCGTTGCGCTCTATTGGCGTGCGCTGGCGCCGATTGCTACCGCATACACTGTCTTTGTCCAACTACTCGATATGGGGGGCGCGCTGGCGGTAGGGTGGGACAACCCGCCATGCCGGGGAACGTGCCCGACGGATACGTGGTTGGCGGGCGAGTTTGTGCGCGATGAATATCTACTGCCTCTGTCGGGGTTGCCGCCCGGTGAATACACGTTGCATGTGGGCTTGTATGACCCAGAGACGGGCGAGCGCTTGCCGGTGCTCTCACCGGCGGGGGGCGTGGTCGGCGATAGTGTGGTGCTGACCTCCGTTTCTCGCCCATGAAGCGGCGCACCTACTCGGAAGTGCTGGCCGCGCCCTGGAGAAATTTTACACTGTTCTCGGCCAGATCGGCGAGCAGATTGACCCAGTCCATCTCACCGGAGGATGTAAAGGATACACCCTGGGTGGCGGCATACCAGCGCTGGTCAGCATACCAACCTCCCAGTAAGCCCATGAGGATCACGAGCAGAAAGAACAGCCGCAACAATTGTCGATTCGTCCGCACGACGAGCTCCTATCCTGTGTCGGGGCGCAGCACAATTTGCAATTCAATGACGGTATGATATACTGAGGGGTACAGAATACCAAACTGCTCACGGGCGATTAGCTCAGTTGGTTAGAGCGCACGGTTCACATCCGTGAGGTCACTGGTTCAAGTCCAGTATCGCCCACTCGACCTTCGCAGTTTTTTTGCTACAGTCACCTATACAGGTTCAGAAAGCAGGAGCCCCTCATACACATCACCTTGGTGTGTGGGTTGTTTCCTGTTTTTTTGTCTTTGTTTGCAAGACCTTCTTTCTTGACACCGGACTTGACATTCTGCCCGATATTTCGACAATCAAACCGTTGCCTGATGCGCTTACGGATTATCCCAAAATCGGTTGTGGAGTCGGAAAGCTTTCAAGCAGCAGAGGTGTGGCACAGAGATTTTGAGATATTTTCTTGATGCACCGGCAATTGTCCGCCTGCCACACCGATTGAACAGAGGGAATATCGGCATATGGGCAACATGAACCGCAATAAACGAGAGTTGTCATCAGAACAACGGGAAGCATTGCTCAGAGGGTTAAAAGCCCGCTTTGAGAAAAATATGAACCGCCATGAAGGTCTTGAATGGGCCAGCGTGCTAGCAAGGTTGGAAGCGAGTCCTGAAAAGCTGTGGTCACTCAATGAAATGGACAGAACCGGCGGTGAACCGGATGTTGTGGGTCATGATACAGAGGCGGGTCAATACACCTTTTATGATTGTTCAGCGGAAAGCCCAAAAGGCCGCAGAAGTGTTTGCTACGACCGTGAAGCGCTGGAAGCAAGAAAAGCCCACAAACCAGAAAATAGCGCGGTTGACATGGCTGCTGATATGGGTATTGAACTCTTAACGGAAGAACAATATCGGGCGTTGCAGAAACTGGGCGATTTCGATACGAAAACGTCGAGCTGGGTGAAAACACCTTCTGATATTAGAGAACTCGGCGGCGCTCTCTTCTGTGATCGTCGCTTTGGCCATGTCTTCGTATATCACAATGGTGCGGACTCCTATTACGCTGCCAGGGGATTCCGTGGCTCGCTCAAGGTCTAGGTGACGCGCCTCCTTCTCCCGTTGACAGCCGCCGGCGCCGGTATTACAATGCAATGTATGGATACAGCACAGCCCTCCCCACAGATGGCATGGCGGGTGATCGACTTTGCCAACGAACCCAAAGAATACGAATGGTGGCTTGGCGCGCCGCCCATTGAGCGGCTGCGCGCCGCGCGCAAAATCCTGGAACTCGCCTATGCCCTCCAGCAACGTCCTCGACGAGCATTTCAGCCGATTGTTACAGTCATTGAACGCTGAAGGCATCCCTTACCTGATCATTGGCGGCTATGCCGTAATCGTGCACGGCTATGTACGCGCCACCAAAGACTTGGACATCTGGATCGAAGCGGACGAACGCTACGCCGAAGCCCTGGGGCGCGCCCTATGGACAATTGGCGTTCGTGCGCCACCCGTTGAACTAATGCGCAACCTGCGCGAAAGCGCCGGTCTGCGTCTGGGCGGCGAAGACACTCGCATCGACCTGCTCTTCCGCGTGGCCGGCGTCGACTTTGCGCCCAGTTATGCGCGGCGGGTCGAGGTCGAGGTTGACGGCGTGGCGCTCCCTTTCATCGGCCTGGCGGACCTGCGCGCCAGCAAACGCGCCGCCGGTCGCCTGCAAGACCTGGCCGACCTCGAAAATCTCCCTCTGGAATAGCGGACGAAACCGGTACAGGGCAATCGCCCCCTGCGTTATTCATGGAGCCGCGGAGAACCAATCATGCGAGACCGATGTTTTGTGGTCGCGCATCGTGGCGGCCCGCTGTCTGCCGCCGACCATCGTCTGCTGGCGGCATGGGCGGCAGATTGCGCTGAACGGGTGCTGCTGATCTTTGGGGCGTGCAGCACAGACGACCGGCCGCGCCGCGCTATCGAGATTGCCCGCGCGTGGGCAAGGGGCGAGGTCCCCGTCGGCCCGCGTAGAAGGCCGTGGTCGATGCCCATGCCGCCGCCCGCATCGCGTCGCGGGCTGCCGGCCATGCCGTGGCGACCGCCCACATGGCCGACTATTCCCTCGGCGCATTGATCTACGCACAGAAGGCAATTGAAGCAACAGGCGCCTCGGTCGATGAGGAACAAGCCTGGCAAATCGCTCAACGTCCCCACCACCTGCGCGAGCTGGTCATATCCGCACGAGAACGGCGCCTTCCCAAACCCCGCCCCTAACCCGCTCCGCCCAACTCAATGATAACGGCTCACCTCGACGCCATCGGGGGCGAACAACACGGCAGGGTCATATTCGCTGTTGTTCCAGATCTGCGACCCAAAACCACAGTTGAATCCGCCACGTTCGGCATCCCTTTCCATGGCCCAGATGCGCAGGGTTTGCCCCGGCTCGATGACGCCATGCAGCGGGCAATCCTGCTTTCCACGTTCGCTGCGCAGCATCCAGCCCGCCAGATCCACAGCTGTTGCGCCGTCATTGACAATATCGGTATATTCCTCTCGCTTGTCCAGGGCGATGATCCGCAACCCGCCAGCAGTCGTCGTTGGCGACGTTGCCGACGCGGTGGGCGTTGGGGTTGGCGCTGCCGTGCGCGCCGATGGGGTGGCGGTCGCCAAGCGGCGCGTTGGCGTGGCGGCCGCGCCCGCCGCCCACAGGCCCCGCTCGGCCTCCACAGCTTGCCGCTGCGCCGCCCGGATCTCGGCTTCCTTGGCCACGTCGGGCGGAAAGGTGGCGATCTGGGCATAGCCCTGTCGCACCAACTCGGCGTTGACAAAAGTACCATCGGCCAGATAGACGTAGCGAAGCAGACGACCATACCGGTCGGTTTCGGATACATCCTTGACCAAATAGATGGTCTTTCCGGCCACCAGCCGGCGATTGGCTTCGGTCGCCTCTGCCGCGAACGGCTGGCCGCGCTCGGGCGTATCGATCAGGATGTAGCGCAGCCGGTAGGTCTCCCCATTGATGCGGACGTCGATGGTGTCGCCGTCGACAATATTGGTGACCTGGGCGGCCTGGCCCGCCGGGGGTATTGTGACGGCAGGGGATGGCTCGACGTTGACCAGGAAGGCGGCGATCCACGCGCCGGTGTCAAGCTCGTACCAACTGGCAGCGGCATTCTGACCAACCATGATGAGCTGATCACCCGCGCGGGCGTTCCCCACCACGGCAAACGTTGTGCCGGGGCCGGCGCGTAGATTGGCGTTGCGCACAACGGTGGCGACGATGGACGCCGGGGTAGGTGTTGATGTAGGCGTTGCGGTGGGTGTCGATTGGGCAAGCGTAACGGTGGGTATTAAGGTGAGGGCGCTGAGGCAGAGTGCGGCAGCGATCAGCGCGACTGAGATAGAACGTTTCATGGACAGCGGGTCTCCTTCATTGAGAATGACTTGAGGATACCCGCTGATTGTATCAGAGAAATCGCCTGTTGCGCGCCATTATGGATAAATAGTCATGAAATTGTAAGGCCCAAAACAAGCGCTGTCTTTTTTCGCGCAATGCTCAATGATAGTCCGCCAGATGCTCGACGGCGGCTCTGACGCGCTCGCGCAGGTGTTCGGGCAGGCGCGGGTTAAAGGGACCGCTGCCGTCGCCCGGCGCCACGTCATCGAAGCCAAGGATCATCATGGCTTCGGCCACAGCAGAGTAGTTGTAGATGCGGCCGTTGACAAAGCGGATCTCCTCGAGCGCATGGACCTGCGCCTCCAGATCGCGGGCCGCGGCGTAGTCACCCCGGCGCTGGGCGTTATTGATGCCATCACACACACCGGTGGCCACAATCGCCGTCCCCGACGTGTGCCCCTTGGCGCCCCGCTCGGCCGCGCCGGTGCTGCGGTCGCCGATGCCCCAAATCACCATGGCGCTGTGGCCCACGCCCTGCACAAAAGGCTCGACATCGGCCTCACCGGTGCCGATCTTGACGCCAATAAAGTGTGGCGAGTCGTTGAGCAGCCGGATCACCGCTTCGCGGTCGCGCTCGTTGCGGAAGTAATAGAGGAAGCGCGCGCCATATTCTTCGCCATAACGCCGGGCAAAATCCAGGAATGTCGTGTAGACTCCCTCCGAATCGTACGTCCCCCCCAGCGGCATGATCAGATAGACGTCTGGCGGGCGCTTGAGCCGGGACTGCGCCTCGATCAACTTGCCCGCCGTGCCAATCGGGTTGGGCGCAACGGCCGACATGAGCACCCCTTCAGTCCCCATCACCTGGCCGGCGATGTCAAAGAGCCGCGTCTGTTCTTCCGGCTCCACATGGTGGATCAGGCTGGTGCCCGCCACCGAAAGGACGCGCGGGCGGCCCTGGTCCAGCCGGTTGGCGCGCATGAGGTATTGCACATTTTTGGCGTGGCCGTCATAGTCGATGCGGCCATTGCGAAAGGGGATAATGGGAATGGTGGTTACGTTGTTGAGCGCATCAAGTAGCGCATGTGTCTCCAAGGGCATGACTTTCCTCTCTTCGCGCCGTTCAGGTGGGTGATGCGTTATCTTAACATCGAGCCGGTGAGAAGTCAACGTCAGTTGCGGTACAGGTGACAGTCACTTCAAAAGTGACTGTCACCTGTCCTGTTTGAATTAACTTACGCCTTACACAATGTAGCAATCTGCACGAAAAACTCACATGAATTTCTAATCAATTGTCCCTTGAAATTCGTGCGCGATCTCTGCATAATGGAGTAATCCAAAGTATTGATGTTGCGTAATGAGCTATGTGCGGCGTTTCAGCCTTACTCGTAACAAACGATTTCAGTAATCATAAGGATACCGCCGATGATATACAAAACACCCTCTCCTGTCCCTGGTCATGTGCGGGTCACGTTCGAATTGCCATCTTGTATCTGGGCGGATCGAATCTATCTGGTTGGGGATTTTAACCAATGGTGCGAACAGGCCACGCCTATGCGCCAAGACCGTGATGGCGTCTGGCGGGCGACGATTGACCTCAAACAGGGGACACAGGCCGAGTTTCGCTATTTGATCGACGGTCAGTGGCGCACTGATTTTCACGCCGACGGCGAGACGACCAACACGTTTGGTTCACAAAACAGCGTGGCGCGCGCTGAGCTACCTGAAGCCGTTGTGCCTGCGATTGTCCAGCAGAGCAGCCGCGCGCGCGAACGAACCCGCCTTGGCCCCGTGGCGACCGGCGCCCCGATCACCACCCGGCAACTGGTGGAACGCTCACGCTCCCAACACGCGGGGGTCATGCCCTTGCGCGCCGCCTAGGGCTACCGTGGATTTGGTTGAGATTTCCTAAACAGAAGGCCGGAGGGGTTTGAATCCCTTCGGCTTTTTTATTATAATCAACGGCCTATGTCATCGCGCGCACGTCTTCTTTGGCTAGCCGCCGCCCTCTGCCTTTCCCTGGGGCTGCGCCTCTGGCGGATCGATTCGCTCCCACCGGGCTTCCACTTCGACGAGGCGTTTGAGGGACTCGAGGCGTGGCGTATCCTGCGCGACCCCGCTTATCGTCCCCTATTTCTTACCGGCAATTTCGGCGTGCTGCCGCTCAATGTGTACGCCAACGCGCTCATCTTTGGCCTCTTTGAACTGGCCGGCGGCGCGCCAGGGCCAACCGCCATGCGCGTAACGGCTGCGCTGCTGGGTCTGCTCACCGTGGCCGCGGTCTATCTACTGGCCGGTGAGTTGCGTGCGCTGGATGGCCCACAAAGCCGCCTGACTGTCGCCTTCCCACTCCTTGCCGCAACTACGCTGGCCATCATGCGCTGGCACATCCACTTCAGCCGTATGGGGATCGAGCCGATCCTGACGCCGTTGCTCTGGGCCGCCGCTACGTGGCTGCTGCTGCGCGGCTGGCGTACCGGCCACACGCTCCACTACGCAGGCGGCGGCGCGCTGGTGGGCCTTGCTATGTACGCCTACCAGGGCGCCTGGGTCATCCCCTTGCTGGCCGCAGGGACGGGGCTGCTCTTGCTCGCCACAAATCGGGAAACCGGTGGCTGGAGACTGGAGACTGAACGCGGCCAGTCTCCAGTCTCCAGCCTCCAGTCTCAACCTGTATGGGGGTTTTTTATTGCCGCGTTGGCCGCAGGCCTGACTTTTGCTCCCCTCGGCTGGTATTTCTGGCAACACCCGGATCAGTTTCTCCAGCGCCCGGCGCAGATTGCCGTGGTGGGCGAGGGCGGCGCTGCCGAGACGACTTCGATCTGGGCGACGACCGGGGCTACGGCGACAATGTTTGGCCCCTTTGGCGCACCCGGCGATCAAGACCCGCGGCGCAATCTGCCCGGCGCGCCGGCGCTCAGCCTGTGGCTGGCGTTGCCCTTCTATCTGGGCCTGGCGCTTGCGGTGGCGCGGTTGCGCCGGGCCGTCTTTGTCATCCTGCTGATTGGGTTGTTCGGCCTGGTGTTGCCCGGCATCCTCAGCGAATATGCCCCCCACTTTCACCGCATTGTGGGCGCAACCGCGCCGGTTGCGCTGCTCTGCGCCGTAGGGCTGGACTGGCTCTGGCGTGTCCGGCGCGGCTCGCTGCCCCAGTGGGGGCTGCGCGGGCTGGTGATCGGGCTCTTGTTATTCGGCGGCGCAACCGAGGCGCGCAATTATTTCGTGCGTTGGGCCGCGCTGCCCGATCTCTACTATGCGTTCGACGTCGGGCTCTGGCAGGTCGGCGAGCGGATTGCCGCGTTGCCGCCCGATGCCGCCGTCTACCTCACGCCGCGCCCGGCCGACCACCCGACGTTGGCCTTTGCCTTGCAGACCCAACCCGGCGGCGCGCCCGCGCCGGTTTCGTTTGATGGCCGCCACATCTTCCCCTTGACCGCCGCGCCGAGTCCGCAACCCGAATATTACGTTGCCATCGAGCACGAAGACTTTCGCACGCCGCGGCTGCTGCCAGAGCTCTTCCCCACGGCGCCGGTGGTGGCCCGCCTGGCCGATTCAAGTGGGCAGGTGTATGCGCGCATTTACGAGCGCCCGCCGCAGACCACGCCCCAGCGCCCGCCCGTGCATCCAGCCCCCTTTGTGGTGGGCGATGGCATTGCGCTGCTGGGCTATGACCTGTTGCCCGCGCCGCCCCGCGCCGGCGAAGTGCTCTACCTCCAGTTGCACTGGCGGGTAGATGCCCCGCCCACCGGGGATTGGACCGTCTTTACCCACGTCGTGGCGCACGACGCCAGCGGGGCGCATAGGCAGGCTGCCGGCCACGACAGCCGCCCCGGCGCCGGCAGCCTGCCCACGGTGAATTGGCGGCCCGGCTGGCGCATCTTAGACGAGTATCAGATCCCCCTGCCCGGTGAGTTGGCCGCAGGGACCTATCGACTGGAAATTGGACTCTACCGCCCGGACGGCGCGCGCCTGCCCGCCGATGGGTCGAACATTGTGTTGGGAGAGGTGCGCATTGAGTAAAGCCGCAAGTGAATCAAGCCAATATGGCGAACTGTTGCCCGCGCTCTACCAGTTGGATCGGGTCAACGGCTGGAGCATCGGCATGCGGGCCATCACCCATGCCTTGCTGGGGCGCGCCAA
>JAHDWG010000162.1 GCA_023384495.1 Caldilineaceae bacterium
CCCATTCAGGCCATAATCGGAGCCATCCTGGGCGGCATCATGGGAGCAATGATGGGCGGAGTGCCGCAAACCGAGGAAGGGCTCCTGCAGTTCCAGCTTGTCATTCAAGTCGGCGTCGTAATCGTAGTCTGGCTCTACTATGCCTTGCAGGAGAGCGGCGGCCATGGCGCTACCTTCGGAAAGCGCGCGTTAGGGATCGCCGTAACGGATCTCAACGGCGACGGGATCACTTTCTGGCGCGCGACCGCCCGGCATTTTTCCAAGATCATCTCGGCGGCAATATGCGGGATCGGCTATCTCTTCCCGTTCTTCACCCAACGCAAGCAAGCGCTGCACGACATCATCGCCGGCTGCATGATCATCAAGTAGCCTAGAAGTCGAGCACGTCCAGGCCTGGGATCGACGAATCCAGGGGGATCGTTTCGATGTGCGTGGCGCCGAGGGCGGCGAGATCGTAACGCGCTTTGGCCAGCGGCAAGGTCTTGTTCATCGTATCGAGTTTGATCGTGAACTCGGTGAAATTCGTGCCTTCCTTGATGGTCGGTTCGTCGCCGAAGAGACGGTTGTCGCGCAGATAATCCATGAGCTTGGGTACGTCATTGGTTCGGCCGTTGAACACGAGCAGCACCTTGTTTTCCGCGAAAATGGACCCGTACAGGTTCAGCACAAACATGCGGGCCAGGTCGTACTTTACCGGACTCTTTGTAATGGCCGGGTTGATCCAAATCCCGGCTTCGGACGGCATGATCTCGTCGATGATCTTTGTGGCCTGCTGGCGACCTTCCCATTCGGCGGCGGCGCGCAACAGATACTTCTCGGTCACCATCTCGAGGATCGGCCCCACATCCTGCGCCATGCCGCCATGCACCATCACCAGGCTCTGTTGCAGCGCCTGCCGCGTCGCCGGCGACACCTCGCTTTCGCTCAGAATGTGATGGTCGGGCAACAGGCGGCCCCGGCTCACGCCATGTTCCGGGTCGCCCGGCCCGGCTTCCACGCCATGGATCAACTTGATGCCGGGCCAGATGCCGCCCGAATCCTGCCAGCCGCCCCCCGAACCGCCCAGCCACTCGCCCAGGATGGCGCGCGCCGCCACCAGCCGCCGGTCCTCCTCGGTCAACGGGCCGGTCAGCGCCTGAATCTGCTCGGTGGCGCGCATGCAGACGGCGATCAGCGAGGCGAGCAGGTTGGTGGAGACGGCTAGCCGCGACCCCTTGGGGATGCCGTTGACCTGGCTCACTAGCTCGATCCCATAGCCCGGCGCGATCAGCCGCCCCAACAGGTCCGCCAGCGGCTGGTCTGCCCCCTCCATGCCCGGCGGGACCAGCCCGGCGGCGATCAGCGCGGCTTTGAGCAGCCCGGTGTAATCTTTGCCAAAGTCGAACAGTTCGGCCAGGGTGGTGACCTCGGCGGCAGCGCCCAGGTCAACGCTCACCAGCCGGATCATGGGCTGGTCGATGACGCGAAAGTAGCATTCGATGGGCGGTTTGGGCCCTGCACCGGAGGGCGACTGGTGATCCGCATCGCGTACAGCCAGATCCACCGAGATGTTGAGCACCCGCGCCCCGGCGGGGTAGTCCATGCCCAAAAAGAAGATGTCGCTCCACCCGCTGTGGGTGAGGTCGGCGCGCACCGGCGTCGCCTCGCAGAGGATGGGGAAGAGGGGTGCGGCGGCGCTCTGCCGGGCAAAGAGCGCGGGGCGCACGCGCAGCGGCTGGTCTGCCGGGTGGCCGATGCGAAACATCCACTGGTTGCCGCGCACGGCGCGCACGCTGCGGCGCACCTGGTTGGCCAGGGTCTGAAAGCCCAGCCGGTGATAGGCGGCCGCCAGCGCGCTGGCCAGCCCATCGCTCGGCCCATGTGCGTGCTGTGCGGCCAAAAAGAGGTCGATGGCCTCTTCAAAACGGCGGCCCAGGAGGTGGGTGTAGCCGGCGAAGGGGATCGCCTCATGCCGGTTGCGGTCCAGCTTGTCGGGCAGATGAAAGCGATAGATGGCGTAGAGAAAGAAGAGCGCCCGCACCTGCTGATAGAGGTTGGCGCTGGAGCGGCGAAAGCGATCCAGCGCGGCGCACTCGGCCAGCAATTCAGCCAGAGTGGCGCGGGTGCAGAAGTCATCCAGCGCCCGGTTGTAGTGCGCCGGGTCGGTGGCGGTGATGATGGTGACCAGTTGGCTCATCGCGCCAGCCCTTTCTCGCCGAGTTCACGCTGGGCGAGCAACGCCAGCAGGGTGGCAAGCACCTCGTCGCGGTCTTGCCCGTTGAGCGCCAGCGCCACCTGGGCGGTGAGCAGCCCATAGCGGACGCCCACATCATAGCGGGCGGCGTTGAGCTCCACGGCAAGGTATTGCTCGCGGCGGGCGAGCTCGGCCAGCGCGGTGGCCAGCGTGATGCCGCCCGCGGGTTTACCATCTGCTGGGGTGCTGCGTGTAGTCACCTGCTCGGCCAGAATGCCCATAATGGCCGGCGTCAGCACATGCATGCCAAAGAAGCAGAGATAGTGGCCGGCGCGCAACCCGGGGATGATCAGCGACTGTTCGGCCTCGGTGGGGGTGGGCTTTTCCACCACCGTCTCGACCTGATAGAAGCCGCTCTGGCCGGGGAGCCGTCGCCCGCCGATGACGCCATAGTAGGGCAGCAGGCTCTCGCGCGTCGCCTGCACGGCCGAGACCGCGCTGGCGGCGACACTGGCGATTTCCACCAGCCGCTGCGCACAGCCCTGTTCGTTGCGGCTGACGTAGAGGTGGTCGCCCACCAGATGCAAAAAGGGCGCGTCGCCCACAAACTGATTGGCGCAGTAGACGGCATGGCCATAGCCCAGCGGCTGCGGCTGATGGACAAAGTGCAGCCGGCGGGCGTGATCACCGGCAATCTCGGCATAGGCGCGCTCGTCGCCCGGGCGGACAACGAGACAGATTTCGTCGATGCCGGCGCGCACCACCTCCTCGATGAGGATGCGCAACACCGACTTCTCGACGCCGTCGCGGTCGATGAGCGTCTGCAGCGGCAGTGTGCGCTGGTTGGGCGCGGCGGCGGTGATCACCGCTTTGCGAATGTTCATAGGGGCTCCACTTCGGGTTGACGTGTTTTGTGGCCCGCGGGCCAACCGATTGGCTTCTGGGCAGTCATTGTATCATGCGTGTGGAGGATTCTCAACGGGGAGCAATGGGGCAATATGCTGACAATCGGAGGGCCGGTCCGTCGCTATACCGCCTCACGGCGCAAGCTGGCGCAGCAGATCCTCGGCGCGGGCGCGCAGGTCGTTGTCGCGCGCCTGTGCATGGCAGTGCTCGAAACTCTGCCGCGCGGGCTCGATGTCGCCGGCCAATTGCTGTGAACGACCCAAATTGCAGTAGAGGCCCGCCGCTTGACTGGGCCCAAAGGCCAGCGTAATGGCTTGCCCGTATTCGGCGGCGGCTTGTTCGTATTCACCGAGGTTGTGCAGCACATAGGCAAGTCGTTCGTGCGCCCACGGGTCATTGGGGCGGACCTGAGCCGCTGTTTCCAGGTGTTCTCTGGCCGTTTCCCAGCTCTGGCCGGCCAGCGGCGGATTGGTGGGCAGATAGAAGATCCCGATGCGGCTGTGCAGCCAGCCGGAATTGGGACGTTTCTCCCGCGCGCGGGTATATGCGTCGGCGGCGCAGGCGCGGTCGGCCCAGGCATCGGCGCAGAGTTCAGCCTCGGTAATATCGACATAGGCCTCGTTGGGCGCGGCCTGGCGGGCCAGTTCGATCTGGCGTTCGGCGAGGGCGCGGTTGTTCTCGTAGACTTTCGCCAGCTCCAGGTAGGCCCAGGGCGCCTCTGAAAATGACCTGGCCGCCTGCTCAAGGGACTGTCTGGCCTGGTCGAGTTCATCCTCGCGTCGTTGCACGCGGCCAAGATTGACGAGGGTTGTATACGCAGTTGCCGCATCGCTCCCGAATCGCTCTGCAGCAGCCGTGTAATACTGAATGGCCGCCGCATTGTTTTGCTGTAATTCCTGAATGAGCCCCAGATGATAGTCGAGCAGGGCCCACTGTTCCGGCAGCATCGCTTCTCGCAAAGCCTGGATGTTGGCTTCGGCCTTGCGGAATGCAGCAACTGCCTCCGGCGCATCATGGCGAACCAACCAGCTCTGATAAGCAGAACCGACGCCAATCCAGGCGGCAGGGTCGAGCGGACTGTGTGTTGCGGCCTGTTGGAGTTGCTCGATGCCCTGCCGAAAGTCTCCTTGTAACACCAATGACTTGCCCAGATAGTAATAGAGCAAGCCCGGATTCCAGTCTGAGGACGATTGGGCAGGTGTACAAGCCGGCTGTAGCGCAGCCACCCACGTCGCATCCACCGGTTCACCGGCGCAATAGAGCGCGGCTGCAAACGGAAATTTTGCCCGTTCGGGGTTGTCCTGTACATAGTCCACCAGCCCGGCAACCGTATAGGCGACCAACTGGGCGCGATGCGCTGTGATCGCGGCAATTTCGCCATAGAAGCAGTTGAAGCATTCAACGCGCTGACTGATTGGGTTATATAAGAGCGGTTCAGCGCGATAGGTTCGTACAGTGGCAGACTCGCCGACACCCAATAAATCTACCAGGCCAAACTCAATACGTAGCGCCGAAATTTCCGTTCGCACTTCTCCCCACACGGCGAGCGCGGCGCCGTCTTGTCGGGCTTGTTCGAGAGCAGCAACAGCGTCTGGGGCGTTGCCCCCGATGCGCACCGTATAGCGCGACTGGGCAGCCCGGTCGAGAACTCTTTGGATTTGATAGGTGAGTTCGCGGGTGATTTCCGTAGCTACTGAGCTATCCTCCGGCCCAATTGGGGTAACGAGAACGCAGACCCGCCCGGGTAGACATTGCGGGGCATGTTGCGCTACCACATCACTTGCCAGCGGAGAAAGATACCACACAATGAGGGCAAGAGGGGCGATCAGCCCGATCAGCGCCCAGCGCAATGGCATTGGCAATTGAGCCATCCGGGACAACGGACCCGACTGGGAAGCATCCGGCTGGGACGCCACATCTTTCGGTCCGCCTGAAGCCTTGTAACTCCATTCCAACCACAGACCCAGGGCAGCCATAGCAATGAAGAGGATCACAGCCAGCCATTGTCGTTGCTCAAGTGAAGGCAAGAGAAAGCTGGACACGATATTGCTCATTATGCCAGTCGTCAATGCGAGGAGATAGATCGCCGAAGAGTGCATCATGAGCATCGTGCGCTGGTTTGTTGATCGGGGGGGTGGCGCGTCCGGAGCAGGGGAAGCCTGATCACGGAGGGCGCCTATCAAACGCCGCCAGCTTCTATCATCGGGTGCAGTGAAGTCCACAGAAGTCAGATAGGCGATGCGCGGCGGTATGGCGCACGGTTTGCGCACCAGCGGAATCAGCCGGCGCTGTCGATTGGCCGGGTCAAGGGGTTGGAGGAGCAGATACTCAAATTCGGTCCATCCGCTTTCCAGATAGGCAGGTGTTAAAACTAGAAGCGTCTTGCGACTGGTGAGAATGGCGCGCTCCATGGCGCTGATGCTGGGTTCGCCGACCTCGAAATCGCGGAAATCGATACAGACCTTTAGACCGGCTTCCTCCAGCCGAGTCAATAGCTCGCCTCGCACCCACGCCTGGTCTTGCGAACTATACGAGATAAAAACATCGTAGGGGTATTCGGACGCCATGAAATCCTCCGGCGGTGGTCGGCACTCCTGCAATCACGCCTGCCAATCGTTTCATATCTTCGTACCAAACCGCGGTTGCTTTGAAGCCGGCAGTCTCTGGGCCAGCAAAACTGTTAGTTTCAAACAGAGCACAGTATAGTGGATTACTGATGGCTGATGGCCAGCCGGAATCCATGGCCGATGTCCTGGTTGTCCGGGTCGGTATTGCCGCGCCGGGCAGAACGGACCCCATCTGCATCGGAGGCCCAGCGCCCACCGCGCACAACGCGTTTGCCGGCCGCATCCCGAACTTCGCGCCCGTCATTGGCGCGATATGGATAACCCCAATAGAGGCTGTGCGTCAATTCCCAGACATTGCCTGCCATGTCCAGCGCGCCATACGGGCTGGCGCCTGCTGGATAACTGCCCACGGCGCTGGGGCCGCCTACGCGGTTGTTGAAATTGAGCAGCCCATCGTGTGGCGCAGTGTTACCCCAGGGCCACGCGCGCCCATCATTGCCGCGGGCCGCGCGCTCCCATTCAGCTTCGCTGGGCAGTCGTACGGGTTGCCTGCTCTGTTGCGCCAGCCAGTTGGCATAGGCTATCGCCCCATACCACCCGACGCCGACAACCGGATGGTCGGCCTGGCTGCCTTTGGCGCCCCATTCCGCGGGCTGAGTGATATTATTAGTTGTCCGCCATTGCCAGCCGGTGCTAGTCCAGTAGGTGGATTGGTTGTAGCCGCCAGCGTCGATAAAACGGCGAAATTGGGCATTGGTTACCGGTGTCCGGCTGATCCAGAAGCCATTGAGGGTTACGGCGTGGGCTGGACGTTCGTCATCACCACCGACGCCAGGAGGGCTGCCCATGGTGAATGCTCCGGCAGGAACATAGACAAAGGTGATGTCCGCTACTGTACGCGTTGTCCCCGCGCCCGGTTCCGCGATGATGGGCGGCGGTGGAATATCTCGGGCAACCTCGACAGCACTGGCGTTTTGCGCCGTGACATACTGGCCGGCGACCCAACCGGCCTGTCCATTATAATCGAGCCGCCACCAGGAGCCAGCCTGGTTCTTGGCAGTGATGGGGAAGCGCTGGCCCTCGTTTACTTGTCCAATGATGGCGTATTCTGTGCCCGGCCCCTGGCGAACGTTTAGCTGGCTGTTAATGACCGCGATGGCTGGTTGGGATGGCGGCGTTGGTGTGCGGGTTGGCGGATTCGTGGGGCTTGGCGCGGGTGTGCGTGTAGGTGTACGGGTCGTACTTGCCGTTGCCGTGGGTTGGTTGATCAACGTTGCAGCCACTGCCGTCGCCAGGAGTTGGTCAAAATTGAGTGTGGGGGTTGCTGTAGGCGCAAGAGCAGTCAAAGTGGCGTCAATCGCTGCTCGAACCTCGGATTCGAGGGCCTGAGCAGTAGCCGCGAGATCAGGCGTTGCCGTCGAGATTGCAGTCTCCGTAGGTGTGGAGACGGTGGCTATCGGCGACGCCAAAGCCAAGGCTTCGCTGGTCGGCTGCGCAACATGCGCCTGTGTGGATTGCCAGAAGTTGACGGCGCCCTCACCATCCCAGAGGCTGACCCGGAATCTGAGACGCTCAGGCGCAACCCCAAGTTCGGCGACCGGCGCTTCGAGGGTGACGGCGCGCTGCACCTCGGCGAAGCGTCCGATGGCTACCGTCCGGTCGAGAAAGACCTGGCCCCTATCGGTCGTGGGTAGATTGGTTGACGCTGGGCTCCACGGCTGGTTGGTGGCTGCGTCGAGGAAAAGGACGCGCGCCTGAACCTGACGCCCGGCCAGGTCAAGGGCGTGCAGGTCAAGGCGGACTTGTAGGGTCTGTGCGTCGTAGCGCACCTCGATGGCTTCGGCCCAGGCTCGCTGTGCGCCTATTTGCCATTTGAGCCCCTGCAACTGATGGATGTTGCGGATCAGGCTCACTTCCTCCCCTCTACGCTTGATGACCAGCCCGACAATCTCAAAGGGGCCATCCGCCTGTCGCAAGAGGGCTGGCCCACCGCTAAAGCCGCGGCTGAGCGGATTCTGCACCTTGAGCAAGGCGCCGCCCTCCTCCAAACCGCTCTGGGCAAAGGTCGGATAGCTGAGGGTGTCGCTAACTGGCGGAAAGCCCATGATGCGCAACTGGGCGGTGCGGGGCGTCTGTGCGCTCAGGGGCAGCCAGGGCAGGTCGAGCCCAAAGCCTAGTGTGACGTTCCTCCCGCTCTGCACATCGTAAGTGATCCGCAGCAGGGCCAGATCTTGGTCGGGTTTGGCGGCGATTACTTGCGCCCGATAGCGCGTCTCAGGTGGGTTGGCCACATCGTCGCTCATCTGGATTTCCAGGTTCTGATAGAAGGCAGAATCCAGGTTCGTCGGGTCGCGGGCGACCACGTGCCAGGCGGTGAGGATGATGCCGTTGGGGTCGATGACCACGCCGCTGCCGATCTCGCACCGGTCTGCGTAGCAGGCGAGGATGCGCACCACCGCCTGCGCAGCCTGCTCGAAGGCTATCTCGTCATCGAGTGTAGCATCCTGTGCTTGTGTCCCATTACTACCCCAGATTAGCATGGCCGCGAGGTAGCAGAGCAAGCCGAGCATTATTCCCCAACGTCTGGACATTGGCATCGGCAACTCCTCCTACGGTGGCACGAGAATGAGCAACTGCTGATCCGGCTGGAGGGTCTGATCCGCCGGGATGCCCGGATTACCGGCAATCAATGCTTCGACAGTTATCTTGAGTTCAGCCGCGATCTCCGCCAGCGTGCTAGCCGCGCGCACGGTGTAGACGCGCGGTAGTGTCACCGGTGTGTCAGCGGGCAGCGGCGCGCCGGGCGGCAAGTTCGGGTTGACGGCGCTGAGAAAGGTAGCCGGCACGCCCAGATCGTGCGCGATGGAGGCCAACATCTCACCCTCCATGGCCACATAGCGGCGCGGGACGACGACAATATAGCCCTGTGGAACCGGGTCAGGGAGCCCCTGGGTGAAGACGTCGAGCATCTCTGGCGTGGTGTATAGTTCAGCTGCAAGCTGCGACTTGGTTACAGTGATGGGCAGGGTGATGGTCGTTGCTGTCAGATCAATCTCGCCGCTGAGCAACTCCTCCGCCAGGGCGAGAGATGGCGTTGCCTGCTGCGGATCGGGCGAGGCGATGGGCGCCTGGGTGCTCAGTGGCGCTTGGGCCGGTGTGGCGCGGGCGGTTGCGCCAGTGTTACAAGCCGAAATCGCCCACACCAACGCAATGGATAGGAGGCAAAGACGAAATCTATGCATCGGGGACATAGATGCTCCTTGCAGTGAGCTGGCAGCCTTACCTGAGCGAGATCAAACTTCGCTGATGGTTGGCAGGGCCAGTCACCGGATATCATTTGACGAGTATCGGGCGGAGCATAGCCGTAGCGTGATGAATGGCGCGCAAAGTGGCGTTCAGCGCACAATCGGGCGCCGTCCATAAGATCTGCCTCTACTATACCACGCACCGAACAATATTCATAGCGAAGAACGTGGGACAGCAAGCCTCTCGTCCCCTCTTACCCTTCGTCCACCGGTGTGCGCGGGGGGAGCCTGGGCAGGGCGCGGCTGGGACGCTGGCTGAGATCGGGGCCGCGAACGGGCGTCTCGGCCAGCAGGCGCACAATCTCGGTGATGGCGCGCTCCAGTTGTGGGTCGCGGCCCTGCACGTAGTCCTGCGGCGTAATATCCACCTCAATGTCCGGCTCGACGCCGTAGTTCTCCACATTCCAGCCCACATCTTCAAACCAGAAGCTGTATTCGGGCTGGGTGGTCATGGTGCCGTCCACCAATGCATGGCGGGGCGAGATGCCGATGACGCCGCCCCAAGTGCGCTTGCCGATCAGCGGCCCTAGCTTAAGCACCTTGAAGCTGTGCGAAAAAATGTCGCCATCGCTGCCGGCGTGCTCGTTGGTGATGGCGACAATCGGCCCAGCCACCGAATCCGACGGATAGGGCGTGGGGCCGCCCCAGCGCGAATAGTCGTAGCCAATGCGGCGACGCGCCAGCTTCTCCAGGATCAACTCGCTCACGTGGCCGCCGCCGTTGTACCGCACATCCACGATCAGCGCATCACAATCCACCTCGGCCAGATAGCCGCGATGAAACTCAGCATAGCCCGGCGCGCCCATGTCGGGGATGTGGACGTAGCCGACGCGGCCCTGGCTCGCCTCGCGCACACGGCGGCGGTTGCCTTCGACCCAGGCTCGATAGCGCGCCGGCTGTTCGCTGTGGATGGCGCGCACCACCACACTCCGGTTGCGCGCGGTCACCGGCTTGGCTGGCGGCTCGCTGCCTTGTGTTTCGCTGGGCTTCGCCTCTGCCTCGGCCTCCGCCGCGATAATGGGCGCCCCGGTGTCGGCCGCGGCCTTGGGTGGGGCGCCTGCCGGCTCGCCGGGGCGCGGCGCAAAGGTGAGCAATACCTCTTGCCCGGCCTGGTTGACCAGCAATTGCGCCGGGCTGATCTCGTCGTCCAGAGGCTGGCCGTTGATGGCGATGAGCAGGTCGCCGGCGCGCACGTCGATGCCGGGACCGGCCAACGGCGAGGTCGCGTCCGCGTTCCAGGGGTCGCCGATGATCGGCTCGCCGACGCGATAGCCGCCCGCGGCAGCGTCCCACATCAGCGATGCGCCGAGAAAGCCTTGGCTGTAGTAAGGCGGCCACCGGTAGTCGCCTCCCATCTCGTAAGCGTGGCTGGTTCCCAACTCACCCTGCATCTCCCACATCAGGTCGCTGAACTCGCTGCGCGTGCTCACCCGCGCGATGAGCGGGAAATAGCGCTGGTAGACTATCTGCCAATCCACATCGGCCATGTCTTCTGTCCAGAAGTGGTCGCGCTGGAGTCGCCACGCCTCGCGGAACATCTGCTCCCACTCGCTCTGCGGGTTGACGGAGACCTTGACGCGGCCCAGGTCGATCCAGCCCGTGCGCCGCGAGTGGCCCGATTCCGACGGCGGCTTCTCGCCGGCGTTGATCACGCGCAGCCGGCGGCCCGCCCCATAGAGCATCTTTTTGCGGTTGCGCGACAGCTCAAACCAACTGATTGGCTCCACCAACGTCTCGGTGCGAAATTCCTTGAAATTGTAAGCGCGCAGCGTCCCCTGTTCAGGCTCTTCGTCGTCCCAACGGTCACGCGGCGTCAGCGAGCCATGCACGGGGAACTGGGTGAAGAGCGCCTTGCCGGGGACGCCCGCAATGGCGGTGTAGCGCCCATCGGGCACCGGGAAAGGGAGAATGCGCTGCTCAATGCCTTCGAGGTCGATGCGCAGCGGGCGGGCGCCGTTTTCGGGCTTTTTGGCTAGCTGGGCATCGCCGCCGGACTTCTCTTCTGCCGGCGCCTCGGCGCTCGAACCATCGGTCTGCTCTGCGTTTTCGTCTCCGTTTTCGTCACCGATATTGCCGGCCTCATCGCCCTCGCTCGACCCGTCCGCCGCCTCGTCTGCGGCCGGCGCGGAATCGGCAGTAGGCTCGTCGCCTTCCTCCTCGTCGCCTTCCTCCTTTGGCTCTTCGGCTGGTTTGGGCGGCGGCGCGGCCTCTTCTTCTTCCAGCTCTGGGTGGGGTATGAAGGGATGGGGCAGATCGGCGCGCAGGGTGAGCAGATAGGGGCGCACCCCCCAAGGAAAGCCGAGGTCGAAGTGCAGGCTGTCGTAGACCGGGTTGAACTCTCGATAGCTGAGAAAATAGAGATAGCGCCCATCGGGGTCGAAGGTGGGCCGCACGTCGCGCAAGACCGGCCGCGTGACGCTGTGGGTGCTCGGCTGGCGCAGGGTTGGGTCTTTGGCGTCGGGGTCGGCCAGCCGATAGAGCCGGATCTCAGTGGTCTTGGTGGTGGCGGAAAAGCCATAGGCAAGCCAGCGCCCGTCGGGCGACCAGTCGAAGCCGCTGATCAGCCGGTAGGGGCTGCGGTCGACCACCGTCACTTCGGCGCTGGGGATGTCCACAATGAGCAACTCGTGGCGATGGTTGGCGATGGCCACCTTGTCTTGCACCGGCGAGATCTTGAGGTCGACGGCGCGGCCCAGATCCAGCCCTTCGAGCCGGCGTGGGGGCGTTTGTGGGTCGGCCGTGTGGATCTCCAGCGTCTCTTCGCCCAACTCGTCGCTCACCACCAACATGCTGCGCTGGTCGTGGAGCCAGTCGGGCAGCCGATAGCGCACACCGCTCCGTTTGCCCAGTTGGATCACCGGCCCGTCGTGGTTGAAGAAGGCGTAAAACTTGCCGCGTGTGGTCAGGGCCATGGCCCGCCCGTTGGGGTGGAGCGTGGCGCTGTTGAAGAAGCGCCCGGCGTCGACAAAGCGCCGGTTGCGCTGGATGCGCGGGCTGCGATACTCGACCTCGATGCGCGCCTCCTGGTCGCTTGCCACATCAAAGACAAAGAGATCGGCCCCCACGTGATAGACGATCCGCTTGCCGTCGGTGGTGGGGTTGCGCACATAGTAATCTTCGTGGTCGGTGTGGCGACGCAGGTCGTTGCCGTCGGGCAGGCAACTGTAGAGGTTGCCCACACCTTCGTGGTCGCTGGCGAAGAAGATGCGGTTGCCGCCTGTGGGTGTGCCGGCTGCGTCCGAAGCAATCCACATGGGCGAGGCCATATTGCCGGGCAAGTCGGCGAGCAGGCGCAAAAACTCGCCGTCGCCATTGTGGTCGATCCAAAGATGGCCCGCGGTGCCGCCGCGATAGCGCTTCCAGCGGGCGGGGTCATCACCCGTGTTGCGGCCCAGCACCACCTGCCCGTTTGGCCCAAACGAAACCGACTGGGCAGGTCCATAGGGCAACGGCTCAACGTGGCCGTTGGCGGCGTGTGCGGCGACTCGAAACAGACCATATTCGCGGTGAATCACCTGGCCATAGTTGCTCGAATAGATAATGTGCGCCCCGTCGGGCGCCCACCCAAGCACGCGGCAGCGGCTGCTCTGGTACGTGAGGCGGCGGGCGCTGCCGCCGTGGGCCGGCATAACATAGACTTCGGCAGTCCCTTCCTCTTTGCCTACAAAGGCCAACCAGTCGCCGTCGGGCGAGAGGCTGGGGTAGGTGACTTCGCCCATGTTGCTGGTCAAACGCCGCGCCACGCCTCCCTGGCTGGAGACAGACCAGAGATCATCCTCCGAGACAAAGACAATCGTGTCGCCGTATATGGTGGGAAAACGATAGTATCCTGCGGACATGGTCGAACCTCATGACTGGTATTGCAGATGTAGCCGGTATCTGTTACAGTATAGCCGTCTTGCCGCAAAAGACGGAAACGCGTCGTTTGACCAGTCAAAAATATGTTGCCGCTACCCATGAGCGCTCCGGTTCCGTTGACCCGGAACCCCCTGTTTTTTTCACTTCTGGTATTTTTACTCCTACTTGTGACCGGCTGCCAACCCACCCCCACGGGCAACGTGCTTGGCTATCTGTTGGCCCAACGTACGGGTCGGTTGCAGCCTGCCGCTGTGGATGCGCCGCGCGGTGCTTTGGTTGGGGTGGTCACTGATGAAGCCTTGCGCCCCATTGCGGGGGCGGCAGTGATGGTGGCCGAGCGGACCGGCGCGCCCCACGTCGCGTACACCGGCGCCGATGGCCGCTACCGGATCGAGCGGGTCCCTGCTGGTCAGTATGCGCCGGCCGCGGTTGCGCCCGGCTTTGGCGAACAGGCGCAGCAGAACAGCTTTGGGATGCCGACGCTGGTCACCATCCGCGGCGGCGAGCAGACCGAAGCGCCGCCCTTCCGTTTGCAGCCGTTGCAAGTCCCGCCCTTGCCCCAGCCCTGGCCGCAGGCGGCGGCGTTGACGCTGACGGCAACCGGCATCGTCACGGCGCCCTTTCCCGTTGGTTCGCAAGCGCAGGTGCAGGCGTTTACGTTTGTGCGAGACGGCGTGCTGATCGACACGCTGCGCCTCTATCTGCCCACCCCCTTCGAAGACGTTGCTCACTTGCCAATGCTCTTTATGGTCTATCCCACCGATGTCGATTTGTGGCAATCGGTGAGCACTGCCTATGCAGGGCAGGGCTATGGATTGGTCGCCATCTCGCCCGTGGGCGCGCGGGGGACGGCCATCAACGACCACGCCGCTGATGCGTATTGGGCGCTGATGCTGGCGCGTGACGGCGCGCTCAGCCCTTATCTGCGGGGGCAGCCGGCCGTGGCGCTGGGTGGCAGCTTTAGCAGCGCGATCTTGCACCAACTGGTGCGCATCAGCGGCGATGCGATTGCTGGTTGGGTGACGGTGGGGGGCATTGGCAACGCGTTTGCGGGCGCCGCCGATTTTTACGCCGGCCAGTTGGAGTTGCCCCCTGGTTATGAATATCTGATCCCCGCGCTGGGCATGCCCAACCTCTATCCGTTGCTCTTTTTGCGCTACTCGCCCGTCTACACGGCGGCGGAATTGCCCCCGACGCTCATCATCCACACCGACGCCGACCGGGTCATCCCCATTACGCAGGCGTATGAACTGGAGGCGGCGCTGCGCCGCGCTGGCGTCCCGGTGGACGTGTTCTATTACGATGATGTGAGCCACTACTTGCAGATCGACGAGTATATTACCGACGCGGGCAAGACCATGTTCTTTCGCACGCTGGACTTTGCCGACCGTATCTCGCAGCAGCCTATGCGCGGGCAGGAATAGCGCCTCATCTTCAGCGCCCATCTTCTATACGACGTAGCCGGCTGGGGGCAAGGCGCAGACCTTGCCCGGCGCTTCTTGCGCGGACCAGAGGATGTCACGCCTTTGGTCTTTCGTGCTTTGCATTCCTTTCATCGTGACTATGCATCATCGTGACTATGCAGCAACTTGCACAAAGCAGCGCCCCCGACGTTGGCTTAAAAGGCATTTGACAATTCAAGATTGTGGTATACAATAGTACTGGTATTTTTATTATACCATATTCGCGAAGTAGCCCCACGACGGCTCAGCGATTCAGCTTAGCGGGCGCGAAGGCCTGCCGGTCGGGTTGCCTAGAAGCCATCTTAAAATCGATTGTGACCCTGGAGGGCTCGCAAACCGTATTGGTGTGAACCATCTCGGTGTGACATAGAGATTTTGAGATTAGTTTTTCCAAAGGCGTTGCGCATGGCTCGCTATATCCTGCTCCGGCTGCTGGGCATTGGCGGTGTAGTTTGGCTCATCGGCACCATAACTTTCTTTCTCATGCACGCCATTCCCGGGGGGCCGTGGGATGAGACCAAGGCTACCTTGCCTCCCGAAATCAAAGAAAACATCAAGCGCAAATATGGGCTGGATCGCCCGCTTCACGAGCAGTACATAGGCTATTGGGCCAATTTACTGCGTGGCGATCTCGGTATTCCCTACTCGTCGCCCACTGAAACGGTGACGGGCATCATTGCTCGCTCCTGGCCCGTGAGTGTGCAGTTGGGGTTG
>JAHDWG010000721.1 GCA_023384495.1 Caldilineaceae bacterium
GAGAGCAAAACTTGCCAAAAGTCATAGATACCAGGGGAGACATGGCTCAGCCCAATCGGCGCAGCCTGGTCGGACGCGCCGCCGTCATAGATGGCCAACCAACTGTGCTCATCGGTGGCGAGATCGACAACCGTGACATAGGCGCCGTCGGTCTCTTGATCGGGGATGGTGAGCCGCCGCTCGGGGATCAAGAGGCGCGGGGTGGGCAGGGCGGTGATCACCCCATCGACGATCTCGGCGATCAGGGCTGCCTGCGCCTGGGCCGCCGCCGTAGCGTCGGGCGTACTTGTGGCAGATGGGGCCGGCGTTGGCGCCAGCGCGGCCTCCACCCGCGTCGAGAGCGCCTGGATGGAATCCTGCAAATGCGCCATCTGCGCCACCTGGATCGCCTGGCGGGTGGCCTCGTGCTGCTGAAGGATCGCCTCAATGGTGGCACCGGCGTCTGGGTTTGCGGTCACCTCGGCGGGGGCCTGCGCCTCGCTGACCGCCGTGCTGAGGCCTCGGGTTTCAGGGGCCGTGGGGGGGGCCGTGGGGGGGGGGGGGGGCGGCTCGGGCGAAGGCGTTTCGGTGGCCGTGGGTGTGGCGGTGTCGGTTGGTGTGGGGGTCGGCGTCGGGGTCGGCGGGTAGCGAAACTGGATCGCCTCGGCCAGCCTCACATCTCCGTGCTTGAGAACATCCACCTGGTTGAAGGGCTGCACATCGCCTTGACACAGGGCAAGAATCGCCGGCTGGTTGGCGAGCTCGGTCGGGTCGTCCGGCAAATCCTCGCGCCCTGCACGCGGCGCTATAAAGACCTGCACCACAAATGCAAACTCGCCGGCGGCTTCTGCCGCCACTGCAAACCGTGGCTCGGACGCAGGGCAAAGCCGGTGGCCGGGCGGCGGCAGCTCGACCGTGATTGGCTCCTCAGGCCTCAATGTGGCAAGATAATCACTATCCAGCTTACGCCAGGTCATGATCGATGAAACAGCAAGGCCCTCTGGCCTGATTTCATCCTCAGCGGCAATACCGGCATAGACCACCACCCAGGCCGATTCCGGCAACTGTGCGCGGGTCATTGTCAACACCAGGGTAGCGACGTAGCCGTCGGGGTCGCTACCCACCTCCGGCTGCGCTTCATCAGTTTGGGCCATGAGATGGCCTGGGGAGCCTAGCCCATACAGCAGAACAGCCAACGCAAACATCAACGCCAGGCATCCCACAATGCGACGAACTGTTGTGTGATTCATGTCATGGGGACCTTTCGCGAACGTAAAGCACAGTGAGCCAATGCGCCGGCATGGCTTTGTTTTAGTCGATCCCATTGGGTGAACGGAGTCGAATCACGAATGGCAACTGGCGCGCACATGCGGGATCGCCCGCGATGGGCCAGCAGGCGATCAGCTCGATTGTGTGGCCGTCTACCAATCGAGTGGGGATGTTTTGTTCCTCCAGCCGCGCCTTGTTGAGCGGAATATCACGCGATTCGTACGGGAAATTGCACGAACCAACACTGCTCAGGTTGGCCGACCCGACTCGTATCAAGGATTGGTCTGCGGGGTTGACGTAGAAAATATCGATTGGCAAGGCGCGGTCACCGACCGTGCAGATGCGAGCGATGGTGACATAATAAAAATCGCTCACGCTTTCAAAATTGGTGTGGTCGGCGTCATCGATGTAGAGACATGGGCGTTCGCTGAGATCAGGTGTGCGCGGGGGCGAGCACGGATTCTCCGCCACAAGCGTCCGGACGGCCGTATCGACCGGCGGGCCTATAGCGTCCAGGTAGGCGTCGGCGCGCACCGTATAGGCGCCCGGCAGATCGAAGGGCGCGAGGTCGGGCAGCGCCCATCCACCGCCAGCGTCCACCGTCGCGGTGTAGACAAGATCGGGTGAGAAGCCCCAGCTATCGGTGATGGTGAGCG
>JAHDWG010000163.1 GCA_023384495.1 Caldilineaceae bacterium
CTGGTCGGCGCCAGCCCCACGATCACGATCCGCCCAATCTGTGGGCACCCGGCCAGCGCCTGCACGACATGCCAGATCATGGGGTGGCCGGCAATGTCGATCAGCACCTTGTGGCTGACCATCTGATCCGCCGCAAGCGGGTCGGGCCGGTTTGGGTCACGCCCAGCCAAAATGACTGCATCGAACTGCGCCTGCATCGATGCCTCCGGAGTGGTGTTAGCCTGCCATCGAGCGGGCGCGGTCGATCGCGACGCGCAGTTGATACTCTTCCGCCATCAACCGTTCAAGCTGTTGCTCCAGCTTCTGACAGAGACGGCTGTCGGGGGCCGGTAGCTTCCCCTGTGCGGCCTCTAGGCGGCGCCCTGTCTGTTCGATCAAGCGGCGAAGCTCGGCCTTGCGGGCAATGAGTGCGTCACGGTCAGGCATGACCTTTGCGAAGCGAACAATAGCCAATCAGCGCCGATCGCGCCAGGCGAGAACTGTGAGGCGCTGTGGCGCAAGGGTTATTCATCCTTGATAAACGGTTCTTGTGAGAAGTCGCGCGGGGTGCGTGGCCGATAGAGCAGATAGGCCAGGCCCACACTAAAGAAATAGAGCACGATCAACGGCGCCATCACAATCGCCATATTGACGGGGTCGATGGTGGGGGTAATGATGGCGGCCACAATGGCGATCACCACGATGGCATGTCGCCAGAAGTGCAAAAGCTGGGGGCCACTGACAATGCCAATACGCGCCAGGAACGCCAACACCAGGGGCGTCTCAAACGAGACGCCGATCCAAAAGACCACGCGCGTAATAAAGCCAACATAGCGGTCAAAGGTCCAACTTTGCTCGATAATGTCGCCAAAGAAGCCCTGCAAAAAGGCCAGCGCCACCGGCAACATGACATAGAACGTAAAGGCCATGCCGCTGACAAAGAGGCCAAAGATAGCGGGCAACATCAACAACAACATGCGTTTTTCATGGGGGTAGAGGCCAGGCGCAACAAACGCCACCAAATGATAGACAATGATGGGCATAGAGATGGACGCGCCGACCATAAAGCTGACCCGAAACACATTGATGATGGTGTCGGTGGGGCCAATCGCAATCAACATCGCGCTCTCATCGAGCGGGGTGCGAATAAAGGTCAGAATGGGCCGCGCAAAGATAAACGCCGCAATGGTGCCCACCAATAGGCTGGCCACAATCCACATCAAGCGCACACGAAGCTCATTGAGATGCTCAATGAGTGTCATCTGGCTGGCTTCAACGGGGTCAAACGTGGGCGATTGCTGGGTCATTCGTTGTGCTCCCCGGTGTCTGTGGCGCCGTTGACGCGCACAGTTGCCGCGCTGGCAACCGGCTCCTTACTTGCAAGGGAGGAATTCTCGTCACGACCACTTGGGGGTGAAGGCGCATCGCCGTGTGGCTTCATCTCAGTCGCTTTGGGAGGGAGAATGGTCGGTGTTGACGGATCATCATCGCCCTGCTTGTCCGCTGCGATTGCCGTCTGCTGGGCTGGCGGATTATCGGCAACGGGCGCTGTCGGTTGAATTTCATCGGTAGATGCCTGGTCCGGTTGATCCGATTTTTCCCTCGTTGGGTCCGCAGGCTTGTCAGCGGCGTTGGCCGTTGCCGATTGCTTGACGCCAGAAGACGCACTATCCTCACCAGGCTTGGCAACTGTGGTTGCGGTTTTGGCCGCTGTGGTTTTGGCCGCTGTCTTGGTTGTTGTCGTTTTTGCAGCAGGAGTAGTGGTTTTGGCGGCTGGTTTCGCCGCAGGTTTGTTCGCCTGCTTGATGCCCAAGTCTTTCGCCATTTCTTCGTCGGCCATCTCATTCAGAATCTTGCGCGGGTTGAGATCTTCGAGCGCCTTGAACTCTTCGCTAAACTGTGAAGTAAGCTCGCGCCCGAGGTTGCGCATATAGCCCCACGCCTTTGCGATCTGCCTCAGGGTGCTGGGCAAACGCTCGGGACCCAGAAAAATCAGCGCCAGAACTGCGATAAAGAAGAGTTCGGGGAGGCCAATGCCGAAGAAGCTATCCATAGTTTCACTCTACTCTGCCGGGCTGTGCACACCTGCCCACACTGCATCCACCGCACATCCGCAACCGTCACCCTGCTCCTATATTGCGGTTGCTTTAAAAACCGGACTTTGCCAGGATGCCTACCGCTTCGAGTAACTCCGGCTTTCAAACAGAGCTCAATATAGTACTTTTTAACAACCCAGTTGTTTGATGATTGGCGCCTATACAACCTGTCGGATTGCAAAGTCGCTTAGTTCAAGATGCACTAGAATGGTTTCAGCTGCAACTCGTTGAGCGCTGAACCCAACACACCGTTGACAAAGCGGGGGCTGCTGTCGCCGCCATAGACCTTGGCCAATTCGACTGCCTCATTGATGACGACCTTAGGGGAGGTGTCTGCCTCGCGTGAGCCCAATTCGAAGAACGCCAGCCGCAAAATATTGCGGTCGACCGCCGACAGTTGGTCCACCGGCCATTCCGGCGCATATTTGTGGAGCAGTTCATCCAGATGTGACTTGCGGATGACAACGCCACTGACCAACCAACGCAAAAAGCGTTCACCCTCGGCAAAATCGCTGGGGTCGTCCTGCGCCCGGTCCGAAAGGCGCTCATCGATCACCGGCCCTGCCTGGTGGTCCGTCACATCGACCTCGAAGAGGGTTTGCAACGCCAGCCGGCGCGCCAGCCGGCGTTGGCGAATCCACTGCTGGTGGGGCCTGCTGGCGCTCACCAGCGTCGTGCTTGCCGGTGCATTATTGGGCGCATTCGTTGTATCTTGAACCATGACACCTGCCCGCGGCTTCAGAGCCGCGTGTGATTGCAATGCCTCAATATCAAACAGATCAACATGAACTACATCATAACGAGGCCACCATCGACCGTCAAGACTTGCCCAGTAATAAAGCTTGAACGTTCGGCGGCCAAAAAAGCCACTGCCCAGGCGACTTCTTCGGGCGTACCCATGCGGCCCAACGGCGTCTGCTGCAAAATGGCGTTGCGCTGTTCATCAGTAAGCACATCGGTCAGCGCAGTAGGGATAAAGCCGGGCGCCACCACATTGACCGTAATGTTGCGGCTGGCCACTTCACGGGCGAGGCTCTTGCTAAACCCAATGATGCCGGCCTTGCTGGCGGCATAATTGGCCTGACCTGCCTGGCCCGTCAGCCCAACCACGCTGCTGATGCTGATAATGCGCCCCCATCGATTTTTGATCATCCCTCGCAGCGCCGCACGGCTGACAGCATAGACGCTCTTTAGATTGGTGTTGATCACCGTGTCCCAATCGTCTTCTTTCATGGTCATCAGCAGCGTATCGCGGGTGGTCCCCGCATTGTTGACCAAGATGTCCAGGCTGCCGAGTTCGCTCTGGATTCGCTTAACCAGCTCGGCGGCCTCTTCCATATTGCTGATGTCCGCCTGATAGAGCGCGCAGGCGCCGCCTGCCTCACGGATCGTATGGGCGACGGCTTCCGCCCCTGTCGCATTGCCACGATAGTGAATGGCAACCTGCGCGTGTCCCGCCGCCAGTTCGTTGGCGATTGCCGCGCCAATGCCGCTGCTGCTGCCTGTCACCAGGGCCACTTTCCCAGAAAAGTTCATGCTCATACCGGCAGTATACCCTATTTGATTCAAATATGCGAGTTGCGATATTGGGCGGCAGGGCGAGAAGGGTCGCCCGCAGGCCATCAGGCGGATAGGCTGGCCACATACGCCTGGACGTGCTCGGCGCTGCTGACAGTCTCTCGCTGCGCCTGGCGGTCGATGCGGCGCATAAGCCCACTCAGCACATCGCCAGGGCCAATTTCAACAAAGCGGGTGATGCCCGCCGCCAACAGCCATTGCATTGACGCAGTCCAACGGACATTGCCGGTGAGCTGTGCAGCCAGTTCAGCCCGGATGGCGTTCACATCGGTCAGGGGTTGGGCGCTCGTATTCCCAATCAACGGGACCGCCGGCGACGTCATGGGCGTGGCGTCAATCGCCTGGCGGAGGGCGTCGGCCACCGGCTGCATGAGCGGGCTGTGGGCGGCAATGCTAACCGCCAACGGCACAACCTTGCGCGCCCCTGCCGCAGACAGCGCGGCCATCGCCGCCTCCATGCCGGCGAGATCCCCCGAAATGACCACCTGGCCGGGACAGTTGTCGTTGGCAACCTGTGCAATCCCGCCGCCGCTTGTTGCATCAGCGCAGACAGCGGCTACCTGCGCCTCCTCCAGCCCCAGCACTGCCGCCATGAGGCCGGGATTCTGTTCACCGGCGGCCTTCATAAGCCGGCCGCGTTCGCGCACAAGGCGCAGACCATCGGCAAAGGTAAGGCTGCCCGCCGCCACCAGTGCGGTATACTCACCCAGGCTGTGGCCCGCCACAAAGCAAGAACCAGCGCGCCCGCTGGCTGGCCCACGCGGCCCGAACTCGTGTTCCAGGGCGCGCAGAATGGCGACGCAGGTGGTCAACAGCGCCGGCTGCACATTGATCGTATCGGTTAGCGCATCCTCGGGGCCTTCAAAACAAAGTTGGGTCAGGCCAAAACCCACTGCGTCATCGGCTTCCTCAAACGTCTGTCGCGCAATCGGATAGGCGGACGCAACATCGCGCCCCATGCCCACCTGCTGGCTGGCCTGCCCAGGAAACAGAAAGGCTGTCTCTGTGCTGTGGTGGATGAAATTGAACTCAGACATGACAATATCACACGGTGTTGGAATTGAGGCAATCCACGATAGATGCATACTGCCGGCCAAACATCAAAACGGGAGAGAGCCCGGCCGGCGCTCAATCAGAATCAACAAAAAGGGGACCCGGCTTCAACGCCAAATCCCCTCTCGGTCGACCTTCAGACGGCCCTGGCCGCATCCCCCACATCAATGACCTGCCGCCCCCGATATTGTCCACAGTGCGGACAAACCCGGTGAGGCAACATCATCTGGTGGCAGTGTGAACAGGTTACGAGCTTGGGCGCGCCAATTGCATCATGTGCGCGACGGCGCCCCTTCCTTCCCTTACTTATTTTTCGTTTTGGCAGTGGACCCATTGCAATGAACTCCTATGATTCTCTTCAGTCTCACCAACACGCTTTTTGCGACGCCATCCCGATGCAGAGCCGAACTGTGCGCCGCCGGTCATCGCTCGCCCTGGGTTTTATCGCGCAACGCCAACAGGGCAGACCAGCGCGGGTCAACCGACTCCTCTTCGTCGCGAGACGAACTGTCATCACGCAGCAAACGCACATCCGACAACTCAGCGAGCATCTTGACCAGGTTGGGGCACTCGCCGGGGCCCTGCCAATTGCACCCCGGGTACATTGGAAGCGTCAGCCACAAATTCTGGCGGACAATTTCGGTCAGGTCAAGGATATGATGGTCGCTAATGAGCAGCGCCGCATCCTCCAGATCATCAGCCTCCCCCTCAAATTCATCGGGGCGGAGATAGCGCCCTGTCTCTACTTCTGTCAGGGGCCTGAAGTGCTCGCTGAGCGTAAAACGGAGCGCCACCGCCACAGGTTCGGTGCAGCGGTTGCACGTTGAGCGCACCGCCGTGCTGAGTTCCCCGGTGACCAGAATGCCACTGTTGGTGCGCATCAGCTGGACATTCCCCACCAACGGGCCGAGCACGCTCAGATCAGGGTCAATCTGGGTAATATCCTCCGCCAGTGCATAACGACGGACGCCACCGGTCGGTTCTTTGAGTAACTGGGCGACGTTATATTGCATGTCAACCTCTTTTGCCCGGTTTGACTCGTGCTAGTTCTTCCCTATCGGGCATGTCAAAGTGCGGTCAGCACGCATCAATGCACACAACTCGACGCCCGATCAGCGGCGGCGGGTGCATACCAAAAATAGACAAACGAACTCTCATTATAGCCGGTCGGTATCGTACTGTCAAACTTGCGGCCTCTTGGCGGGGTGCGTCCAGTTATGACTTCGGCTCTGTGGCCAAGGGGTCCGCGCCTTCAGGGGGGGGCGGCGCCAAACGATTGTTGCGCATAACCTGCACACCATTCTCCACCTGTTTGCTGATCGATTGCAGCTTCTGGGCCAGATCTTCCAGCACTTGGGTTGCATACCGGTCAGCCTCTTCGGCGCGACGATGAGCAGCCGCCCGGCCTTCTTCGATGATGCGGTGGGCTTCGTCGTGTGCGGCGATGACAATGGCCTGATCGCTGAGCAATTCATGGGCGCGCTGGCGGGCGTCCTGGATGATCTGCTCGGCCTCGCGCTGGGCGTCGGCCAATATCTGGTCGCGCTCCGAGAGCGTGCGCTCCCCCTCCATGATCGCGCTGGGCACAGTGATGCGCAACCGTTCGAGCAGTTGGCTCAACTCGGTGGCATTGACCACACTCAGCGACGAGAGGGGGATGCGCCAACTGCGCGCCAGCGTGTCTGACAGATGATCGATCAATTGTAAGATGGCTATAAAGCACCTCCCTTACATATAGATTGCTCGAGCTTACCTCAAAATCTGTATGTCATACCGGCGTCGCCCGCAAGAGTTTCAGACCCGCTATCGATTTTGAGCTGGTTGCTATCAATCGCGGTGGTCGAGCTTTCCCTTGCGCCCCCCCACGCTGGGGGATGTTTCCGCCGCGTGGAGTTCGGCAAACCGGGCGCGCAACGCCTGCTCCACATGGGGCGGCGTCCAGCGCGCCACGTCGCCGCCCAAGCCGGCAACCTCCTTGAGGATGGTTGCGCTCAGCTGTGAGTATTGGCCATCGCAAAAGAGACAGCAGAGCTCGACATCCGCGGCCATTTCTCGATTTGCCCACCCAATCTGATATTCAAACTGAAAGTCGGCCACGTTGCGCAGGCCGCGCACGATCACCTTGGCGCCCTGCTGGCGCGCACATTCCACGGTCAGCCCAGCATAGGGGGTTACCGCCACATTGGGCAAGTGCGCCAGCGCCTCAGACGCCAGGGCAAGCCGTTCCGCCGTGCTGAACAACAGCTTCTTAGGCGGCGCATCATAGACCGCAACGATCACTTCATCAAAAAGGGTGCTGGCGCGTGTCGCCACATCTACGTGGCCGAGATGGATTGGGTCGAAGGTGCCAGGATAGAGCGCCCGTGGCATGAAGGCAAACCTTTCGCTATGCGTCTCGCTGTACGTCTGATGTGAAAATCGGGCAAAATAGCGCAACACAGAGGGCGCAGAGATTGCACAGAGAACATAGAGAAAAACCGCTGTTTTCTCCGTGTCTCCTCGGTGTTCTCTGTGTTCCTGCTGTACGCTATCATTTTCATCGCGTTCGGTGACCACAGGTCAGGATGATTGCTGTGTAGTCGGCCGACCCTCAAACCTTGCCCATCAATCGGGCAAAAATGCGGCAAAAACCTGATTGCCCCAAAGCAGCCCCTGTTCCGTAAGCCAGACGCGCTGCTCGTCGACGTGGAGCAGCCCGGCCTGGGTCAACTCCGCCAGTTGGCGCGCAAACACGGTGCGCAGTTCGCATCCGTGGCGGGCCTGAAAATCTGCGAAAACGACGCCCTCGCCCACCAATCGCAGCCCAAGCATCATGCTCTCGCCCATGGCCACGGCGGCATCGATCCATTCGGAGAACTCCTCGACCGGCTCACCGGCGTGGATGCGTCGCACATAGCTGGGCACGGGTTTGCGGTTGGCCCACCGGCGCCCAACGACCGTTCCATCATCGCGCCTGGCGCGCAGGTGGCTATGGGCGCCAGGGCCAATGCCCAAATACTCTTGGTTGCGCCAGTAACCCAGGTTGTGCCGACAGGTGTTATCGGTCTCCCCGCGTTGCGGTTGATCAGCAGCCGTGTTGGCCCAGTTCGACACCTCATAGTGACGGTAGCCGGCCGCTGCCAGGCGCGTCATTGCGTACAGATAGAGTTCAGCCGCCACATCGTCATCTGGGGCGGGGCTTTGTCCAGTCTCAACCCAATGGTGAAGGGGGGTGTTTGGCTCCACAATCAGGCTATATAGGCTGAAATGTTCGGGTGTCAGGGCCAGCGCCTGGCTGAGCGTTGCTTCCCATGTCGTCAACGATTGCTCCGGCAGCCCAAAGATAAAATCAAGATTGATGTTGGCAAAGCCTGCGGCGCGCGCGGCGGCGAAAGCCGCCAATACATCCTCGACACTGTGAATCCGGCTCAGGTAGGCCAGTTCGCCCGGCTGAAAGCTCTGCACGCCGAGGCTAAGCCGGTTGACGCCCAACTCGCGCAGCAGGCGAAACTTTGCCCGATCTACCGTGCCGGGATTGGCCTCACACGTGACCTCGCAACCCGGCGCCAACTCGAAATTGGCTTGGATGGCGCCCCATAGCTGGGTCAGTTGCGCCTCGTTCAACACAGTGGGCGTGCCGCCGCCAACAAAGACCGATGTAATCATCCGCTCGGCAAGCACGGGGCGCCAATGCGCCATTTCGCGACAGAGGGCCTCCACCGTCTCGTCGAAGCGCGCCTGGAGACCGGCATAGGTGTTAAAGTCACAGTATGCGCATTTCTTCTCACAAAACGGTATGTGAACATAAAGCCCACAAGTCGGTTCCAGCATAGCCGTATTCAACATTGAATGTTCAACATCACGGTCTTGCCGCCATGATGGCTGCAAAATGGCTATCGATTCTCCAGCCGGAAGCCATGGCCGCGCACCGTAATAATATAGCGAAATTCGTCATCGGCCTCACCGATCCGTTCGCGCAGACGGCGCACCAACGCATCAATGGCCTGCTCACTCACCCCTTCACTGCTGGCCTCTGGCCATACGGCCTGGATAATCTGTTCACGGGTCACCACACTGCCGCCCGAATCCCACAAGGCTTCTAAGAGACGATATTGGTGTAGACTCAGCGGTGGGTCGGCGAGGATGCCATTGATCCAGACCTGGCGCGTCTCTTTGTCCAGCCGCAGACCCTGGTTGTCGTTGTTGAGCGTGAGGGGCGCCGTGGCGCCTGCGTCGACAAATGCCAGTTTGAAGCGCAGCGCGATCTGAAGCTCATCGCCATCTTGCAGCGGGGTTGGTTCGGTCACATCCTGACCGTTGACGTGGGTGCCATTTTTGCTGCCCAGATCTTCCACCACGTACCCATCGCCCTGCCAGGTGATGCGGGCGTGATAGCGGCTCACCTGGCGGTCGGGTAGGGCAATATCGCACTCATCGCTCCGCCCAATGGTTAGGGGGCGGCTACGGTCAAGCGGCCAACGGCGACCGGCGTCGGCGCCTCGTTGTAAGACCAGCATCGCTGTCTCGCGTGTGCGAGGCCGGAGGGGGCCTTGTTCTGCTTCGGTGATAGGTTGGTTGACCTCTGTTGACATACGTATCCTCTCTAACCCGCTCTGGGGGCTGTGCCTCACCATCGTGTTGATGAGAACTCATCCGGACAATGGTTGCGAATCCCAACAGCGACACCTACATGAATCCGGTGATAAAATCAAAACGCATCAATACAGCGTATGCAACCCATCAGGCTCGCCAGGGCCAAGTTGTCGGTTTGCACACGGTGGGCTGAACAGTGACGGGCATCGTGCAGAGGAGGGCGAGGCCCGGTGAGCCTCGACGCTCAGCGGTCGATAGGGCGCGGTCGCTCTCAGTGCGAAATCCACCCTTGGGCGAAATCAGGTTGACACGGAAGACAGAGTAGCGCATAATGGCGCATAGGCTTGCTGCATCCAAGACCGGCGTTTCCCTTCAGACTTACGAGCGAAGCTCAGCATTTCTCCTGCCTCGAACCGCGCCTGATCCAACATGAACAGGCGACTGGCCCAATCGTCACAGGCTGGCTTCCACGCAGCATAGGAGTTTCCGTGTGCAGACCATTTTAGAGCCAGGCACGGTTTTACGCAAACGATACGAGATTCTGGAGTTGGTTGGTCAGGGGGGCATGGGCGCCGTCTATAAGGCCGCCGACCGCCGATTGGAAGGCCGTATCTGTGCGGTCAAGGAAGTGTTGCCCCATCTGACCGAGAACAACGCTTCGCCCGAAGAGCTGGAACAGGTCGCCGAACAGTTTCGTATGGAAGCGAGCGTGCTGGCCCGGCTCGACCACCCGTTGCTCCCCAAAGTCTCCGATTACTTCTCGAACGGTAGCCGTGAATATCTGGTCATGGATTTTGTGCCCGGCCGCGACTTGCAGGAGCTACTACACGAAAAGTTGCGGATGAATGAATTTTTCACCGAGGAGCAGGTGGTTGACTGGGCGATTCATCTGCTGGATGCGCTTGACTATCTCCACAGCCAAGACCCGCCCGTACTCCATCGCGACATCAAGCCGGGGAACATCAAATTGACCCCGCGCGGGGATGTCAAGCTCGTCGATTTTGGCCTTGTCAAACTCATGCAGCCCAACGACAGCCGCACAGTGACCGTGGTGCAGGGCCGAGGCACGGTGGCCTATACACCGCTCGAGCAATATGGCGGCGATAGCTCCTTCACCGATGCGCGCAGTGACCTGTACAGTCTGGCGGCGACGATCTATCACCTGCTCGCCGGCCAACCGCCGCTGGACGCCAAAGAGCGCTTCTTGCGCCCGGGCAGCCTGCCTTCGCTCAGCGGCGCCAACCCTACCGTCACCCCTCGGATCGAGCGCGTCATCTTCCAGGCGCTCTCCATGCACCCCAACGAGCGCCCCACCACAGCTCGCGAGATGCGCGACCAATTGGTTGGCTCCAAACCGTTGCCCGAACTCAGCGCCTCCTTCATGCCCCACGCGTCGCCCAAGCCAAGCTGGCAGCGCGTCTTTTATCAGAACCGCGTGCTAATTGGCGTTGTCCTCGCCCTGTTGGTCGCCGCCACTGCCATCAGTTTGTTCTAGACCTCAATAGGGCTTACGCAAGCCTTGACTGAAAATCTGTTTGTTGACCCATTGGTCTCTCCTGCTTGCTATCAGGCGCGGCGTAAGTCATGCTTAATCAAGCAGCCCCTCAACGATTTTCGCTGATGAGAGCACTCCCGGCAGCCCTGCGCCCGGGTGCGTGCCCGCGCCGACGAAATAGAGGTTGTCAAAATCCTCCGATTGGTTGTGCGGGCGAAACCAGGCCGACTGGAGCAGCGTCGGCTGCACCGAAAAGGCTGAACCCAGGTAACTGTTGAGCGTGTTCTGAAAATGGATCGGGTCGATAGAATGTTCGGCCACGAGATTGGCCTGAAGATCGGGCAAGTAGTTGGTTTCGAGAAAGCTCATGATCGCATTGCGATAGGGTCGCGCCTGTTTGGTCCAATCGACGCTAGCGCCCAGGTGGGGCACGGGCGCCAAGACGTAGAACGCCTCATGCCCTGCCGGCGCCAGCGATGGATCGGTGATGGTGGGCATGTGAAGATAGAGCGAGAAGTCTTCAGGCAGAATCTTGCGGTCAAAGATATCGCGCAGCAACTCCTCGTAGCGTTCGCTGAGGATGATGTTATGATGGGCCAACGGGGTGTCGGTGTATCGCCGTTTGGCGCCAAAATAGATCACAAAGAGTGACATGCTGTACTTGAGCCGTTCCAGCCGGCGGTCGGTGTTGGTCTTGCGTAGGCGCGCCGGGATCAGATTCATGTAAGTCCACGCCACATCGGCATTGGAGACGACCGCGTCGGCCTGATGCAGCGTTCCGTCGGCCAGGCGCACCCCCTTGACCTTGCGCCCTTCGACCACAATCTCGTCTACTGCTGTGTTGAGGTGGACCGTGACCCCCAGCGCGGTGAGCAGCCGGCCAATCCCCTCAACCAGCGCCCCGGTGCCCCCCATTGCATAATGAATGCCCCACTGTCGCTCCAGATAGTGGATCAATACATAGAGCGACGCCGCATCCATCGGGTTGCCGCCGATCAACAGCGGGTGAAACGAAAAACAACGGCGCAGAAACTCGTCCTGGATGAACTGACTCACATAGCCGTAGACACTGCGGTACGACTGAAGCCGGATCAGGTCAGGCGCCACCCGCAACATGTCGGTTACGTGCAAGAACGGCTTATCGATCAGCGCCATCCCTGTGTCAAAGATCTCTTTGGTGGAGCGCATAAACCGCTCATAACCCGCTTTGTCCGCCACGCTCCATTGCTCGATCTGGCTCAGAATGAACTGATGGTCGCCATTGTAGTTGAACTGACGCCCGTTATGGTCAAAGATGCGGTAAAACGGATCGCACGGCACAAACTGGACATCGTCCTCGCGGCGGCGCCCGGCCAATGTCCAAAGTTCGTCAAAGAGCCAGGGTGCGGTGATCACCGTTGGCCCTCCGTCAAACTTGAAACCGTTCACCTCATAGACATAGGCGCGCCCACCGAGCTTGTCGCGCTTTTCAAAGAGCGTCACCGCATGCCCGCGCGCCGCCAGTCGCGCCGCCACCGCCATGCCACCAAAACCGCTGCCGATTACCACAATCCGCTTCGCCATGTTTGAATCCTACCCCGTTGCTACGAATGTTTGACAAAAATTGCTTCATTCCGCCATACCGCATCACGTTTGCACATGTTTTGTCAATACTATAGCAACTTTGTATGGGGCGATCTGTGAGCAACCTCCTATACTGAGTTCAGAATGAAAACCATACTTACGTGCTCCAGGCGGTTCCGTGAACCGCCGAGTCCGTGAATCGGCGTGGGCATTTCAGACTCCGGTTTTCATTCTGATTTGAGTATCAATCGACGGGGCGGTTCCGGTGTTGCTCAGTTTCAGGCCAGATACGGCGTGACCAATGCTCGTTCCTGCGCCAGCCCGGCGAGTTCGTCTGCATCCGGCCCGTCGTAGATCAACGTATAGGGACCGGCAAACCCGACCGCGCGCGTGAGTTCGAGGCAACGGACAAAGTCCGCCGCATCGGGCTGGCCTGGCGCGCCAAAATGACACTTGGCATGGCACGACTCGGCGCGCGGCATGATCTGGGCCAGGTCATCATACTTGGTGGGGCCACTCCAATTGCCAAAATCGGCGCAGAGACCGACCGCGCCATCCAATTTGTCGAGCACCTCCAACACCACCTCAGGTGTCGACATGAGGTTCTGCCAGTTCTCGGTCATCAGGCGCACGCCGCGCTGTTGCGCTGCGCCGGCCAGCCGGGCCATGTTCCGAGCGCTGCGGGCCACGGCGTCGGGCGTTGGCTCCTGTTTCCCGCCGCTGACGCGGGCATTCTTTGCGCCCAACTCAGCTGCAACAGCGAACCATCCCTCCACCCAGTCCGTATCCCGCTCGTGCTGGTCTGGGTGCGCAATGTCGCCGCCGTCGATGAGCAGCGACCAGAGTTCCACGCCGGCTGCCTCGATGGCGCTGCGCACCTGGCGCAGCGTGTTGGGATCGCGGTTGGGCAAATGGAAGTGGCAGATTTCCAACGTGTGGATGCCCGCATCTGCCATGCGCGCCGGCAGTTCCAACAGCGTGAATAATGGGGTAGTCGTCGGCATGGCGGCGGCGTGGCCGTTGGCTTCGGGGCCATAGACCACCGGCTTGCCTAGCGAACGGTGCAGGCTCCAGGTGGAGACGGAAAGACGAGGGTGGTTTGTGTTCGGCATGGTCAAACTAATCCTTTCGGCTGGTCAAGCGGAAGCTGAAGTTTGAAATGCAGACGGGTAGCGTACTGGCCTATTCTGGCTTCATGAACAGAATTCGGACAATTTGCGACGATTCCACCCGACGATAGACCACTAGATGGTCTTGCACCATCCAGTGGATGAGCCCCTGCGCTTCTTGAAATGTACCGCCGGTTGGAATTCCATCTGAATTGGCGAGAGCTTGTACAGCAAAGAACAAGTCGGTGATCAATGCGCCATTATCTTCGAGATAAGTCGTCGATTCCAGGCTATAATGAACTTCCCACATTCACGCCTCGCTTTGCCAGCCGCTCCTTCATTTCAGCACTGGATACCCAACTGCCATCTGCATCGTTGCGCGCTTCGATCCGGTGCGCTTCCTGTAATGACTCAAGCATTCTGAGTCGTTTTGCAATCCGGTTCCATTCATCAGGAGAGACCAAGACCGCCCTGGGCGTAGCTCGGCTCAGAATGATGACCGGCCCTTTTTCAGCCCTTGCAAATGCCTCATTGGTGTTTGCTTTGAGTTCGCCTGCTGCAATCGTTTGATAAAGTTCGTGCATGATCGATCCCCTGCCAGACAGAAGAGACAACAAAGTTATTGCAAGATTATAGCAGGGTTATTGCAGAGCGTCAACGCAGAGTCAACTTATGGCAGGGCAATCGCGAGCACCCTGGCCCACACCGGGCCTAGGTCATCGCCTCCGGCGTGACATCCATCGTGGCTCAGAGTGTGTCTCACAGGTGCGCGGTTGCCCTGACCTCATCACCTCATGGCGGGCCACAATTCCGGACACACCCTCGACTCGTTCGCGCCATCAACTGCGACTGGACCTTTCGGGCGCTTTGGTTCAAACGCACTTGCAAGATAAAGGCAAATTAGTAGAAAATAGTGGACAAGCTCGGTCGTGTCCCCGGCGGAAGACACAAGGGGCCGGCCCGGCGCGCCAGTCACCAAGCATGATTCACAAGGAGCAACCGTGGAAGTTACCATCACACCGGAAGAACTCGCCCAGGGAAAAATGAGCGATACGCACCTGGCCCAGGCGGTCAAAGCCATCCGTGAAGATGGCTATGTAGTGATCGCCGATGTGATCAACCATGAGCATCTGGACATTGTGCGCGAACGGATGGCCGCCGACTCGCAAAAGCTGCTCGCGGCGCAGAAGTGGGGCGGCGCCGGGCGCGTCGAAGGACATCTGCAACAGGGGCCGCCACCGTTCGCCCCCTACGTCTTTCGCGACATTGTCGCCAACCCCTTTGCCATCCAGGTCACACACGCCATTTTGGGCGACGGGGTGTACAACCGTTTCTACAACGGCAACGCAAACACCCCCGGCAGCGGGACTCAGCCGCTTCATGCCGATGGGCCGCACCTCTGGCCCGATTTGACGGTGACACATCCGCCGGCCACCCTCGTTGTCAACATCTGCCCAGTGGAGACGACCGAAGAGAACGGCGCCACCGAACTCTGGCCGGGCACGCACATGATCCCCATGAACAAGCAG
>JAHDWG010000722.1 GCA_023384495.1 Caldilineaceae bacterium
GGCTATGACGTGGCCGATTGGCTCACCGCACATGGCGTCGCCGCCTTTGTGCTCAAATACCGGCTGATCCAGACCGCGCCCGACGACGAAGCGTTTGCGCAGCAGATGCAGGCAAACATGCAGAATCGCGAACAGTTGCGGAAACGGATCGCCGAACTCCAGCCGCTTGCCGTGGCCGACGGCCAGGCGGCAGTCAAACTGGTGCGCCGCCGCGCCGCAGAATGGGGCATCGACCCCGAACGCATCGGCATGATGGGCTTTTCGGCAGGGGCCATGCTCACCATCGGGCTGATCGCACAGAACGAAGCGGAGAGCCGGCTCAACTTTGCCGCGCCCATCTATGGCCCGGTGTGGGATGATTTCACCCCGCCGCCCGATGCCCCGCCTGCCTTTCTGGCCGTGGCCGATGATGACGAACTTGCGGCCCGTTCGTGCGCCAACCTCTATCTGGCCTGGAAGGAGGCCGGGCGCCCGGTCGAGCTGCACATCTATGCCCAGGGCGGCCACGGTTTTGGCATGCGCAAACAGGGGCTGCCGGTGGACCACTGGATCGAACGCTTTGACGAATGGCTCCAGGCGCAGGGGCTGAAGGGGGCGCGAGGACGATGATCACGCATCTTCTCTGCGAATACCGCACGAACCCGCTGGGCATCGACGTGACCGCGCCCCGGCTCAGTTGGCGGCTACAGAGCGACCGCGCCGGCGCACGCCAGACGGCCTATCGCGTCCGGGCCGCCAGCGACCCCGCGCTGCTGCAAGAAGGCCCGGCCGACCTGTGGGACAGCGGCAAGGTTGAGTCGGATCAATCGGTGCATGTCGCCTATGGCGGGCCACGGCTGGAATCTCGCCAGCGCGTCTATTGGCAGGCCACAGTGTGGGATGAAACCGGCCAGGCAAGCCAGAGCGAGGTTGCCTGGTTTGAGATTGGCCTGCTCAAGCGGAGCGACTGGAAGGCCAAATGGATCGGCGTCGCGCTCACTGGCGGCCCGCGGACCAATGTCCCGGCGCCCTATCTGCGCAAGCCCTTCTCGGTGGCGGGCAAGGTTCAATCGGCCCGGCTCTATGTCACGGCGCTGGGGCTTTACGAGTGTTCCATCAACGGCCACCCGGTGGGGGACGATCTCTTCAACCCAGGCTGGACGGATTATCACAAACGGGCGCAGTACAAGGTCTATGATGTGACCAGTCTGCTGCAAGAGGGAGAAAATGTGATCGGCGCTATCCTGGGCGATGGGTGGGCCGCCGGCCATGTGGGCATGGGCGCCCGCCAGAACTACGTGGATCGCCCCCGGCTGCTGGCCCAGTTGGAGGTCACCCTGGCCGATGGCAGCCGGCAGGTCATCGCCACCGACCGCACTTGGAAGCACCAATTTGGGCCCATCTTGGAAAACGATATGCTCATGGGCGAAGCCTACGACGCCCGATTGGAGCTGCCAGGCTGGAACGAACCGCAGTTCGACGACAAGCGTTGGCTTGCCGTGGAGCTCTTCGACGACCCCGGCGCAGCGCTGGTCGCCACCAACGGCCCCACCGTGCGCCGCATGGAGGAGCTCACGCCCATCAGCGACCCGGTGGACAAGGGCAATTTTATGGCCCGGCGCGCCATTTTTGACCTGGGGCAGAACATGGTCGGCTGGGTGCGCTTCAAGGGCAGCGCGCCGGCGGGGACGACGGTCACGCTGCGCTTTGCCGAAGTGCTCGACGCCAACGGTGATCTCTACACCACCAATCTGCGCGCCGCCCGCGCCACCGACTACTACACCTTCAAGGGCGAGGGCGAAGAGGTCTGGGAGCCCAAGTTTACCTTTCACGGCTTCCGCTATGTAGAGGTGACCGGCTACCCCGGCCCGCTGACCCGCGACGCGGTCACCGGTGTGGTGCTCTATTCCGACATG
>JAHDWG010000723.1 GCA_023384495.1 Caldilineaceae bacterium
GGAACGCGCGCGCGAAACGCTCGCGCCGGCGGGCGTGTGTCTCCACGATCACCTGGCCGTCGAAGAGGACGGTGCCTTCTGTCGCCGGGTAGATGCCCGTGATCACGTTGAAGACGGTCGTCTTGCCCGCCCCGTTGGGGCCGATGAGGCTCAGAATCTCGCCGGACGCCAGGCTGAAGCTCAGATAATCAATGGCGCGCAGGCCGCCGAAATTCTTGCTGAGAGAGTTTACTTCGAGCAGGTTCATCGCCAGTCCCTCACGTGGCCTGCTGCGAGGTATTCGCCTCGGCCACTGCCGAAACGACGATCCCGCGCCGCCGTTCGGGGATGATGCCCGCCGGACGCAGCACCATCATCACCACCATGGCCACACCCATCAGGCCGTCGCGCCAGTCCATGATGCGAAAGGCCGAGATTTCGCGCTCCACGTCTGGCCCCAGTCCCTTGCCGATCAGCAGCATGACCACCACATAGACCGCCAGCGCACCGGCCACCCAGGGCAGGGCGTTGTGCGACCGCCGCCGCACCAACGGGATGGCGATGATCGCCGCCAGGACCATGAACATGCCGATCACGCTCAGCGCCGGCTCGCCCAACAGCAGCGGCGGGGCGAAGAAGGCGACGGCGACCGCGCCGCTTTCCACCGCCGCCCCACGCAGACGGTGCCGCGCGCTGTAGAGGTACCCGCCCAACAGCACGGCCAGGATCAGCACCGGGTTGATGCCCTCATACAGGAAGGTCGGCCCCACGTCGCGCAGCAGTTCGGGCAGCACCACCATGCCCAGCGTGCCGACTAGGATGCCCGGAATCGACCCGCTGCCGCCCAGCACCACGATGCAGAACATGATGACTGACTGCAAGAAGTTGAAGCTCTCCGGCGCGACGACGGTGAAACGGCTGGCGTAGAGCACGCCGGCCACGCCCGCCGCCGCCGAGCCGATGGCAAACGCGGCCAGCTTGACCTGCGTCGTGTCAATGCCCATCGCTTCGGCGGCGACCTGATCCTCCCGCAAGTAGAGCCAGGCGCGCCCCAGCCGCGAGTTCTGCAAGCGGCGCATCCCGACCAGGGTGATCAGGATGAAGGCCAGCACCAGGTAATAGTAGGGGCGCGCGTCGCGCTTGAAGACGACCGGCGTCAACTCGGCACCCAGAACTTTGACCGGGTCCTCTACCCGAAAATACTTGTCGAGATTGCCCTCGATCTCCGTCACCAGGGAATCGGAGCCAGCGGCCATGATCAGCCCGAACACGAGGACGACCGCCACCAGCGCGAGCATCTGCCCGCGCGCGCTGACTCTGTGATCGCGCAGGACAGACCCCAGGATGACGACGCTCACCGCCATCACCATGGAGACGAGGAACAGCGGCTTGTGATCCAGGATCAGCGGCGGCAGGTAGTACCCTGCCGCGATCACGGCGGCCCCGCCCCAGCGCAGGAGGTACCCGCTCTTGCGCGTCAGGAAGATGTGAAGGGCCAGGACGAGCGCCAGTGTCACGGCTGGCACCGGCTCGATCCAGGGGAGCGGCAGCTCGGGGCGACCCGCCCCAAACAGCCCGTTTGCGCCGCCGGTGATGCCAAAAGCGTTGTTGGTCACGCCAATGCGGAAGATTTCGCCGAAGGCGATGGTGACAATGCACAGATAGTCGCCGCGCAGGTGGAGGATCGGCTTGCTGATCAGGATCGCCGCCCCGCCCGCCACCAACGCCGCAATGGGAATGGTGGCCAGGATAGTGATGTTGCGCTCGATACTCAGAATGGCCGCCGTGTAAGCGCCCAGCCCGAAGAACGCCGCGTGGCCCAGTTGAAACAGGCCCGCGTAGCCGACGACCAGGTTCAGGCTCAGGCCGAGCATGACGTAGATGCCGGCCAGCACCGCCAGCGACGTGCG
>JAHDWG010000164.1 GCA_023384495.1 Caldilineaceae bacterium
TGGAAAGCGCGGCAGGCGTCGTCCGGGCGGTCTTTGCCGCCTGCGCCGCCGATCCGGTATGCGAAGCCGCGTACCCGAATCTCGATGCCGTCTTCTCCGATCTGCTGGCTCAACTGCGCCAGGCGCCGGTACCAGTGACGGTGACGGATGAGGCGGGTCAGGAGCATGTGGTGACGGTGGATGATGTGAAGTTCTTCCACTACGTATATGACAGCACGTGGATCGGTGACGGCTTTGCGTCGCTGCCGGCCATGGTCTACGGCGCTGCACAAGGCGATCTGCTCCCGGCTGCGCAGGCGTGGCTGGACCTTGTGTCGAGCAGCCACAGCCCGGTCGCCGCGGCGAACGGCTCGTGGGCGAGGGGTTTGACCTATGCGACTGAGTGTCTGCAGGAGGGCAGCAAGACCGACCTGGCCGCCGTCATCGCGGCCTATGAGCAAGCCGATGTCGCCCCAACGCTGCGCGATTGGGCGCCCGCCTATCATACGCTTGAAAACATCTCACCATGCGAGTATTGGAACGTGACGCCGCCGGAGCCGAACGTTGCCATCGAGCCGGTGACGAGCGACCTGCCCGCGCTGATGCTCACCGGCGCGTTCGACCCGGCCACGCCGCCATCGTTGAGCCGGGCCGCGGCCGAGCGGCTGCCCAACAGCTTCTTCTATGAGTTGCCGGCAGGCCATGGCCTGATCCTCACCGAGTGCGCGCTGGACCTGATCGCCCAATTCCTGGCCGACCCGACCCAGGCGCCGGATAGCACCTGCATCGGCGAGATGACGCCAAGTTGGGTGCTGCCGGAGAAGTGAGGGTGGTTGGTTCTAGCTTGCGTAATGTGTGAGCGGTGATAGGGTGAGAGTTTGTATCGCCGCTCACCAGTGTGTGGCCGTCCCCATCGGGAAGGAGCTGGCACTATGACTCAAAAGCGATCAGCACCGGTGCTGTTTTTCGCCTTTGCCAACGATCAAGATGAGCGAGCGCACTATCTTCGCCGGCTTGGCGAGGAGGCGCGCCGTATTCGCAGTGCATTGGAGGATATGGCTGTTCGCCATGACCTCTGCGAGTTGGTGATCCGCCAGAACGCCACTGTCGACGAAGTCCTTGATGTGTTTCAGGAGCCCAAATATCGCGACCGCATTGCAATCTTTCACTTTGGTGGTCATGCCAATAGCTATCAACTCCTGTTAGAGGATGCACAGGGTAAACGGGCCGTTGCTGACGCTGGGGGTTTGAGCGCTTTTTTGGGGCTACAGAAGAACCTGAAATTGGTCTTCCTGAACGGCTGTAGCACAGAGCCACAGGTGCAGGGGCTGCTCGACGCCAACGTGCCGCTTGTTATCGCGACCCTGGGGCCCATCGACGACCAGATGGCTGCGGACTTCGCTGCCCGTTTCTATCAGGCCCTGGGCTGTGGCCGTAACCTTGGCGCATCCTATGATGAGGCAGTGGCAGCGTTGCAGACCAAAGCCGGTGGCAACCCGCGCCATCTGTACCTGAGCGCGTCGCCACTGGCCGCGGCGCCAACCGACCGCTGGCCGTGGATACGACGGTTGCATCCGGGCGCCGAGATCACGCTGGCCTGGAGCCTGCCAGAGGCCGCCAGTGATCCGCTGTTTGGCCTGCCGCCCATTCCCGATCAACTGTGGCGGAAGCTGCCGGAATGCCCTTTCCGGGGGCTGGACTGGTTCACCCGTGAAGATGCGCCAATCTTCTTTGGGCGGGGCTGTGAGATTCGTGAGCTCTACCAACAGATTACAGCCCCGCGGTCGCTGCCCCTGATCCTCTTCTATGGGCAGTCGGGCGTAGGGAAATCGTCACTACTGGCGGCCGGTCTGTTGCCACGGCTGGAGCAGAGCCACACCATCTGTTACCAACGGCGCAACCAGGCGATTGGATTATTGGGCGCCCTGCAGGCTGCGCTGCCGGAACATGGATCGGGCATGACATTGGCCGCAGCTTGGGCGGCAATCGAGGCGCGTGACGGGCGTCCGCTGTTGGTCATACTGGACCAGGTCGAAGAAGTCTTCACCCGCCCCAATTCGGAGCAGCCTCACGAACTGGCTGAGTTCTTGAAAGCGCTGTCGGGCATCTTCACGGATACGGAGCACCACCCCCAGGGTAAACTGATCCTGAGTTTTCGCAAGGAGTGGCTGGCCGAGATCAAGCGTCAGGTGCTGGAGCAGAAATTGCCCCATGCAGAGGTATTCCTACAGCGGTTGAGCGATCGCGGTGTCGTCGAGGGCATCGAAGGGCCTACGCGTACTCCAGAACTGCAGGCCAAGTATCGACTGGCAGTCGAAGGACGGCTGCCAGTCGTGATCGCCGACGACCTGTTGGCCGACCGGGAATCGGCTGTAGCGCCCACATTACAGATCCTGCTCACCAAAATGTGGAAGCGCGCCGAACAAATCCGCCCCAATCAACCTTGCTTCGACCATGCCCTCTATGACGAATTACGCCAACAGGGTCTCGGATTGGACGACGTCCTGGCTCAACAATTGGCTGAACTGGAGCAGCACCAGCCTGACGTGGTGCAGTCTGGGCTGGCGCTGGATGTGCTGGCGTACCATACAACGCCGTTGGGTACGGCTGCCGAGCACACGCGCGAGGAGTTGCGTCAGAATTATCAACATCGTCAAGAGATCCTCGAACCACTCATGCATGAGTGTGTGAATCTCTATCTTCTGGTGGAACCGGCGAAGCATGCCCTGGAGAAAGCGCCGTCAAGCCGGCTGGCCCACGATACCCTGGCGCCGTTGGTTCGCCATCGGTTTGACGAATCGGATGCGCCGGGGCAGCGGGCGCGGCGGATTCTGGAAAACCGCGCTGTGGAGTGGAAAGAAGGACAGAGTGGCGGGCGGCTTGATGACCAAGATTTGGGATTGGTCGAGCAAGGCGTTATGGGTATGTGCTCACTGACTTGCGACGAAAAGCGTTTGCTCGAAGCCAGTCTGAAGCAGCGCAGAAATCGAAGGTTTAGACGAACCGTTGCATGGGTGTCGACTGTCGCTGTCGCTCTTGCATTCGTCGCATTGCTGTCCCTGCGCTTCATTTCAGCATTACAACGCGCAAATGAAGCGCACAGTCTAAAACTAGCCATTGCTTCACAAAACGCGGCGGATATCGGGGATCAAGATCTGGCAGTCGCCCTTGCTCTAGAAGCCTATCAAGGAATTTCGGCAGCAAAGATTCAAGACAACCGCGCCGTGAAAACCATCGGCTCCATGGCCCCAGGTTTGGCGCGGGAGCTGGCGGCGATAGTACCACCGGAGACCGAACGTGCACTGAGTCTCTTCTATCGTACTCCGGGATTCACGCGGAGTCATCTGAATGGCCACAGAGGGAGTGTCACCAGCCTGGCTTTCCATCCGAGCGATAGTCATGTAGCGATATCGAGTGCGCAGGATGGCAGCGTGATTCTATGGAATCTTCAGCGCGGTGCAGGCCAGCCACTGGCTTGGCATACAGGAACGGCCTACAGCCTGGCCTTCAATGTGACTGGGCAACAGGTGATTGCCGGATATGAGGATGGCGCGCTTGTGCTGGGCGAACTCGAAACTGAGGACCAGTGGAGAGTTGTAGGGAAGGTGACAGCCCATAACGGCGCGGTTACCGCAGTGGCGTTTAGCCCAACTGGGAAGCAAATTGTTTCAGGTGGGGCGGACAGCACAGTGAAGCTATGGAATCTAGAGTATAACCCCATCGAAAATGTATGGACACTTCCGGATCGTAGCCAATGGACGTTCACAGATCATACGGACGAGGTCACAAGCGTGCTCTTCAGCCCGACGGAGCCTGCTATTGTTTCGGGTTCGGGTGACGGTTTCATCTATTTGATCGACGCCGCCAATGGAACAAGAATCGGCGAGGGGCTTTTTGGGGATAATGGCGGTATAGTTGGTCTGGCAATCAGCTCGGATGGGAAAAGAATCTTTGCTGGCGCAGGCAGGTATGGCTATGGTGGGAATCGCAGTTGTCTCTGGTCACTTGATACCAATAAATGTCTTGACTTTCCACCGTATGGAGAGGAAGGGCACATTGACAGTGTGACAGGTGTCGCTTTCAGCCCGAACGGTCGCTATATGGCGTCTGCTTCAGAAGATCAAAGCATCATACTCTGGAATGGCTCATGGAACGATGATCCTGCCAAAAGAACCATACTACACCGATTTTCAGGCCACAAGCAGACAGTCAACCGTGTTGCATTCAGCCCAGATGGTCGCCATATCTTGTCCGGGGCAAGCGATGGCAGCATTCGACTGTGGGATATTGGCGCTGGCGCAGAGATCCATCGCACCCACGCCAGCAAGTTTGCACTCAGCCCCGATGGACGCAGCGGGTTGGTCGTAGATGGCTCAGAGCTCTATCGCTGGGATATCGAGCATCGAGGCGCTCCGATTCGCATCGACATACGCTCTGGGTACTGGCCGGTGGAGCACACTTACGTGGTGACTTTCAGCCCCGATGGAGAACGCGTTCTATTTGGCCTGAAGACAGGGGCCATCTGTACGCTGGAGTTAGCAACTGAAGCCTCATGGTGTTTTGAGGATCGCCACCCCGGTTGGGTGCGGGTAGTAACGTGAGATTATCTCACACCCCTAGACTGGGAGTCTGGCCAGAAAATACGAGGCGATTTTGAAGCCGAACTTGGACACCCAGAGTGGTGGGAAAAAAGCTTACGCAGTGAGCTCAATACTTCAATTCACTCTGCTCCGGAGCGGTATGAGATTATCTCCTACCACTACCTGGGTGCGAGACATTGCCTTTAACCCTACCAATGGCAACCAGGCTGTTTCAGGTTCCTACTGTGCAGACCCCCATACAGCTCATCCGAACTGTGACGGCAACCTGATCCTATGGGATATTGCCCGCCGCAAGAAAAAACAGGTGCTGGATGGCCATACCACTACGGTAACAGCAGTCGCATTCAGCCCCAATGGTTACTATATGGTTTCGGGATCAGGCGACCGGACAATGATTTACTGGGACATGAGAAATCTTACAGAAGTGCGAACCTTTGGCCCTATATCGCCAGTGAATGATGTCGCCTTCAGCCCTGATGGTCAACAGGTTCTTTCCGGCCACGATGATCCTCTTCTGAGACTCTGGGATGTGAATAGCGCTGGGTCAGAACCTCGTATCTACGTAGGACATACCGACCCCATCAGCGCCGTTTCCTTTAGCCACGATGGTCGTTTTGCGCTTTCAGGCGCAGAGGACGCCCTACGAGTGTGGGACATTGAATCGGGCGACCAGATCGTCAGCTTTGTTGGGCACAGTGGACGTATCCAGCAGGCTATCTTTGTGGGCGACGGTCAAATGATACTGGCATGGGATATGTGGAGAGACGATACGCTTCGATTGTGGAAACTCCCGCCAGACGCGCTGGATGGCCTGGTCGACTGGATTCTGGAAAACCGCTATGTTCGCGAACTGACATGCGATGAGCGAGCGTTCTATCGGGTCGAACCCATGTGCGCCCAGATTCCGCCTGATTGACAATTGCAGGTCAAATGAACATTCCCATCTGCGAAGCGGACCGCCGCTCTGTTCGACAACTCGTCAAAGAGAGCGACTGACGAACAGTGGACAACGGAAAAAGTGAAGTTGTTCCCTGTTCGATGAACACCAAGAGGAGTAACGTCGATGTTACGCATAAATCGATTTCTCAGCCTGCTACTATTAACTGCACTGCTGGTCAGTGCATGTTGGCCTTGGGCGCCTTCACCACCCAATGGGGATTGGCCTCGACCAGACGACGATGGAGCCGACCGCCATCATGATAACATCGATTACAGGGTTGTTACCTCAAGCACAGCAGACACAGCGCTGGATTATGCTTGGTGGGAACACCCTCACGATTCCATGCAAAAGATCGTGTTTGGCGGAACCGTTTGGGAGCCATCTGGGCCATTAGAGGCCATCGGTTCAATCGGTGGATGTACGGCCACGCTCATCTCGGAATTCGCGGCGCTGTCGGCAGCTCACTGTAGATCAAACGGTGCTACAGTCACGTTCACGCTGCCCAACAGCCGGGGGAGTATCAAAGGAACCATGGTACATCATCCGCTCTATGAGGTCCTCAAGTGGGCTTCCTATGACTATGCTGTCATCAAGTTCAGCCATTCGATCTTCAAGGATAAAAACGTCAACGCAGCAGGTTTAGCCCCACTGCCCATCTCTCAGGAAACGCTTAGGAAAAACGATAGCATCCTTCTCTATGGTTACGGCAAGTTTGGCCAAGAGGGTTGCAGCAACGATCCCGATGGACGCCCAAGATGGGCGCCGGTTCAGTTAGCCGAGGTCGATGAGGATTGGCACTACAAAGCGAAGCAGCACAGCGCCGGTCTTTGCGAAGGAGACTCCGGTGGACCTATGCTCATTTACGATCGTCGTTGGATTGTTGCAGGCGTAAACTCCTGGACCGGTAGTCCTCCCGACTCATTTGCAAAGTCAACTTATGTGGCCAGTGACTGGATTAAGCAGAACAGTGGCGACCCCAGCCTTCCGGGTGATACTTGGGGGCATTGCGTGCTTTATGACACAGATGTCGACGGAAGCTACCTGAGCTTCCGTGGGAACATCCCTTCGTTTACGGGCGACTCGTCCTTCTGGGACAATCGAACGAGCCAGGTATGGGTAAAGAAAGGCTTCCAGTCCACCCTGTACGATGGCGCTAACTATAGCAGCCAGTTGGTAATGTTCGATGGCTTCAATGGTCACGACTGCAATCAGTTTGGATGTCTTTATGACTTGACAAGATCGACAACCAACAACCGTGCATCATCGGTCAAATGTGAGAGCGCGCTGCCAGGTGAGACCTGGGGTCACTGCGTCTTGTACGATAGATATGGCGATGGCGGCTACCTGAGCACCCAGGGGGACATCTCCTCGTTTTCTGGCGAAGACTCCTTCTGGAACAACCGAAGCAGCCAGATGTGGGTCAAAAGGGGATACACAGCAGTGCTCTATCCGAGTGCTGGCTACAAGGATAACGGCACAGGTCATCAGCGCGAGGTGAAACGTGGCGGCTATGTGGGTAATTGGTGTAACTCCTATGGATGTCTCCATGACCTTGTGGGAACCGAGGCAGAGAATACGACAAGCTCGTTACGATGTCGAGCTGACTGAACAGTTGCCTCTTCGTAGGCGGGAACCCGATTTTGCCAGGGTGGAATGGCATTTGCGTTTCCACGCGAGGCGCGGCCAGATCAGTGCTGTCGGCATGGCGCTGGATCTGATCGCCCAGTTCCTGGCCAACCCGACCCAGGCGCCGGATAGCGCCTGCATCGGCGAGATGGAGATGAACTGGGCGCCGCCGGAGTAGTGAGGGTGGTTGGTTGCATCTGGCGTGATGGTGTGAGCGGCGGTGGGGCGCAGGCCCGCATCGCCGCTCACGGGCGTCCACCCAATAATGGCTGAAGGGAGGTGAAACGATGGACCACAACTGGCCGTCCCACACGCTGGGCTGGCCGGGTGTATGCCCCCGACCCGCGGAGGCGAACCAGCGGCGTGTGGTTGTCTGATGCCGCAATGCAATGTGGGTCAATGTCTCTTCGAGCCTCGATGAACCGTTAAACCCACGAAGGCTCAAGGGAGAATCAACCATGTTTACCAATATCAAGCACCGCGCTTTGCGCAATTTCGTGATGCTGGCCATCACGCATCTTCTTGTGCTGTCAATGATTTTGCCCGCTTGGGGCGGCCAGACCCAGGCCCAGGCGGATTTGCCCACGGGTCAGACGGGGGGAACAGAAGTCCAACCCGCCGAGATCACCACCGACCCGACCGTGCTTGTCAACCAGTTCAACGAGGAGTATTGGCTGGAGAGCGGTCTGCTCTACTGGGCGGACCACTGTTGGAGTGACGAATTCAATCCAAACGCCCATCTGCGGCGCATGCCCAGCCACGGCGGCGCGACTCGCCTGTTGTCGACGATCAACGACTACGCGCTGTGCGCCACCTTCCTGGACATGATCGCCGATAGCACCGGCCTGTTCTACTACAACGCCGACACCGGCCGCGTCGAATATCGGCCCAGCGGCTCTCCGTATGATCCACCAACAACCGTGCACACCTTCACGCCGGCGCTGTGGCGCTTCTACACGGCGCTTGACGCCGACCACCTTTATGGCGTGGACGCATTGGGCAGACGGATCTTCCGGGTCGAACGCGATGGCGGCGGCGCGGTCAAGATCGCCGACACCGGCGCGTCTCCCTCGCGGCCACTGGTGGTAGGCAGCGATCTCTACTGGGCCGAGGATGGCGGCCTGTGGAGGATGAACCCCACCTGCCCGTCACCGCCCTGCGCCAAGGAGAGGCTCGTGACCTTTGCCAGCGGCTCGAGCTTGATGCACTACGCCTATGAAACGTTCCCGTTGCACGTTGACGAGATCTATTGGGTCCAAGGCAATCAGATCCGCAAACACGTCTGCACCTATCGCTTCCAATTACCCGGCGGCTGGACACTCCAAGGCTGTAGTGACAGCACGGTCTACACGGCCCCAAGCGACCACAACTGGTGGCTTGGCGTACCGCTGGTCGCCAACAACCAGCTTTACTGGATCGAGCGTTACCTCGACTCGACCGGGCGTGATGGCCGCCTGCGCCGCATGCCGCACCCCAGCGGCGCCGTGGTCGACATCGCCGTCAACCGGCCCACCATCAAGACCCGGCTCTTTGCCGATGAGTTGGGTGTCTACTTCAGCGACGACGCCGGCATCTACCGTCTGCCCTTCGACGCCACCGCCATCGTGCGCGACCTGGCGGCCGACAGACTCGAAGTGACGCAGGGGATTCAGAGCCTGGCCAACGATGTGCCGCTGAGCGCGGACAAGGGCACATTTGTGCGTGGCTATGGCCGCGCCGTTAGCGGCCCGCGCGCGGTCTCGGTGGAAGCGTATCTGTATGGTGAGCGCGGTGGGGCCCCGCTGCCCGGCTCGCCGCTTCATTCGCTCAACGGGGTGGAGGATCTCTTCGTGGGTGGCAGCTATGATCGCGCCGACCGCAACGCGGGCTGGCTCTTCCAACTGCCCGCAAGTTGGGTGGGCGCGGGTTCGACCAACCTGCGGCTTGTGGTGGACCCGCGCAACAACTACAGCGACCCCAATCGGGGCAACAACGAGTTGGCGCGCACGGCCAACTTCGTTGCCAAGGCGCCCGTCTGCACCGTCTATGTGCCGGTGCGCACACACGGCCCCTACGCCTCGACCGGCAATCCCAACTTCTGGCCCATGGTCAACCTGGCCGAACGGCTCTGGCCGACCAAGAGCCACTGGGCCTACTATCAGGACAGCGACATCGCCGAAATTGAGGTTTGCTGGGCGCTCTTTATCCCCTATCCCTGCTTTGGGCCCTACGAACTGCCGGCTGATTCGGGCAAGGTGCTCACATCGCTCAACATTCGCGACTTCTTCTCGGATGACCCCGACGAGTGTGATAACGTCAATGCCACCACCTATTACATTGGGATGGTTGACAGCACGATCAACACAGGCTCCGTATTGGGCGCGGCCTACCTCAATGACAACGTGGTCTGGATGAAATTCCCGCCCCACAGCCCCACCTCGTCCACCAGTTCGGTCTGGCCGGATGCGGGTGTGACGTTGGCGCACGAACTGGGCCACGGCGTCGGTCGCCGCCATGTCAACTGCGGCGGGCCCGATAACATCGACGCCAGCTATCCCTATCCCACCAACCAGATCGACAATGTGGGTCCGGCCAATCACTACGGCTTTGACCCCAAGCTCCGCAACATCTTTGCGCCGAACGCCGCGCGCGACCTGATGAGCTACTGCGACCCGGTTTGGACAAGCGACTACACGTGGAAGGCGATCTTCAGCCGCCTGGGCAGTGGCCTGGCTGAAGCGGCCAGCAGTCGCCCAGCGCAGGCGCTCGCTGGCGACGCCGTCTTTATCAATGGCGCGGTCAACACGACCAACAACACTGGCGAGCTGCGCTATGCCTGGGTCTATCCGGCTTCAGCCATGGGCGCCAGCATGTTGCGCAAGTGGAGTGAAACGGCGGCGCAGGCCGCCCAGATCGACGCCGCCACGGCCACCTATCATGTCCGGTTGCTCGATGCAGGCAACAATGTGCTCATCGACCAGCCGGTGACGCTGGCCGAGAGTGGTGATGGCTACACCGAGGAAAGGGTCTTTGTGACGACCTTTGCGGCGCCAACCGCCCCTGTGGCGCGCATCGAACTGCTGGCCGACGCCACACTGCTTGCCAGCCGCACGATAGGCGCCGCGACGCCGACGGTGAGCATCATCACGCCAGCCGGCGGTGAGACAGTGGACACGTCGCTGGCGCTGCAATGGCAGGCAAGCGATCCGGATAGCGGTGATGCGCTGCTCTTCAACGTGCAATACACGCCCGACAACGGCGCAACCTGGTTGGCGCTCGTCACCGAATATCCAGGCGCAGGCGATAGCGGCGCTGTGCAGGTGACGTTGCCGATCACGAGTGTGCCGGGCAGTCTGCCAAACCAGGCCCGGATTCGGGTGGCGGCCAGCGATGGCTATCATACGGGGCTGGCGACCTCTGCGCCGTTCACCGTGCCCAATCGGCCCCCCAGAGCCTTTATTGCCACGCCAACCACCGGCCAAACCATCGCCGCGGGCGAACCGCTGGTGCTGGCAGGCTCGGCGTCGGATGCCGAAGATGGCATGCTGAGCGGCGCCAATCTGCAATGGAAGCTAGATGGTGTCGCGGTGGGTTCCGGGACAGATATCACTGTCAGCGGCTTGATGCCGGGCCACTATACCGCCAGCTTGACGGCCAGCGATTCCACTGGTCAGGCGACCACTGCGCAGGCGACCTTTACCATCGCCCCGTTGAGCATCCCGCTTGGCGCTGCGCCCAACATGGACGGCTTCTGTGATGATGCCGCCTACGCCGATGGTGTGCAACTCCAGTTGTCGCCCTATGGCAACGCCGCACAGGCAACGGTGCATCTGCTGCGTTCGAGCAGCCACCTGTGGGCCTGCTTCACCGGGATGAACAGGGGGAGCGGCGGTCCCGGCGCCTTTGCAGGCGTGCGGATCGACCGCAACCTCAGCCGTGACAACCTGGCGCAAGCTGACGACTATGGCTTCTTTGTCGGCGAGGATGGCGGCGTCTTTACCCTGGCCGGCGATGGCGCGGGCGGCTTTGCCCAGCTCGGGCCGGGCGGCCTGCTGGGCCAGGTCAGCGTGACGGGGGAGGCGACGTGGAGCGCCGAGCTGGCAATCAGCGCGGCAACCTTGAACGGCTGGGATCATCTGGTTGGTCTGAACCTGGGTCACTACTGGATGGGCGCTCAAGGTGATGACTATGAATGGCCGTACGCCACCAGTTGGAATCACCCCGACACCTGGGCCAAAACTGCGCTTGGCAGCCTGCCATGGATCACGACGATAACGCCAGAACGGGCGACGGCCGGCAGCGCCGGGCTACAGCTTGTGGTGGAAGGCAGCGATTTTGCCGACGGCGCAACCGTGGTGTGGAATGGCAGCGACCTGCCGACAGCCGGCGCCGGGGTATCGTTGACGGCTACGGTGGGCGCCAGCCGGCTGACCACAGCCGGCGCTGTCACCGTCTCCGTGCGCAATCCGGGCAGCGGTTTGGATTCGGCGCCCGCGCCATTCGAAATTGTGAATCCGTTGCCGGTGATCGCCGGCATCAACCCTGACAGCGTGGCAGCCGGGGGCGCCGGATTCACGTTGCAGGTGACTGGCAGTGGCTTTGTCAACGGCGCGGTGGTATTATGGGACGGCGCGCCATGCCCGACCACCTTTGTCGATGGCGCACGGCTCAACTCGACAATCAGCGCCGATTTGATTGCGTTTGGCCGTACGGTCGGGATCGCTGTTCGCAACCCCGACCCTGCGAGCCAGGTCTCGGCGACGGTTTCGTTCCATGTGACGACCACCACGCCAGGCGCAAAGGTTCTCCTGCCGTTGGTGATGCGCTGATGCGAAACGCCATGGGCGGTTGCTGAGGGCCCATCCGAATAACGATTGCGGACACAGCAGCTACACCTGCGAATGGACTTTGTCGCAGCGTTGTTCGGGTGGGCGTTGAACTGTCCAGATGACCGATCTCCATTCTCCCCGCATGGCCAGTCTTAGCGCCGCCGCGTCGGTGTATAGTCAGGGTTGGAGCATTGTCTCCTTTCCCTGAGGTGACAGTCACTTTGGAAGTGACTGTCACCTGGCCACGCCCCAAATCCTGGACGCACCCGGCCTTGGACGGCAGCCTGCGTATCGCCGCCAGGATCGATTCTATACTCGTGGATGTTTGAAAGCGATGGTTTTGCCGCCGCCAAAACTGTCACCTTCAAACGGGATTCAATTAGAGAGGAGCAACCATGATCGGTGTCGCCAAACTTGCGCCGGGCGATGGCAACGTGGGGCTGTTGGAGGTCCCAATGCCCGAGGTCCGGGCTGGACACGTGCTGATCGAGGTCAAGGCAACCGGCGTCTGTGGCACGGATATCCATATCTATCACGGCGAGTATGCCTCGAATCCGCCCGTCATTATGGGGCACGAGGTGGCCGGGCTGGTGGCCGCGGTGGGTGACGGGGTCAGCAATTGCCAGGTGGGTGACCGTGTCACGTGCGAGACCTATTTCTATGTATGCAACCGCTGTGACTTTTGCCGCGCCGGTTTGCCCAATCTGTGCCCGCACCGCCAGTCGATTGGGAGTGGCGTGCATGGCGGCTTCACCCAGTATGTCCTCGTGCCGGCGCACAACATCCACCCTCTGCCCGTGAGTGTGGACCTGGTCGCCGGTGCGCTCAGCGAACCGTTGACCTGTTGTGTCCATGCGTTGGAGCGAACTCCGGTTGAACCGGGAGAGACGGTCATTGTCTCTGGCCCGGGCGCCATTGGGCTGCTCATGGCCCAGGTGGCAAAGGCCGCCGGCGCCAGGGTGATCGTGCTGGGAACCGGCGCAGACGCCGCCCGCCTGGCCCTGGCCCAAACGTTGGGCGCCGACCTAACCATCAATGTCGAAGAGGGGGCAACCCAACAGATCGTTGCCGACCTGACCGGGGGCGTGGGGGCCGATGCCGTCTTCGAGTGCGCCGGCGTCGGGGCATCGGCCCAGATCTGTCTCGAACTCGTGCGCCGGCGTGGCCGCTATGGACAGGTCGGGCTCTTTGGCAAGCCGGTTACGTGGAATCTCGATCTGGTCTGTTACAAAGAGCTGGAGGTGCATGGCAGCTTTGCCCACCTGCCAAGCGCCTGGCGCAAGGCGCTGAACCTGATGGCCGCCGGTCAAGTACAGACCCGCCCCTTGGTCTCGGCGATCCTGCCGATCACCGAGTGGCAGGCGGCTTTCGACGCCTTCGAGCGGCGCGACGGCGTCAAGATCGTGCTGACGCCGGTCTAAATCGAGCTCAGTTTGAGATCACGAAATTTGTTGGTCACGCCTCCTGGCGTGACAAGTCCGGCCAGAGACCGGACCTACTGTCTGAAAGCGATGGTCGCTTCAGCAGGTGACTGTCACTTCTAAAAGTGATAGTCACCTGGCTCGGGCAAACAACAGGGGGTTGCAGGATGGAGAACAATCCGATTTTGATTCCAGAGCGCAAGCTTTCGGCCTTTGTTGTCGATGTGCTGAGCGCGGTTGGCGTCCCCACGGACGATGCAACGATTGTCGCCGACTGTCTGCTGACCGCCAACTTGTCCGGCGTGGACTCGCATGGGGTCGTGCGGCTGGCCCACTACATCCGGCGTCTAGAGAATGGCACGATCAAGGCCCGTCCGCACCTGACCTTTACGCGGACGGCGCCCGCAATGGGCCTGCTCGACGGCGGGGATGGGTTGGGTCATGTCGTCGCCTATCACGCCACCACGCACGCCATGGATCTGGCCGCTGAAGCAGGGACCAGCGTCGTTGTCGTCGGCAACTCCAGCCACTTTGGCATGGCCGGCTTCTATGTCCTGCGCATGGTTGAGGCCGGGTATGCAGGCGTCAGCATGACCGCCACCGACCGGATGCTGGTGCCCTATGGCGCGCGCAAGGCGTTCTTTGGCACCAATCCCATCTGTTTTGGCTTCCCCACCGATGGCATTCCGGTGGTGCTCGATATGGCCACCACCTCGATTGCCTGGGGCAAGGTGGCGCTGGCGGCGGTGGAGGGCCACCCTATCCCCGATAGCTGGGCGCTGGATGCCCAGGGCAATCCCACCACCGACCCGCGGGCCGTGGCCGGGCTGCACCCGGCGGCTGGCCCCAAAGGGAGCGGCCTGGCCATGGTGATCGACATCTTTTGCAGCCTTTTGGCCGGCATGCCGTGGGGACCCCACATCAATCGGATGTACGCCGAGATGGATGCCCCAAGACATCTGGGGCACTTGATCATGGCCATCGATGTGAACCGGTTTCTCCCGCTCGCCCGCTTCAAGCAGAACCTGGCCGCGATGGTGCAGGAATTGACGGCCCTGGAACCGGCGGCTGGGTTTGATCAGGTCCATTACCCCGGCCAGCTCGAAGGCTTGCAGCGTGCGCAGCGGCGCGCGACGGGCATCCCCATTGAAGCCGGGTTGGCTGATGAACTGGCCCAACTTGGCCAACGATATCATGTGCCCTTTCCAGCGTCATGAGCAGCCCATGACGAGCAACGGAGCGTAAGAGAAATACCAGTCAACTCCTCTACCGCTGGTCGAGCGGCGCAAACGAACGCACCCCAGGCCCGGTGTAGATCTGGCGCGGGCGGTCAATGCGGGTGGTGGGGTCTTCGCTCATCTCCTTCCAATGGGCGATCCACCCCGGCAGCCGGCCCAGC
>JAHDWG010000165.1:0-1319 GCA_023384495.1 Caldilineaceae bacterium
AGCTCAACCCTGTCCTCTTTTCGCTGAGCGACCTCAAGCACCAGTTAGCCTTATTGGCGCAGGCGCAGCGTATGGGCGCCTCGCGTGGCGTTGACCAGTTGGCGTCGATCTATCAAACTGTGGAGCAATTGGCGGCTGGGGTCGAAAAATTGGTCAAGACCACGCGTCTGTTTGGCCGCGTCACGGTGCAGGATCAAGAAGAACATGTGCGGATCGACCTCGTGGTGGAGCAATGTCTGGAGATTGTGCGCGATGTGGCGAACCAGGCGCGAGTGCGGCTCCATTTACACCCGCCGCCCCATGTATTGGTAACGCGGGCAAAGGCCTCGCAGGTGCAGCAGGTGTTGCTCAACCTGCTGCTCAACGCCATCCAACAGATTGCCTTGCTGCGCCCCAAACAGGGCGGCAATGTTCACATTCGACAGGCCCTGCGCGCAAAGTCCGAGGATGAGCATGTGATTACTGTCTACATTGAAGATGATGGGCCGGGCATTCACCGGCAGTTGTGGCAGCGAATCTATGATTTGGGCTTTTCTTTGCGTAAAGGAGAGGGCAGCGGATTGGGGTTGTATGTGGCCCGCAGCTTGATCGAAAACACGGGCGGCGCCCTCAAGGTGGCCGAGAGCCATGCCTTGTGGGGGACCACCATGCTTGCAGAATTTCCCGTTAGGCTCGCATCATGACACTCATTGTATCAGGAGCCCCCACCATGACGCGCATATTGATTGTCGACGACGATGAGTTCTTCCGCCATCAGATGGTGGATCGATTAACGCGTGAGATCAAAGACGCCGACCTCAAGGTTCTAGAGGCCGATGACGCCAACGAGGCGCGCGGCGTTCTTGCCCTGGCGCAGGATGGCGTTGATATTGCTCTTGTCGACAATCGGCTCGGACCAGGTGACAGCGGGTTACAACTGCTCGACGAGATTCATCAAAAATACCCAACTGTGGACACCATCCTCTTTACTGGGTTGGATGAGATGGAGGTCGGCATGAGGGCCTACGAGTTGGGCGCGTTTCGCTATATGCCCAAACCGTTTGACGCCAATGAACTGGTCTTTGTCGTCCGCTCGCTGATCCGCAAACGGGCGGTGCAGTTCGAGCGCAACTGGCTGGCGGTGTTGAACGAGATTACGGCGCGTGTTCAACAGGCGTTGACGGTGGAGCAAGTTGCTGAAACAGTGGTAGACGGAGCAGCGCAATTGGGTTTTGCTAGAGTGCGGCTCTACCTGGTCTAGGAAGACGACCATATGGGCTTCATGTTGCGTGGGTTGAAACAGAGTGGAGCGCCCTGCTTGGTTGATTTCGAGCAAGAGC
>JAHDWG010000165.1:1329-14715 GCA_023384495.1 Caldilineaceae bacterium
CCTGTTGAACAGCCGGTCGACTTACGGCGAGCGGTTGAGACGTGCGAACTGTGCTTTTTCAGCGGCCCTCAACTGGGTGAAGGCTATTTTCACCCACGACTTAAGGTTGGGGAAGGCGATTGGGTGGTGATTCCGCTGCTGAGCCGTGGACAGTGCATCGGCGTGTTGTCCCTGGACAATGCCTCGCACCCCAAACGCCTGCGCGTAGAGCAGCGCGAACTATTATATCTATTGGCGCGCCAGGTCTCCGCAGCCATAGAGCGAGCACAACGCTATGAGGAGGACGCCCTCATCCACCACGCTGTCCATGCGATTATGGGACGCGGGAGCACCGAGGGCAATCCCGAAAACCTCGACACGCTGCTAAGAGCGCTCTATGACGAACTCAATGTGATTGTCCCAACCCAAAATTTTGTCGTCGCCCTCAAACACCACGATCCGGCTGGCCACCAGCGTGGCTGGCTTTATTATGCGCTCCACATCAAAGATGGTAGTCATCTACCGCCCTATTGGCGCCCCCCAGATGATCCCGGTCTGATCTGTCACGTTGTCGAAAACGCACAGGAGGCCATGTTCCTGCCAACGGGTACGGTCGAATATCGTGCAATCCATAAGATTCGACCGGCGCTCGAGCGCCAGGTGCAGAGCTGGATTGGTCTGCCATTGGTCATTGGTGGGAAGAACATCGGAGTTGTCATTCTGGAGGACTATGAGAAGCATCATCGGTGGAGTCGTCGGGACTTTGAGATGCTCCGGCCCATCGTTAACCAACTCGCCAGCTTCATTCAGTCGGCCTGGATCAACCAACAGCGTCTCCAGATGACCATCCAGCTCAACATGTTGCAGACGGCCAGTGAGAAGATCATGGAGATTGCAGAGCAACAACCCGCTGATCTGCCTGTGGACGAGTGGCTCTGGCGCGCCACGCTAACGCTGGCAACAACCTCCTTTGGCTTTGGCTTTGACCGGGCAATCGTGTTGACGCCAGAGCCCAATGCGGAGAAATTGCGCGTACGCATGGCGATTGGCTGCCTCAATCCCAAGGACCCGGCGCCGTGCAATGAGGCGGAAATCCTGTTTCGCACCTTTGAAGAATATATTGCGCACCTGCAAGCAGGACGTGTTGAGGTATCTCCATTGCATGAGCAGATTGCAGATTGGGTGGTCGACGCAGAGGGTGCTTTGGGTGAAGTGCTGCACGAGCACCAGCTTGTTCTCATCCCGTCTGCTACTGCAAAAGCGCGGCTTCCACAAAAGCTGCTCGATATGCTGGGGGTCACGGACTATGTACTGACGCCGGCCAAGGCGGGTGACCAGCTGGTGGGTATCGTCCTGTTGGACACGATCCGCCAGCGTGAACCCCAGCATTTGGGTGCGCTCCATCGCTTTGACACATTGACCAATGAAGTAGCGTTGATCTACGAAAATTTGCGCAAGGCGCGCGCCCAGCGACAGCTCCTTGACATCCAACACGAGGTGCTGGTACAGGCGGTCAGTCGTCCGCTCAAGGAGACGTTGGAACGCATCTGTCACGCCATTCAGGCCATCTCTGGCGCAGATCTGGCGGCTATTTATCCCTTGCAAGATAGTGAGGATGAACTCCTATACGATCATGACCAGACGGCCCACGTAGGGCGCTACAACCCTTACAGGCATTACACCAATCCGAAACCCACAACCTTATCACGGTATGTGCTGCTTGAATCCAAAAAGCCGCTGTTGATTGAAGATGTACTACAGGATCAGACGCTCCGGTCGGGTGAGCGGCGCGCGGATGCGCCGATCATTCAGGCAGAGGGCATTCGCGCCGCGATTACAGCGCCAATCTTTGGCCAGAGAACGGGCAAACCGCGTGGTATCCTCTACATCAACTATCGATCGCCACGCAAATTCACCGAACATGACCGCACCATGGCCGAGGCGTTTGCCCATCTAGCCGCCACCGCGATTGGCAACTGGCGCGATGCACAGGGGTTGCGCGACACACAGGAAGCGCGCGAGGACGAGCTGCGCCGGCTGGGTGACGTGCTGGAAAAAGCCCTGTCCGCCGACAGCGACGAGCGCCAGATTGTCGATCTGTTGCTGGAGGCGGCGCCCCAACTGTTCCACCCTTTGCCGGTCACTCCCTGCATCAAGATAAAAAAGTGGCGACGCTCAACAACGGATGGCGAGCCGGTAGAGATCCACCAGTTGCTCTACCCTTCAAAAAGTGGCCTACCGGAGGGCTCAATACCGACCGAGGATCAAGGGGGCATCAGCAGCCGGGCCATGGCGCGAGGTGAGATCCAAAATGTGCCGGATGTGCGCATCGACCCTGATTATCGACCGCGCGACCCACAGACCTGTTCCGAGCTGGATGCGCCCATCCGGGTCGATGGACAGGTGGTAGGGGTGCTAAATGTCGAATCGCCTCAACTGGCCGCCTTTACAGCGCATCACGAAGAAATGGCGCAGCGTTTTGCTCACGTGGCGGCGCTGGCGATTGGCAATGTACGCCGGCAGCGGAATTTGCAGACTGTGTTGCACGCGACTCAGGCGATTACCGCCTCTGCTGAACTGTCATCCACGCTGCGCCAGATTGCCGATGGCATCCGGCAGGCCGTGCCCAATCTCTCTACCTTGACAATCTGGTATAAGGACCCGGCAGATGGCGAGCTGGCGCTGGCCGATTCGTACTTTGGCGTGCGCAACGAAACAGCCCTGCTGGCTGATCGGCCTCGGGAAGATGGGATGGTGCGTTATGCAATGACGCTCTCTGGGCCACTTTGGGTAGAGAATGTGACGCAGAATGAACGTTTCACCAGCAAAAATTTCGTCGAAATTGAGGGAATTCATTCTACAGCCGTTTTTCCTCTTTGGGCGCAAGATAAAGCGGTGGGCGTCATGTTCTTTAGCTATCGCAAACCGCATAGCTTCACCGATGAGGAAAAACGTCTGTATCCGATCCTGGCGCAGGCCGTAGCCGCTAGTATTCAGGATGCGCTGCTGCTGACCCAGGCCCGGCGTGAGCGCCAACGTTTTGAATTGGCTCTGGATGTGACTGAGGCGATTGGAACTGAGTTGGACCAAGAAAAGGCGATTGAGCGGGTTCTGACCAGGCTGCAAAAGGATACCCTCTTCCGTAACACAACCGCAGCAGTTCTACGGTATGACAAGGATGAACACAGTTTGGTGTTTACACCCGCCTCGCTTCCATTTTATTTGCCGGGTCAACGCGAGCAGGCGAGCCTCGGCCCTATCTCCGTGGATGGGGGATCTATTGTTGCGGCTGTGGCTCGGCGCTCGCTGGCAAATCGACGCAAAGAATATATCAATGAAGGGTACGTGCAGGGTAACCCTGATTACCTTGCCGTGCGAGGCGATACCCAGGCGGAGCTTGCGATTAGTTTGTGGAGTGAAGACAAAGGGTTGATCGGCGTCCTTGTATTGGAAAGCACGCAACCGAACGCATTTGATACGGATGCCGTTCAAACAGCTTCACTCCTTGCAAAGCAAGTGCGTTTGGCGCTAGAGCGGGCGTCGGAACGCGATGAAATGGAGGTCAATAATACGATCGCGGCAGCAACCGCCTGGGCTACGGAGATCGCCCACGATATTGAACAAGAGATCTATCATATCAGTAGCAGCGTGGAGGGGTTACGAGCGGAACTGGCTGTACAAAGATCTAACAAGATTGATGAGTATCTTGCAACCATTGACGAGAGCGCCCGGCGCCTCGTTGCCGCCACACCGCCTGAGTCACACCGCCCTGAAGCGAGACCGCTTGATGACGACGTGCGCACGACAGTGTCAAGCCCGCTAGCAGAAATCGATGCGGACATTACGCCCCGTTTTGATCTCTGCTGTGAGGAACTGGAGATGGACAGTTACCCGCTGGCTCTGGAACGTATTCTTCGCCATCTGCTGCGCAATGCGAGCCGGGCAATGGCTCACCAAACGGCGCCCAAGATTGTCCAGATCGAAACCCGAACGATCCCGGAGCGTGGGCAAGTTGAAGTGCTCATATCGGATAACGGCCCTGGATTACCAACGCACCTACAGGAGCGTCTCTTTCGTCGCCGATTTTCTCGCAATGGGAACGGCCATGGTGGGTTGGGGCTGATGCTGGTCCACTTCCTTGTCAAGACCATTGGAGGCTCAGTCCGGCCAGTGCCTAGGAAACAGGGCGCAGCCTTTGCCATCCGCCTGCCGCTCCAAATTTCGTCGCATCTGCAACCAGCTTCGGAGGATGATCATGAATAGCCAACAGGATACCCCACACAAACGTGAACTGCGTGTGCTCATTGTAGAAAACCGTGCAAAGACCAGACAAGTTCATATCGACAATATTGTTCGTTGGGGATATGAACCGATTGTGGCGGAAGGCAGCGGTGATAGGTTGCTTCATAATGCTCTCAAATTGGCCTACAGCCATTGTTGTCACCTGGCTCTGGTCGACAAACGCCTGCGCGACGACTACGATATGTCAGACACCAGCGGTCTCGACCTAATCGAGCAACTCAAGCCAACCGCTACCGTTCAGGTCAGTGGATATACCGACCATGAGTCTACTCGCGCTGCCTTGAGACTCGGCGCTATCGATGTGGTAGCCAAGCGCCAGGGGCCAAAGGCGGTGCAAAATGCATTGCAAAAAGCTGCGGAGGAATGCTGGCATCCGACTGTCCACATCGTGTGGCCATTGGGTTGGTCGGCTAAACGCGCAATACAGTTGCTAACCGGGACTGATAGGTGCAGCGAAGTAGAGTGTGCTGATGAGGCAGACTACGTGATTGCCCGTCTTTTCCCAAAAGCCAAGAAGGTGACCCTTGAACGGCTGGATAGGGCTGTTCGTACACCAAGATCTGGCCGTATCCCCGCGCTAAGGCGTCGATCACTTGTATTCCTTGCCCACGAAGACGAAAAAACACCGGTCATTCTCAAACTGCTTCCTCGCTCTAAGGCAGAAAAAGAGCAGGCCAATTATGATAGCTATATCGCCGGTAACATCGAGGGCACCAAATGCTCAGTGATGTTCTCGCGTACCCTCCTCTGGAGACTTGGCGGCCATGTATACAACATGATCGGCTTTAGTGGTGCAGAATTTCACACATTTGATGATCTGTACGCCGAAGCTATTCTCGATCCAGCCGCTCAGTTGTCCAGAGATCAACAACTTATTGCGATTTTGCAAGAGCTGTTTGGAACGACGTGGCGCCGCAACTATGAAAATGCGAGTATCTCAAGTGGCTCACTCTTTCAACTTTACAACCAACACTGGAATGAGAAACTTGTGCAGCGAATAGATTCCTGGCGGAATCGACCCACACGGGTTCGCAAATCCAAGTATCTAGCCGTGTCCATATGCGATCCGTTGCGCTGGTTGGCCGAAAATCACGCTGCATCACAATTCCCTCGGATCACCGTGGCCATTGTACATGGCGATCTTCATGGCGAAAATATCTTGCTTGACAAAGCAAATACTGCCTACGTCATCGACTATGAAGATACTGGAATGGGGCATATTTTGCGCGATTATGTCGAGTTAGCCCAGAATATCTTGACTCGCCTACATTCAGGCAAGGAGCGCGCCCTCACTTTCTACGAGCTTGCAATTGCATTGGTTCGCCCACGCACACCCGATGAGCCAATGAATCTCACCCACACGATTGCGCGTGATCCGGCAGCGCTCTGTGCATTTCGCATTCTTGATGCAATTCGACAGTTTGCTCATCGATTCACAAAATATAATGATAGCCGCGAGTTTCTTTGGGGTCTCCTACTGGACATTGCAAAGCTGGAGCCTTTATTGGCAGCGCAAGACAGGCGACGAAGAAACTTACTGTACCTCGGTGGAATTATCTGTCACCGCCTTGAGCACTGGGGATCTCGCCAATGGCCGCCCACAGACTGGCCGCAGGTAAAGTGGCTTGATGCTCAGATGGTTTTGCCCGCCGTTGAACAGACAGAAACGAAAAGCCCGGAATTTGCCAAAATCCTCTTCCTCGCCGCCAATCCGTCGGGCGCGGTTCAGCTGAAGCTTGCCCATGAAGTGCGCTCGATCCGCGAGGCGTTGCGCAAGGCAGAAGCACGAGATCGCTTTGCATTTGCCCATGAGCCGGCTATCCGCATCAACGATCTGATCGACCATTTGTTGGAGCACAAACCCACGATTGTGCATTTTAGCGGTCATGGCAGCGAGGCCGGAGAGATCATTGTCGAAGATGATCGAGGCCTGGCCGTCTCGCTGCCCCAAGAATCGATTCAGCGCATCTTTGCTCAATTTACCGACGGAAACGATGCAATCCGCTGCGTCATCCTCAACGCCTGTTTCTCGGAGGCCCAGGCCCGGTTGATCGCCGAGCACGTGGACATTGTCATCGGCATCACATCCGAGATCCGTGACGACGTTGCAACCCGCTTCGCCACCACATTTTATTCAGCCATCGGGGCAAAAACGAATGTACACAAAGCCTTTGCACTTGCCTGTGAAAGCATCAACCTGAATCGGCTGAAACCCCCAGATGCGATTCATTTGATCACCCGCTCTGGAGTTGACCCCCATGCCTATCTGTTGGCATAATGAATGGCGCATCGAAATGCACAATTTCACTTCGCTGGCTGAATTACACCAGTGGCTCCACACCCACCACATCGACATCACCACCTGGGGCTGCAATGGGACAAAAACCGTCGAACACCTCTGGGTGGAACTCCAGCGCGGCGAGTCGGAACTGTTCGACAATCCCCCACGCCGGGTGGTGCGCGTGGCCGAGCTTTGGATTCGCCGTGACGACCAGCTACTCTTCGAAGTCGCGCAAACGCTCGACGACCGATCCGTCCGCAGCGCCTTGCGCCCGCCGTCGGAAAAACTGCTGCGCGGCGAAAGCCCGCTTCAGGCAACGTTGCGCTGTCTGCATGAGGAGTTGGAGATGGCGCCCAGTTCGGCGCTCGCTTTCCCTGAACCCATTGCGTGCTGGGTCTGCGAGATGGACTCCAGATCGTACCCTGGGCTGCCCGCTTATTATACCTTTTATCGGATGCCGGTCGAGGCGCCCCTACTTGGTTCGGGCCCCTTCACCACAGCCGAATCGTCCCACCACCCCGGTGAGCCGGTAAGGCGGCATCACTGGGCATGGCGCCCTGTGAGCGACTATCGGCCCTGTGGACACGTAACGTCGAGCAGTGATCTGAGAAGGGACTACATGATAACAATCAACATCCGGCCTCTGCCAAACGCTGACTTCGCCCGGCTGACGGAGATCGACCTGTCGGAACATATCACCCAGGTCTACCGGATGGTGGACGGCCAGCTCGAGGCAGAGGTCCACGACTGGCATCGCCCCCGCGGGGATGAAGCGTTTTGGCGCGAGCACATCGCCGAGTGGCGGCAGACGCTCAAGCCCGATCTTTGGCTGGGCGCCTATGATGGCGAGCGGCTGGCCGGGCTGGCGTCGCTGCGCTATGAGCTTGCGCCGGGGCTGGCGCAATTGACAACGCTCCACGTCAGCCAACCCTATCGGCGGCGGGGGGTGGCGCGCCAACTGGTGCAGACCGTGGCCGACCTGGCCCGGCAGCATGGCGCCCAGGCGCTCTATGTGTCGGCCATCCCCTCGCAATCGGCGGTCAACTTCTACCTGAGCCAGGGCTTTCGCCCCACCAGCGAGCCCAACCCAGCCATGTTTGCGCTGGAGCCGGAAGACATTCACATGATGCGCACACTGACGGATACTGCATGAATGGGCGCTGAGCGGGAAGGTGTACGCACGGTTGAGCTGACGCTGACAAGCCTGGCCTATGGCGGGAAGGCGCTGGGCCGGTTGCCCGATGGCCGCGCCCTCTTCGCACCCTACGCCCTGCCCGGCGAGACGGTGCGTGTGCGGCTGATAAAAGAAAAACGAGGTTATGTTGAGGCCGAGCTGGTCGAAGTGCTCTCCCCCTCGCCCCAACGCATTGCACCCCGTTGTCGCCACTTTGCCCAATGCGGCGGCTGTCACTATCAGCACATGGACTATGCCGCGCAACTGGCCGCCAAGGCCGCGATCCTGCGCGAGCAACTGGTGCGGCTGGGTGGGCTGAGCGATCCGCCCGTCGCCCAGACGATCCCCTCACCGCAGCCGTGGCGCTACCGCAACCACATGCAATTCCACCGCGCGCCCGATGGCCGCCTCGGTTTTCAGGCCGCGCGCGCCAACCAGGTCATCCCCATCACCGAGTGCCACCTGCCCGAACCGGCGCTGGACGCGGCCTGGCGCGGGCTGTCCGGCGCGCCGCTCGCGGGTGAGGCGCGCATTGGGCTACGCGTGGGTGCGGATGGGGCGATCCAACAGCCGGGCGGCGAACCAGTGCTCATGCGGGTGTTGGGGCGTGATTTCCAAGTCTCGCCGCCGTCCTTTTTTCAGGTCAACACAGCCATGGCGGGACGCATGGTCGAGTTTGTGCTGGAACAACTAGCGTCGGGGGCAAGCGACAACGTGATCGACCTCTATTGCGGGGTGGGGCTTTTTGGCGCCTTCCTGGCCCCGCGCGTCGCCCGGCTGGCGGGCGTCGAGGCGTCACCGTCCGCCTGTGCGGATTTTCGGGTGAATCTGGCGGCCTTTGGCAACGTCACGCTCTATGCCGGCGATGCGGAAGCCATGTTGGCCGGCATAGAGGGGCCAGTGACCGGCATGGTGGCCGACCCGCCGCGGGCCGGGTTGGGGGCCGGTGTGGTGAGCGAAATCGTGCGCCTGGCGCCGGCGCGATTCGTCTATGTCTCGTGTGACCCGGCCACGCTGGGGCGCGATGCGCGGCTGCTCAGCGCGGGCGGATACCGGCTGGCGCGCGCCACCCCTTTTGACCTCTTCCCACAGACTTACCACATCGAGAGCATCAGCGTATGGGTGCGGGTGTGAAACTTCCCAAGCTTAGTTCAGGTTCTCGATGATGCCCGCCGCGCCCATGCCGCCACCGATGCACATGGTGACGAGCCCAAAGTGGGCCTGGCGGCGCTTCAGCTCGTGGATCATCTGCACTGTCAGCTTGGCGCCGGTGCAGCCGAGCGGGTGCCCCAACGCAATTGCCCCGCCGTTGACATTCACTTTCTCTTCATCCATGCCCAGATCGCGGATCACGGCCAGCGCCTGGGCGGCGAAGGCCTCGTTGAGCTCGACCAGGTCGATGTCGGCCAACGTCAAACCGGCCAGCTTGAGCGCCTTGGGCACAGCGGCCACTGGCCCAATGCCCATCACCTCGGGGCGCACGCCGCCCACGGCAAAGCTGACGAATCGGGCCAGAGGTCTGAGACCCAGCGCGGCGGCTCGTTCTTCGCTCATGAGCAAGAGCGCCGCGGCGCCGTCACTGGTCTGGCTGCTGTTGCCGGCAGTGACCGACCCCTTGACGTGAAAGACCGGCTTGAGCTTCGCCAGCGCCTCGGCGGAGGTATCGCGGCGAACGCCCTCATCGCGGGCAAACTGAAAGGTCTGCGCTTCGACGTCGGCGCCGTTGCCTGTCTTGAGCGTCACCTGCACGGGCGCAATCTCAGCGTCGAAGCGACCGGCGTCTTGGGCGGCGGCGGCGCGCTGGTGGCTGCGCAGCGCAAAGGCGTCGGCGTCGGCGCGCGAGATGCCGTATTCACGGGCCACATTTTCCGCGGTCAGCCCCATGCCGATGTAGACACCGGGGTATTCCTCGGCCAGCACCGGGTTGGCGGTAAACTTGTTTCCCACCATGGGCACCATCGACATGCTCTCGGCCCCACCGGCAATGATCACATCGCCCATGCCGGCCATGATCTGTTGCGCCGCGGTGGCGATGGTCTGCAAGCCGCTGGAGCAGAAACGGTTGACCGTTTGCCCACAGACCGTTTCGGGCAGGCCGGCGCGCAGCAGCGCAATGCGGGCGACGTTCATACCCTGCTCGGCCTCGGGGAAGGCGCAGCCCAGCACCACATCTTCGATCAGGTGGCGTTCGACCCCGGCGCGCTCGACGACCGCCTTGATCATATCCGCCGCCATGTCATCGGGGCGAGTAGTGCGCAAGCTCCCGCGCGGCGCTTTGCCGACGGCGGTGCGGGCAGCGGCGACTATTACGGCGTTTTTCATGCTTCTCTCCTGCTGTATGCGCCATGGGCGGCGCACAAACGAGCCTTGCACGGCTCAACTCACTTCGTCGCCAACACTAAGCCGGTAGCCAATCCCACGCACGGTTTTGAGATAAGCGGGGTTGGAGGGGTCGGATTCAATGCATTGGCGCAACCAACGGATATGGACATCGAGGGTACGGGTGTCTTCCAGATACGAAGTTTCCCAGATCGACTGCATAATATCCCTGCGCGACACAACTTTATCATGATTCTCCATGAGCATCTGGAGCAACGCACACTGTTTCGGCGTCATGATATGTTTGCCATTTGGGGTGGTGACGGTACGCGTGGCGATGTTGAGCACCAGCGCACCGTGTTGCAGCAGATACCCCGTGCAGCGATTCTGTGCGGTTTCCAACAAGCCAAAGACTTGCTGCTCCACCAACGGCACATGGATCACACCGTCAAAATGAGGAGGGATCTCGGGTAACGCGGGCGTTACAGCAACAAGGGTGACTGTGGGGAGACGATTCCGCATCATCTCGCAAAAACGGACGCGGCTCGCCGATTTACGTTCAAGCTCCACCATGACCACAGCCGGCGGCGCTTGGCGCGCGGCCTCAACCGCCAGTTGCTGATTGGCCACAGCTGCAAGCTCAAATATTGGGCGGGGGGGGGCATCGCCCTGAAGCAACTCAAGGTTGTGCTGCTTGAGGAGCGCGCACAAACTCTCCACCAACTTGGGCTTGCGCCCGACATATAGAATGCGCAACAACGGGTCTGTGGGCATGAATGACGATTCAGCCCGAAAGGGCTTCGAGTTCGTTGATCATATCCGTAACGACATCAAACCCGCCCTGCCAAAAGGCCCGGTCGGTGATGTCGATGTTGGCCTCGCGCAAGATCTGTTCTGGCCGCGCCGAACCGCCATAGGCCAACAGTTTGAGATAGCCGGGTTTGAAAGCGTCGCCCTCTTGTTGATAGCGACGGTAGAGCGCCAGCACCAGTAACTGCCCAAAGCTATAGGCATAGCAATAAAACGGCGTGTGATAAATATGGGGGATTGAGACCCACTCATATTGAAATTCGGGCGGCAGTTCGACGCTATCTCCAAACTGTTCGCGCAAATTTTCCATGTAGAACGCGTACAGTTCCTGGGGTGGCTTATTGGTCATAATGGCGTCGTGGGCCTGACGCTCAAAGAGCACAAAGAAGGCCTGGCGCATGACTGTAGCGTACATGTCGTCGACCGAAGCAGCCAACAACTCGCGGCGCACCATCGGGTCTCGTTCTTCCGCCAGCAACCGTTCGGTGAGCAGCATCTCCGAGAAGACCGAGGCCGTCTCGGCCAGCGGCAGCGTTGGGTGTTGGGTCAACAACGAATGTTTTTCCGCCATCATGCTATGGATGGCATGACCAAGCTCGTGGGCCAGTGTCGCCACGTCGCGCACCTTGCCGGTGTAATTCATCAGCACCCACGGCGTCATGGTGGGCAGGACGGTGGCGCAGAACGCGCCGCCGCGCTTCCCCTTGCGCACCTCGCTGTCGATGTGGTTTTCGGCAAAGACGCGCGCCGCGTGGCGGGCCAGCAACGGGTCGAAATGCTCGAATGTGTCGAGCACCGTCTCGACCGCATCGCTATAGTGCACCTGGCGATCCGAGCCGGCCAGCGGCGCATAGATGTCGTAGCGGCGCAACTTGTCCAACCCCAACCAGCCGGCCTTGAGCTTGAAATAACGTTGGAAGATACCCACATTGGCGCGCGAAACTTCCAGCAGGGCGTCCACCGCGGCGTCGGGGATGTCATTGGAGACGTTGCGCACGGCAATTGGTGAGCTGTACTTGCGCAGGTCGACCTGTTCGTTGTGCCAATCGCGCACGCGGCTTACATAGATCTGCGCCAGGATATTGGCCTCTTTCTCATAGACCCGGTAGAGTTCCTGATAGGCCGCCGCGCGCAATTCTGGCCGGGGCGAATGCGCGTGGCTCATCAACGCATCGCGCGTCAGCGTCTTGACTTCGCCATCCACCTCCAACTGAAACTCAAGCCGATTGGTCAGCATGGAATAGAGCGTAATCACTGTCTCCATGCCGTTGGCGTCTTTGATATTGATAATTTGCTCGGATTTTTCATCCAGTGTATACGGCTTGGTGCGTCGCAGATCGATCAGGTAGTGGCGAAAATCGGCATTCTCCTCGCCTTGGGGCAAGAGGTGCTCCGCTTCTTCGTCGCTCAGATCTTTCCACCACAGGTCGAAAAAGAGGGTGCGATTTTGCACATCCGTCCAGACTTGCTGCATTCGATTGCGATAGGTGAGCGCCGGCTCCGACTGGGTATCGGCCGAAAACCAGAGGCTGCCATAGGCGCCCAGCGTGTAGATTTGGCCGACAATCGTTTCATATTGCCGCATAAGCGAAAGCAAGACATCGGGCGACATCTCAGGGCGCAACTCGCTGCGGCGCTGTACAAACGCATCGACATCCGCCTCCAACTGCGCCAGCCGCGCGCCGATCACGGCTTCTTCTGTGGAGGGGAGTAACTCCTCTAGGCTCCATGCGGAGAGCTGGTACGACTGTTCTTTGATCAACATTGTCATGGTTCACCAATTTTCGCTACGCGGAACACCGCTCGATTTTGATGAGCGGGATTGAGCCGTTCATACTGATTGCGGTATTACATCGATATACGGTTGATGTCCGGCCATCTTTACTGAGCTCTGTTTGAAAGCCGGAGTGAATCGAAGGAATGTACATCTTCGCAGAATCCGGTTTTCAAAGCAACCGCACCAGAAAAGGTGGGCGTCATCCACTGGCAAGGAGCAGGGGCGCATGTCAACGCCACTGACTATGCCTCTCCCTCGGCAGAAATCGTTGTCGCAACGGGAACAGAGTCCCCGGTTGTGGCGACGCCCTGGTCGCGCGCCCACATTGACTTGGCCGTGAGCGCCCGTCTGGTTCGGCCTTGCGCCGCCTGTGAGGCTCGAATCAAGAATGGAAACGCGGCGGCATAGGCGATCAACACAAATTGCACCGTCCAGCGGAAGCGGGGCGTGCCAAAAAAGGGCAACTGGCTGCCAACACTGTAGGCGACCAACAGCAGCGGCAATAGCCAACGATACCGCCCCGCCGCCACCAACCAGGCTGCGGCGCCGAGAACCAACGGCCAGAGCATCCAGTAATATAGGTTAAGCAGCGCCTGCACACCATCCGGCAATTGAGCGGGGAGCGCAACGGTCGTTTTCAGAAACACCCACTCCGCCCACGGTTCATACGCAAACGAATACCACACCTTGCGGAGCGTCAGTTCGACGACCCGCGCCGGCTCGTCGACCATAAAGGCCAGCGCG